>JBGPTK010000078.1:0-14637 GCA_041490605.1 Terriglobia bacterium | reverse complement strand
TATGCAAACGGCGAGTATATATAGACCCGCGCATGCGAGTCAAACTGAGCGTGCGCCGCCGAAGACCCAAATTGTAGAAGGCGGTCAAAATGGAATGGGCTGCAGTGTCGTTGGGAGTATAACTTTCCTTTCCTTGCCGCACCGTTCGACAAAGAACTGGGGGTTTTCAGTGTGTATGGGGATAAGAACTTCTGGATTCACGAAATTGATCACTTGCAAGAGGTCATCCGCGGAAGCGTGGCCCGAGGAATGGAACCCGACTTCTTCTGGTAGAGCCTTGCCTGTCTTCGGGTCAGGGACGCCGAATGGCTTGATCCCGAAATGCTCAAGCCAATTCCTAAGGCGCCCCATATCCGCTTTTTGTTCCTCGTCGTAGGCCTCGCTCGAGGAGTATATGTAAATACTTCGTGGGACAGGTCTGACCTCGATAAGTTCATTTAGATCCCAGAAGCTGAAACACAGGATGAACTGGGCTTGCTTCTTGGATATCTCGGTTGGATCAATGAGAATGTTCTTATAGGTTTCGTAGAGGGTCTTTTCAGCAGTGGATTCAGTTGATTTCTGTTCCTGATAGAGCCGCAGCAGTGGATCCTGCGATGGCTCAAGGCATTGTCCTGTCGTGAGATGGTAAGCTCGCAGCAGGTGGACATCTCTCGTCATGAGGACGAGTTGCCGTTTAGAATCGGATGCCACTTCTCGAAAAGTCAGAAGCCGTTCGATGTTTCTTGATCCGAAGTCAGCGATCACTAGACCGGAAGTATTCTTGATGACTTCAGCGACCCGATCTTTCACATCAGCTTCAGTTATCACTGCATCATCCAATCGAGTGACCCTTGTACCCTCGCAAAGCAAAACCTTTGGTTTCAGCTTCGAAACTGCCTCCGCGAATGCTTGCGTTCTGGCACCGCGATTTCCATGCAGACGGATGTCTCCCGTGTATGCGATCCAGCCCGCCTCTGTTTCTAGGGCAAAGGCGGTTGCGCCCGGAATTGAGTGGTCAACTTCATAGCTAAGAATCTTCACGTTCTTCACACTCTTGATGCCTTGGATTGGCGTGTGCACCATCGGCCTGGAACCAATTGGGTTCGCCCAAAACCCGTACGCATCGGCAGACAACTTTAATTCATCAAGTGTAAGGAAAACTCGTTGTTTGGAAGCTACAGTCTTCCAGTGCCCAGAGTGCAGAACCCCGTTTTTCACTTCCCTAGGTATGACATAGCAAATTTCCTTTTCGAGATCGCCCTTAGACGTATCTTGAATCCCTTTCATCAAGAAGGCTGTAGTCAAGGAGCAAACGATCGGTGTTTGGCTCTGGATGTATGAGAGATAGCCACAGTGATCTAAGTGGGCGTGCGTGAGAACAACGGCGTCCACCTGGAGTCTCTCTAGAAATGGGGGAACCCCTTTCGCCCAAGGATTAGTGCCTGGCAGGGATAAATCCTGACGATAGAGCCGGGGAGCAGGCGGAAGTAGACCCAACTCCGCTACATCGAGCAGTCCCCGCGAGGCCCGTGGCCTCAAATACTCCTCGAAGTAACGATTGCAGTGAGAAAAGTTGGTTCCGAAATCGAGAAGCAGATTGGTGTCTCGGGACTGAAGCAGGATTTTGGTTCCACCGATTACTCCAGCACCGTCCAAGACATTGAGGACAGACTCTGGCACGAATTGCTCCCGGAAACCTTATTGCAAACCTATGTATTGCAGCGAGCCTATCCCAGATCTTAGTAGGAGTCAACATAGAGATAGCTAGCTTAGTGATTAATACAAAGGCTTGGTTCCGTAAATCAGCAGGGCGCCGATTTTCTTGAATGCTTTCATCTCGGCGGCGTCGCGGAACCAGCGGCCAGAATAGGTTTCGGGCGAAGGCGACGGATCGGGAATCAGGCGATGTTCGACGTCTCCGAATCCGGCGTCGAGAAAGAGCTGCTTCCATTCCCCGGCGGAGAGCAAGTGCATGGTGATGGGAAGCATTTGGCCCCAATGGTGGCAGTAGGGGTTATCGCGGTAATAGTTGATGACGATCCAGGCCGAGCCTCCTTCGCGCAGGACGCGGAAAATTTCGCGCAGGCCTCGCGCGGGATCGGGCCAGTAATACGAGGATTCGACGGAAATTATTTTGGTGAAGAAATTCGATTCCCAGGGAATTTCGTCCACACCGCCGGCGATGAACACGGAGTTATCGAGCTTGGCGCAGTTGCGGCGGGCGTGGCGCACCATTTCGCCGGAGATGTCCATGCCAACCATGCGGCCATCGGGCACCTGCGGCGCGATCAGCCGCGAGAGCCAGCCGCCGCCGCAGCCGATATCGAGCACATTCTCATCCGGCGCGATCCGCATGAGCGCGAGCACCGGCTCGACAATGGGCAGGTGATCGATTTCCATGCTTTCACCCTTGCCGGCCTCGGCCCAGCGATCGAACTCCTCTCGAAGCTGGTTTTCAGATACCGTTTGTTCTTTCTCGTTCATAAATTAAAATTACTTCTCCGCTGTGACGATGTGACCAGAATTTTGCAGTGTCTTGACGGCCCGCTCCAAATCTTCCTGGCGAACCAGGACGTAATCGGTGAGATAGGTGGAAATGGCGATGATGCTCAGGCCTGCTTCGGCCAATGGTCCGGCCAGCGATGCCAGAATGCCCACGGCATTAAATTCCAGCTGTCCCCTCACTTTTAAAGCCCGGAAGCGCTTCTCGCATTTTACTTTCGGCGGCACCTGATCTTCCGGGACGATTACCGACAACTCTTCGGCCGTGCGGCTGACGGTGAAAAAGCTGGAGTCGAGCGCCCATTGCGGCGTGGCCGCGTCCGGCGGCAGCAAGCAAATTGCCAGATTTCCGGGAAGCAGTTCGAGTGTCAATCGATGCGATGGGCGCAACAAGTGTGATCTAGCCCTACCTAAGCTTCAGAGTTCAACCATTTTAGTCGATCCAAAGGTCGAACGGGAAACGGAAAGCGCGAAGGGAACGTCTGGAAGTTCAAGGGAGGCTATGGTATAGGGGATATACTTGGTAAAGTTCAGAAGAGGTAATATTACATATCGCATTTGTAGCTTGACAGTGGATGCGATATGTAATATAAGGAAAGGGTGAGCGGTGAGGCTCTCTCTGAGTGAACCCGCCCGTAAGGCGCTGGAAGCGCTGCCCGAAGGGCTGGAAAAAGCGCAGCTTCGCGGAACATTGAAGCGATTGGCGGAGAACGATGCGGCCGATCCCCATTGCTCGAGCCCGGGAGTGCCCGGTGGGCGGTTTTTCTTTGCCGGAGCTAAGGACGAGTGGAAAATTACATATCGCGTCGTGGAGATCGAAGACGAAGAGGTGATTTCGGTGGTTACGATCAAAAAGAGGCGGACGCTCCCCTGGGCGATTGAATTCTTTCCGAAGGGAGACTGCCAATGAGCGACACTCCAAAGACATTCCTCGATCCAGAAAATCGGATTGAGCGGATCCAGATTGAGGGCCGAAATTACGTCCTGATGCAGGAGCCGGTCTATCACAAACTACTCCTCGAAATTGAATCACTGGATTCCGCATTGGACCTCCAGAGGAGCCAAACCGAGGCGACCTCTACAGCGGTCAAGAAACTGCTAAACAGCAAATATACGAGGGAGCAGATCGACGCAGTATTTCAAGCGCCCACAGCCGGGCGGCGGCTCGAAATGTTAAGGAGATTCCGCAACTTGAATCAGGCTGAGCTTGCCGAAAAGGCGGGAGTGAGCCAGACAACCGTGAGCAACCTCGAAAGCGGCAAAGTGAAATTCCGGACCCTGAATGCCACTCAGCGCGTGCTTTCCGCACTGGATGTTCCGGATGCCGCCGGATTCACATTCCTGATGGAAGATAAATTGGTAGAGAATTCGTAAGCCGGGCAAGGAAAAATCAGGCCAGGTTTATCCAGCCGAAAACCGCAAAGAAGATTAGTCCCAGGCAGAACCCTCCCACACCGGCCAATGCTCCTCCCACCAGTTGTTTCGAGCAATTCCTCTGTCCATTCGAAGCCAGGGCGAGAAAATAGAGATAGAAAAGACATCCCAGGACGGAGACCAGAAAAGAGACCCAGGAGATTCCGAGAAGGCAGCCGTACCGCAGCGGGTGCGCCCCGTGCTCGGAGCCGACTCCGATGATCTCGTGCAGAAATGTAATGGAGAGAACCAAAGCGCCGGTTGAAAGATTCAGAACCGTCTTGATGTAATCCTGGAAAATTTCATAGCGCTTATCCAGGCTGACCGTGTTGTTTCCACTGCTGGCCATAGACGTGCTTCGTCACCCTTGTCCTTCTACCTTGGCGAGCAGTTCGACGAATTTTTGCTGGCGCTGCGATTGGTCGAAGCCCTGGTAAATTTCGGCGATCTGCGTGGTGTTCATGGAGCAGAATTTGGGGCCGCACATGGAACAGAATTTTGCTTCCTTGTAGAAATCGTCGGGCAAGGTTTCGTCGTGCATGGCGCGAGCGGTTTCAGGATCGAGCGAAAGCTGGAATTGCTTGTCCCAATCGAAGAGGAAACGCGCATAGCTGAGCGCGTCATCGCGGTCGCGCGCTCCGGGGCGGTGACGGGCCACGTCGGCGGCGTGCGCCGCGATTTTGTAGGCGATCACGCCCTGGCGCACGTCGTCGGCATTGGGCAAGCCGAGGTGCTCCTTAGGGGTGACGTAGCAAAGCATCGATGCGCCGTGCCAGCCAATCATGGCGGCGCCAATGGCGCTGGTGATGTGATCGTAGCCGGGGGCGATGTCGGTGACCAGCGGGCCGAGCGTGTAGAAGGGCGCCTCGTGGCACAACTCGACTTCCTTCTTCACCTGTAACTCGATCTGGTCGAGCGGAATGTGGCCGGGACCTTCGATCATCACCTGCACGTCATGTTCCCAGGCCTTCTTGGTCAAGTCGCCGAGGACGCGCAGCTCCGAGAATTGCGCTTCGTCGCTGGCATCGGCCAGGCAGCCGGGGCGCAAACCGTCGCCGAGCGAAAAGCTGACGTCGTGCTTTTTGAAAATTTTGCAAATTTCATCGAAATGCTCGAACAGGAAATTTTCTTTTTTGTGGAAGCTCATCCACTGGGCCAGCAGCGCGCCGCCGCGGCTGACGATGCCGGTGATGCGATTGCGCACCAGCGGCAGAAATTCGCGCATCACGCCGGCATGGATGGTCATGTAATCGACACCCTGTTCCGCTTGTTCTTCGATCACTTCAAGCAGCAGCGCAATCGACAAATCTTCTGGCCGGCGCACGCGGGTGAGGGCTTCGTAAATCGGCACGGTTCCGATGGGCACGGGGGAAGAGTCGATGATGGCCTTGCGAATCGCGGGGATGTCGCCGCCGGTGGAAAGATCCATCACCGTATCCGAACCGTAGTGGACGGCGCGGTGCAACTTTTCGAGTTCCTCGCCGATATTCGAAGAGGTGGCGGAGTTGCCGATGTTGGCGTTGATCTTGCAGAAAAACGCCACGCCGATGCCCATGGGCTCGAGATTGCGGTGGTGGATATTGGCGGGGATGATGGCGCGGCCGCGCGCTATTTCGTCGCGCACCAGTTCCGGCGCAATCTTCTCGCGGCGCGCAACATATTCCATTTCCTGGGTGATCGCGCCCCGGCGGGCGAAATGCATTTGCGAGACGTTGCGGTTTCCATTTTCGCCGGCTGCCGCCAGCCGCTGCTCGATCCATTCATCTCTCATTGCCATGATTATTTCCCCCAGAACAATCGCACAAATTCCCCGTGCACTGCTCCCAACGGCTCATTATCGCATTGCGTCCGGCGAGCGGCAACGAGCGAAACAGGCGCAGCCATTCGAGGGCCGCGGGTAAAAAAGCCCGCCGATGAGCTAACCCTGCGCGGCAGCAGTGGAAGCGACATCGGAGAGAAGCGCCTTCAGTTTCTCGGCGCTGGTTACAGGCGGTTGGCAAGTGGTCCCAACACAAACGAGCGCCTGCGCCACGCCGGCGCGGAGATGCGGAATCGATTCGTTCAGAGCGGGAGCAAGGGCACCTGCGGCAAGCCGCTCCGGCGTGACGCGCAAGACCGATTTGCCGAAGCGATAGACGCCGATTGCGGCTTGTTCGAGCCCGGCGGCTTGCGAATCGCCGTCAGCGCCGGTGACCACGACTTGCAATCCATGGCGCGCGTGGAGCAGCGCCGCGAGTCCATAGGTGGCCGCAAACAAACCGAACTGCGGAGCGGAACCCGCGAACGCTTCGAGAGTTTTCTTTGCCCAATCGCCATAGAGCGCGTTGCCGGTGTATTCATGGAGGCGATCGAGAACCATGGCGGCGACGGAATTCGTTCCCGGAGTGGGCGAATCCTGGAACGGTTTGCGGCGCACTTCCAGGCCGCCGAGCGGCGGCGCGTCAAAGGCACGATCAAAAAAGCCGCCGTGTTCCTCGTCGGCATACTTCTCGATGGTGAGCTTGATCAGGGCATCGGCGCGGTCGAAATAGCGCGGATCGAGCGTGGCTTCATAGGCATCGAGAAGCGCCGCGGCGCCGAAAATTTGATCGTCGAGCGTGCCTTCGAGCCGCGGCCCGCCAACGCGATGAATGAATCCCTTCGCGTCATCCCAGGCTTCGGAGAGAAGGCGGTCGAGCGTTTTAAGCGCGAAATCGCGGCAATCGCCGCAGCCGAGCACGCGCGCGGCTTCAAGGAATGCGGAAACAAACATCGCGTTCCAGCTTACGTAGATCGTGGAATCGACCGTGGGCGTGGGACGGCGCTTGCGGGCTTCGAGCATTTTGCCCCGGGCGCGCGCCAGAATCAGCCGCGCATCGTTTTCGCCGATGCTTAGCTGGCGGGCGATGTCCTCGATGGTTTGCGAAATCCACAAAACATTTTTCGCCGGATTGTGGTGCATCTCGCCGTGCGCGCCCACGTCGTAGTACATCTCGATCACGCGCGCTTCCTCGGGCGCGAGAGTGGCGCGAACCTCGTTCAGCGTCCAGGTGAAATAATCGCCGTCATCCTCGAGCGAATAATCGGCGTCCTGGCTGGCGTAGAAGCCGCCTCGCTGCTGGTCCGAGAGCACTTCCATCACCCAATCGATGATGCCTTCGGCAACTTCGCGAAAAAGCGGCCGGCCGGTTACCTGGTAGGCATGCAGATAATTTTTCAGCAATTCGGAATTATCGTAAGACATTTTCTCGAAGTGCGGGACCAGCCAGCGCTCGTCCACCGAATAGCGGTGGAAGCCGCCGGCCAATTGATCGTAAACGCCGCCCGAGGCCATCATTTCCAGCGTCTTTTCCACCACCATCAGCACCGGGGCTTCGCGGGTCGATTGATAAAATTCGAGCAGTAAATCAATCGCGGAAGCGTGCGGAAATTTGGGAGACTTGCCGAAGCCGCCATTCCGATCATCAAACATGCGGACAATCGATTCCAGCATCGCGCTTGGCGCCTGGGGATCGAAATTCGCGCGCGCGCCGCGGAATGTCTCCGCCTGCGCCACCGCTTCTTCCAGGGCAGCGGAGGAACGGTCCACTTCCGCGCGGCGCGATTTGAATGCTTCGGCAATCGAGGCCAGGATGCGCTTAAAGCCGGGCCGGCCCATGGCGTCTTCGGGTGGAAAATAAGTTCCGCCAAAAAACGGTTTCCCATCGGGCGTAAGGAAAGCGGTGAGGGGCCAGCCGCCTTGCCCGGAAATTGCGCTGACGGCGGATTGATACCGCGCGTCCACATCGGGGCGCTCGTCGCGATCCACTTTTACGGGAACGAAAAATTGATTGATCAGCGCGGCGATTTCGGGGTTTTCGTAGCTTTCGCGGTCGATCACATGGCACCAGTGGCACCACACCGCGCCGATATCGAGCAGGATGGGCTTGTCGGATTCGCGCGCGTGGGCAAAGGCTTCTTCACCCCACTCGTGCCAGTCAATCGGCTGATGAGAGGCCGAGCGCAGATACGGGCTGTGCGAATCCTTCAGGCGATTTTCTTTGTGATCGGTCACGAAGTTTCCTTACGGCGGCGCTGCCCCACTATTTTCGCGGGGGCGGGTTATTGGACGGGAGGTTGATGGCCCGTATCTCGCGGGTCGATCGGCTTGCGGCCGGAGAAGCCCTCATCCTGGCGATGATAGAACCGGATGCGGTCCTCGCCCACGCGCCAGCACAAATAAACATCCTCATTATTCAGCCGGGCGGGAAAATCGAGCAAGCCCGCGTCGAGATCCTTCACCACGCAGCCGGTCGATTCAATTCGCTCCAGCGCCGAATCCACGGTTGCAGCCAGTTCATCCCGTTCCATGCGCTTTTTGGCCGCCTTGTCGTAAGAAACCAGCAGGCCGCCGCGAAGGGAGATGCGCGCGGAGAGCCGCGCCAGGCTGTCTTCCAATCCGGTGATCTTGCGGCGGGCGTCCATCGCTTCCATCAGAACCGGCTCGATTTCGATGCGAGTCCGCTCCGCTTCGGTGAGCGTGAATATTCTTGGCTCGGGCTCGCTCATCGAGTTTTCCTCTCCTGGAAATTTCCAGACCATAAAAGTACACCGCATCCGGGTCTATGGGAAGTGGTTGGAGGAGTTCACTCCTCAGCAGCAGGGGCATAGGACGGCGTCTCACCGCTGAATCGATCGCTATCCGCCGATGAAGACCATGGTGCGCGAAGGAGGAACAAAATCCGGCTCGTTGATTCGATGGCCTTTCTCTTTCTCGTCAACAACCGCTCGAATCTCGCCGGCAATTTCGTCGTCGCTGGCTCCGCCGCGCAGCAGGGCCTTCAAATCGTGATCGTCCTTGCTGAACAAACAGGTGCGCAGCTTGCCGTCGGCGGTCAAGCGAATGCGCGAGCAGAACCCGCAGAAGGGTTGCGAGACGGGAGCGATCAAGCCGATTTCTCCGCGGCCATCGGCAAATCTGTATTTCCGGGCCGTTTCGCTGCGCTCGTGCGCGATCGGAACCAGCGGCCAGCGCGCCGAAATGCGCCGGTGAATTTCCGCCGCGGTCACCACTAGGTCGCGCGTCCAGTGCCGGTCGGCGTCCAGCGGCATGTACTCGATAAAGCGCATGATCAAATCGCGGTCGTGGGCGAATTCGGCGAAGGCTTCCACTTCGTCGTCGTTGATCCCACGGACCAGCACGGCATTCACTTTTACCGGCCGCAGCGGAGATGCCTGCGCCGCATCGATTCCGGCCATCACGTTGCGGAACGATTTCGTGCGGGTAATCTTCTCGAACCTGGCCGGGTCCAGTGAATCCAGGCTGATGTTGATGCGGTTCAGGCCGGCGGCCACCAGGCGATCGATGCGGTCCGCCAGCAAGTGAGCGTTGGTCGTAATCGAGAGGTCCTGGACGCCGAGCGCGTGCAGCCGCGCGATAAAATCCTCGACGCCCTCGCGCACCAGCGGCTCTCCTCCGGTGACGCGAATCTTGCGAATGCCGAGCCCCACCAGGATGCGCGCGAGCCGGTCGAACTCCTCCCACCGCAACAGTGTGGAAGCAGCCATGTGATTTTCCGGGTCGGCCGAGCGGCAATAGACGCAGCGGAAATTGCAGCGATCGGTGACGGAAATTCGCAGGTCGGTGATCGTGCGGCCGAATTTATCTTGTAAGGGCATAGCTGCTTTCGGCGGGTTTGCTGCTCCGAACGTGGATTCGTTCAACGCCGCCATTTCTTTTGTTGTCCCCTAAATACGAAAATGCCCGAATCCAAGCTTGGAATCGGGCAAAATACCCAGCAATCGAAAGCGACTATTGCTGCCGGGCATTCTCCTTTCCAAGCATGGGAGGCGCGGGCGTTTCCACCCGAACCCTGAGCGCCCCGCACCCCAATCATTGCGATGCAAGGATGGCGCTTACCTCTCCAAAAATCTTGGAGAAGTCGTCCCCGCAGCCATGGGATTTCTCTCCCGCAGGCTCCGAGGATCGGAGAATTCAAAGTCATTCTACGCTGCCACGTCCCGGGGCGCAATAAGCGGTCCAGAGGGGGCCTAATGCCTGAATTCTCCGGCGGTTGCCTTCGCGCCAGCCCGGCGCGGGTAACTATTTACGAATCATGAATTGCCGGGCGGCTCCAGTGCGGGCGAATGGTATGGTACAGTTTTGGCCCGATGCGAATTTTCGTCTTAGGCGTGGGTGGAACCGGCTCGCTGCTCGCGCACCTGCTCGACCGCCAAGGCCATACCGTGTGGTGTGGCGATCGAGACTCGGATCGCGCGAAGCGGTTTTTGGGCAAGAAGAGCCACATCCCGGTGGTGCAAGTGAACGCGCGGAACATGTGGGCAATCGTGCGCGCCGCGCGCGGTTGCCACATGCTGGTGAATGCTTCGCCGGCCCTCTTCAATGAAATTGCATTGCGGGCAGCCCTGCGGCTCGGAGTCCACTATCTCGACCTGAATTCCCGCCTCACCCGCCACCCGTTCAAGGCCGAACAACTCCGGTTCCAAAAACGCTTTCTGGCGAAAAATCGAGTGGCCCTGATCGATACCGGCGTGGCGCCGGGGCTGACGAATCTGCTGGTGAAGCGCAGCGCCGAATTGCTGGACCGCGTAGAAAGCGTCCACATCCGGCTCTATGAAAGCACCGAGAGTGACGACCCGGTTTCCACCTGGTCCCATGAAGTGGCCTACGACGAGGCAACTTCGCGCCCCCGAGTCTACAGCGACGGCCGCTTCCGATTTGCCAAGCGCTTCAGCGAGCGCGAAATTTTTCGTTTTCCCGCTCCGATCGGAGAAGCGCCCGTCTACCTGGCGGCGCAAGACGAAGTGGGCACGTTGCCGTATTTTATTTCCATGCGCAATTTGGATGTGAAAATCGGCGGCAGCGACATCGAACAACTCCGGCGGTGGCATCGCCAGGGCAAGCTGAACCGCTCGAGCGGCATGGCGGCGAAGCTTTTTCCGAAGACGCCCACTCCGCGCATGGTGGCGCGCATGATCCGGCGCGGCGTGCTGGAAAATGCGCGCCTGGCGGCGGCCGTACTGGTGCGCGGAATGCGCGACGATGCGCCTCTTCTGGTCCGCTGGGACGCCAGCTTCCCCACTCTCTTCCAGCTCCGCATGCGCGGAATCACGGCGACTCCCATCTCTTACGCCACCGCTCACCTTTCCGCGCTGTTCGTCAAACATTTCCAGCGCGATAGCGGCGGAGTGTTCCCTCCCGAAGCATTGCCCATCGAAGTGCGGCGAAAAATTCTTGCCGAGGCGCGCCTTCGTGATATCCGCATCCGGCTGAAGCTCACTCCGCTGAAACACACCGAAGCGGACGAAGATATCTAGCAAGCGGCGGGCAGTTCCCGCTTGTCATCGGCCGGGCGTATGTGGTATCAGAAGGCCCCTGCGCCGGAAGACCCGGATTCCCATGTAGCTGTAACTGGCTGAATTCAAGTTATCTGGCCCTGAGTGGGAAAAAGGAGAAGCCGGGGAACGCCTCACGCGCATCTAAAAACTGTAAGCCCGGAGATGAGCTCGGGCCATGGAGAACACAAATGAACATACGTCATAACCTGGTTTCCACTCCTGTTTTCCTTATCGGGGCCCTGTTGTTGTTTTTGTCCGCCACCGGAGCCGCTGTGGCTGCAAAAGATTCACCGGGTGAAAATTTGACTCGGGAAGTGCGGCACCAGTTGGTGATGCTCCCGTATTACAGCGTCTTCGACAACCTGGCGTATAAAGTGGACGGAGCGACGGTGACGCTGCTCGGCCAGGTGACGAAACCGGTTCTGAAGAGCGACGCCGAAAACGCAGTCAAGAGAATTGAAGGCGTGGAAAAGGTGGTCAACAACATCGAGGTGCTTCCGCTGTCGTCGAACGACGACCGCATCCGCCGGGCGGTTTATCGGGCCATCTACTCCTTTCCCTCCCTGCAGATGTATGCGCTGCAAGCGGTCCCATCCATCCACATCATCGTGAAGAACGGGCACGTCACGCTGGTGGGCGTGGCGGCTACCAAGATGGATAAGGACGCTGCGGGGATTCGCGCCAACGGCGTCGCGGGAGTTTTTTCCGTGGACAACCAGTTGTCGGTGGAAAAATAGTAAGTAAATTGCTCTCCCAGCGTTAGCCCTGGCTACTGAGCGGCATGCTCGCCGGAGTGGAAAGGCGTCCACGGCCCGGCGAGCATGTCGCGCAACACCGGGGCCTGCCACGAATATTCCGGATGCGCGGCAAGAAATTCCTTTGCATGGAAATTCGCTCCGCAGGGATGCCCCATTCGTGCCGCAAAGCTCATCGCTTCGGCCATCTTGCCGTCCATCACTTTCCCCTGCACGGCGCCGCCCGGATAATACGGATTCCATTCCCAAACATTTACGCCGCGCACGGAAGCGTCGGTATGGCCGCAGAGGGTGCGCTCGTCGGCAATTTCCTTTTTCGCGTAAGCGTCGTAATGATCCCCCATGAATGTTTCCGCGAGCGCGACGTCGATTTTCCCTTTGGATTGAGACATCAGCTCTTCCCAGCGCGAGTGGCGGGCGTTGGGTGATGTGGAGCCGTCCTTCGGATTGAACGTGGTATCTTCCGCGATCACTTTGGGATCGCTGGCAAAATTCGAGCCTACAAAGTA
The DNA here is from genome assembly GCA_041490605.1 of Terriglobia bacterium. Lineage (GTDB taxonomy): Bacteria > Acidobacteriota > Terriglobia > Acidiferrales > UBA7541 > JBGPTK01. The sequence goes on along the minus strand of JBGPTK010000078.1, from coordinate 2,159 downwards.
GCCATCCTTGGTGCGCCACAGCCGGTGCTGTTTCAGGCCCAGCTCGAACTGGGCGATTTCGCCGGTCTTGCGGTCGCCGAGCAGCCAATCGTTGGCATAGCCTCCGTTATTTCCATCGAGCATGATCTTCACGTAATCGTCGATTGAGCCGGCATACTGCAACGCTTTGCGCGAACGGACAAATTCGGGAATCCCGTTGGGGTCCCAGCCCTTGAATTGCGTGATGGTTGTCTCGGTGACCATCAGGCCATCGGCATTCACGCCGAAATCGTCGTCGCTGGTAATCACGCCGGGAAATCCGTCCATCAGGATCCGGTAGCCGTGCTCCGGCGCAATGTCAAAAACGATGCGCCAGCGCTCGCCGGAGAGATAACTGGTCCAGTTGTTGTGCGCCATCACGATCTGGTGATTCTTGGTATAACTGCCGGTGGCCACGAAAGCGCTGCAGTTCCCGGGGCTGACCAGGTGCGGCGCTCCGGCAACTTTTTCGCGCTCGTTGAGCCACGGCACATAGTAATCCGGCACTTCTTCGAAGGCATTCAGCGCCACCAGGTCGTCCAGATCCATGCTGACGCCGTGAGCGTTCAGGCCCGCCACAATTCCCTTCAGTTCGGCCTGATATTCCGCATCGATTTTCGGCCACAGCATTTCGTGCGCCGTTTTGCGGAAAAATCCCCAGTCGCGTCGCGTGCTGTGCGTATCGAGCAGTTTGATCGCGATGAAGGCGTCGCTGATTTCCGCCGCCAGCAGATAGCCGTGCTGGAAGCCGATTTTTTCAGGCGAGCCTTCCAGGTGCACGTAAATCCAGCCGCCTCGCTCGAAACGCGTGGCCCCAGCCATTCGCAGATCAAGAGAAGCTGGCAGCGGCGTGGAGGAGAAAGCGCCGAGCGAACTCAGCGCCGCATCCGCGGCCGTCATCGAGGCCGCCGCTTTCTGGCCGCGCACGAGCAAGGACACCGCGAAAAGAGTGGACCCCGTCAACACGATCAGGGCCGCCGCCAACCGAACATTCCTTAGATTCATGGAAAACCCCCGCTCGCCGAATCGCCCGGCTCCGCTCTAATCCTGGCGCCATTTTAGGTTCCCGGCTGGCGCGAAGTCAACGAACCGGTATTCATACGCGCGCCGCGGACTGGTTCCGGTTCAGCCGGAAGCAACGCCGGGCGATCGGCCCCAAGTAAAAACCCGGAACGGCAGTCCCTTTGGAACATGCTCCAGGTCTTTTCTCTTTCGGAATGAAAACGTCTCGTTCATACTGCTTTCAGAGCCTTTATCCCCTTCCCTTTCGGCAGATTTCTTTCCGGCCACACGCGGCCGCGAACGCAGGGGACAATGGACCGCTTTCTTGCACGCCAGCCAATCCTGACATCGGAAAAACGGGTTTTTGCCTACGAGATGCTTTCCCGCTCCGGACCCGAGAACTACTGCAAGTCCGGCGCGCTCAATACCCCGGACTTGAAAGCGATTGACGAATTATTCCTGATCGGCCTCAAGAAAATGACGGGGGGCCTTCCGGCTTTCCTGAACTGCACGCGAGTATTCCTGCGAGAGGATTATCTGAATCTCCTGCCGCGGGATACCGTGGTGGGTGAAATTCTGGAAACCGTGGTGCCGGACGCGGAGGTGATTGCCGCCTGTCGGAGAATGAAGCTGCAGGGTTACCGCTTCGCGCTGGATGACTTCCAAGACCGTCCGGAGATGGAGCCGCTACTGGAATTTGCGGATTTCATCAAGGTGGATTTTCTGGCCACCAGCCTGGCAGAACAGGATCGCCTGGGGCAGAAGTTCCGCCGGCTCGGAGTTTCCCTCCTCGCCGAAAAAGTGGAAACCCATGAGCAATTTCGACGTGGACTGGACATGGGTTACGAACTCTTTCAGGGCTACTTTTTTTGCCGGCCGGAGATGGTTCGACGCCGGAGCGTGCCCGAAAATAAGGCCATCTATCTTCGGCTGCTCCAGGTGGCCAACCGCGCACCGATCGACCTGGATGAAATCAGCAGCTTAATCAGTCAAGAACCTTCCGTGAGTTACAGGCTTCTGCGTTACTTGAACTCGGCAACATTTTATCTGGCCGTCGAAGTTCAGTCCATTCCTCACGCCCTGATGCTGATCGGTGAGATTGCAATGCGGAAATGGGTTTCGGTCGTTTGCGTGGCAAC
>JBGPTK010000077.1:0-14704 GCA_041490605.1 Terriglobia bacterium | reverse complement strand
TTCCGTGAGTTACAGGCTTCTGCGTTACTTGAACTCGGCAACATTTTATCTGGCCGTCGAAGTTCAGTCCATTCCTCACGCCCTGATGCTGATCGGTGAGATTGCAATGCGGAAATGGGTTTCGGTCGTTTGCGTGGCAACTATGGGCGAAGATAAACCGCGAGAACTGGTCAGACTCCCCCTGGTGCGAGGCCGATTCTGCGAGCTGATCGGAGAAGCTGTGGGAATGCGATCCGAAACGGACGATCTGTTCCTACTTGGATTGTTATCGGCATTGGATGCCATGCTCGATATGCCCATGGCCGACGTGCTTGCCGGCATCCCGGTGGAGGAAAGTATCAAGAATGCCTTGTTAGGACGACCCAGCCATTTCCGCCCCATTTTTGAAACGGCGCTCAACTACGAAGTGGGCGCATGGCAACAACTTTCGATTTCAGCCGCCGCGATCGGTCTTCAAGAAGATAGACTCCCCGGGCTATTCCTGAAGACATTAGAGTGGGTCAACGAGGTAATGGCGGAAACGCCGGAAATCGTCATTCGTTGAAGAAATAGGGCAAGGGCCAAGCCCCAGCAGCGGGTTCATCAGCAGATTCAGTGAAACATTCAGATGCGCGAGCGGGAATTCCTCGCGAGATCGAAGGGGGAAAACCGTTTACTTTTCGGGTTCTTCGGGATCTGGAACGCCGAGAACCTGCACGTGAATGGCGCGATCGCGTGGCCCGTCGAGTTCCGCCAGAATCACGGATTGCCATGTCCCCAGCGCCAGCTCGCCGTCGCGCACCGGCACCGAGATGGTATGCCCCAGCACCATGGCGCGCAGATGCGAATCGGCATTCTTCCGGCTGCACTCGGAAAGTTTGGGATCGTTGTGCCGCCAGTATTCGATTCGGCCCACCAGCTTCTCGAGGAAGCACTTGATGTCGTCCAACAAGGCTTGTTGAAACTCATTGATGAAAACGGCAGTGGTGGTATGCAGCGACTGAACCATCACAAAGCCCGCTTTCAAGCCATGTTTGCGGACCACTTCATTCAAATCCCGGGTGATATTAATTAATTCCAGGCGCTCCCGGGTCTTGTAACAAATTGTCTCGATATACATTTGCAGCGCGGCCGTGGGCCTGACGCCCGGCGCCACCGCCGCCACGCTCTTTTCACGAGCAGCTTTCATTCGCCTGAACTCCTTCCGATCGAATGCACAGTGATTGCTGAAAGAAAGATACTACCCCCGTTCGATGACTCCACTCAAAAATTATAGTTTCTACGCGCCAGCAGCGTCTATGTCTAAATTTTCCGGATGTCCATCCGGCGGTAATTCCTGGGGCACGCGGCCGCGCTCAGCAGCAGCGGCTGACTCCTGAATATCGCCGCCGCAGCGCGTCAAGATAGAACTCCTCCGCGGAGAGTGGCTTACCTTCCCCCGGCGTATTTAGATGCCGCTTAGCGCTGCGGAGATAGTTCTCATAGGCGGCGTCGCCAAGCACCTGACGAAGCCACCAGGCGATGTAATCGAAAATGCGCCCTAATTGCTGAAATGCGCGATTCATTTTCGCTCTCACCATCCGGCCATGCTTGTCACCAACGTGGGTTGAACTCCCGCTGATTTCTTATCTGCCGCGGGAGGGGTAGCAGGAACAGGCACCGGTTGTGATGCGGGCGCATTCGGCTTGGCCGATTCATGCGTGCCGAAGCCAATGTCCATGGGCGTATCTTTCGGGAATACCACGTCGCGTCCGCGCGCCAGGAAATGGGAATAAATCGACATGCTCGCACCGTATATCCCCAGGCTCGAAGCGAGTGGCCGGGAGTGGATCAGATAAGTGGAGACAGCGCCGACCAGGCGAAAACCCGATCCGCCCGATAATGTCCGGTTGCCGGGATCTCCCGCTCCCCCATCGGAGGCGCGACCAGCGTCACGGTCCGGGGACATGGACGAGGCGGCAAGCGCGATCGAAATCCCAGTCGTGAGATAACGCTTTTTAGGAGTGGTTGTGCGCGCTCCGCCCTCGGAATCGAGTGTCAGGTTCTGCGCGCGATCCACTTCCACACCCTCCAGGCTGCCGTCCACCTTCTGTGCCATCCCGCTGGGCAGCTCCAGTTTGTGAAACACGATGCGAAGTTGTCCGTTGCGTTCCAACTTTCGCGCCGGCTTCACCTGGACGACGGAGCCTTCCAGGCGCGCGCCTTCCGGAAGAATCAGGTGATGGTCAGCGGTGAATAGTGGCTGCGAAATGATGGCTTGCACCGGCGCGTTCTTCTGCGTCATCGCGGAATTGAGCGGCGTAACCAATTGCGCGTGCACGATGCTGCCCGGCGGCGGCGAAGTGCCGAACGCCGCCAAAGCATCCGCCGAGCAAGTCTCGGTTCCGAAATCGAGTGGCTCAAGCAATTCAGCGTCGTAGCGCGCTCCCGCGTCGATGTATTGCGGATGATAAGGAAGTTCAGCGACCACGATCCTCTTGATGCGGTGCATTTTCCCCGGTGCCTCTATTTGCGCCATCGCGTTGTCCCACTCGCGGCGAATTTCCTTCTTGGCCTCCTGCACTTCGCGGGCGGCGGCACCTTTGCCGTTGCTTTCATTATCGTGGCTGGTCAGCAGACGTACTACTAGCGCGGTTCCCGGTGAGACAATCGTCTTGAGCGGCAGAGTCTTTCCGTCTTTCAGCACAAGTTCGTCGAATTCAATTTTGACGATGTGCAACGGCGTGAAATCGCCATTCATGATTGCCTGGGTCCGCCGTCCCTTGGACACCTTTTCCAGGCGAATAATTTTGCCCCGCACCTCGCTCCCCACCGGCACAACCAATTGGTCGAAGGCATAAACAGGATCGACCACGCGTCCCTGAACGGATTGGCCTACTTTCTTGATCGAAACTTCCTTCTCGATAGCTATCCGGATCGGCGCCCCTTTCGGCACAGTCAACGGAATCGTTTGAACAGGCGCCGCCGGAGAGGAAACAGCCGGCGGAATCAAATTTCTGAATGGTCCCATGGCTTGGCCATAAGCAGGACTGCCGCACAGGACAACCAGGAATGCAGTTCCGACGATCAGTCCTATGGAAAGCTCTTTCTTTTGCAGCATGGAGATTCTCCTGCTCGTTCTGAGAACAAGCGGCGCAAAGTGAGGGTTAAATTTATTGCGCAAGCTGGCGGCAGAATAATCACAGTCTATCACCAGGATGCCCCCTCTCCTTCTCGCGTTGCATTCCGTTGCCCCCTCGATTTCTATAAATAGGGGCTGAGCAAACCGCTCAATCCCCTTCCATCCAGCGGGTGGACACGTAGGGCGCTTCGTGCAAGACCGCTTCTTTGCCGCCGTGCAAGATGCGCACCCATTCCACCAATGCTTCGACGATCAGAATCAACACCATGCCCGCCAGCACTGCCGTCACGGCGATATCCAGGCGGTTATTCATGATCAGCCGGTGGGTCTCGGCAATCTTCGCTGCGGGAATCGCGCCCGAGGCAAGCTGGGCGGAGAGCAGCCGCGCTTGCGCCAGGTGTCCGATGCGCGGATTCGAGCTGAAGATTTTCTGGTAGCTTGCTGTCATGGTCACCAGCACGATCCAGGCCGTGGGAACAAGTGTGACCAGAAGCGATTTTCGCCGCCCCATTTTAAGCAGGATGGTTGTCGCCACCACAAACGCCACCGCCGCAAGCAATTGGTTGGCGATCCCGAAGAGCGGCCACAGCGAATTGATTCCGCCCAGCGGGTCCTGCACGCCTTGCCACAAAAACCAGCCCCAGGCCCCCACGATGAGCGCGCTGGTCCCCAGAATGCTCGGATACCAACTCGTTCGCCCGAGCGGCTTCCACACATGGCCCAGAAGCTCCTGCACCATGAACCGGCCCACGCGCGTGCCCGCGTCCAGCACGGTCAGAATGAACAGCGCCTCGAACATGATCGCAAAGTGATACCAGATGCTGAGCAGGCGCGCGCCGCCAATCGTCCCGCTGAAAATTTGCGCCATGCCCACGGCTAGCGAAGGCGCGCCGCCGGTGCGGTCGAGCAGCGAGCGCTCACCCACGCTTTGCGCCAGGGCGGTCATGGTCTGCGGATCGAGCGGGAAACCCCAGGAGCGAATGGTGGCCGCCGCCGCTTCCGTCGTCTTGCCAACGATACCGGCGGGGCTGTTGATCGCGAAATAAACGCCCGGCTGGAGCGCGCACGCCGCCACCATGGCCATCACGCCGACGAATGATTCCATGAGCATCGAGCCGTAACCCACCAGCCGGGCGTGCGCTTCGCTGATAATCATTTTCGGCGTGGTGCCGCTTGCAATCAGCGCGTGAAATCCGCTGATGGCCCCGCACGCAATGGTGATGAAACAAAACGGAAGAATTTTTCCGGCGAACACGGGGCCGTTGCCGTCCACGAACCGCGTGAATGCCGGCATGTGCAGAGTGGGGCGAACCAGAATTATTCCGGCAGCGAGCGCGATCACCACGCCAATCTTGATGAAGGCGCTGAGATAATCGCGCGGAGCCAAAAGCAGCCACACGGGCAGCGCGGAAGCGGCAAAGCCATAAATGATAATGGCGATGGCCAAGGCGGGACCGCTCAGCGTGAACGTGTGCGCCCAGGCCGGTGATTGATTCACCCATTGTCCCGCCACCACCGAGGAAAAAACCAGGACGAAACCGATGGCCGAAGCTTCCAGCACTCTTCCGGGGCGCAAGTAGCGCAGATAGACGCCCATCAAAAGCGCGATGGGAATGGTCATCGCGATTGTGAAAGCGCCCCAGGGCGATGCTTTCAGCGCGTTCACCACCACCAGCGCCACCACAGCCAACAGAATGATCATGATCGCCAGCACGGCGAGTACGGCGATGGTTCCGCCGCGCTTGCTCACTTCTTCGCGCGCCATTTGTCCCAGCGATTTTCCATCGCGGCGGATCGAGCAGAACAAAATCGTGAAATCCTGCACGCAACCGCCCAGCACCGCGCCCAGGATCAGCCACAGAGTGCCCGGCAAATAGCCGAATTGCGCGGCCAGCGTCGGCCCCACCAAGGGTCCCGGCCCCGCGATGGCCGCAAAATGGTGCCCGATCAGCACCCATTTGTTCGTCGGGACGAAATCGCGGCCGTCTTCCATCCGTTCGGCGGGCGTGGCCCGTGTCGCATCAACTGCGAACACTTTGGCCGCGATGAAAGATGAGTAAAAACGGTAGGCCACCAGATACGTGCAGGCGGCCGCGACCACAAACCAAATGCCATTCAGCGGCTCGTCGCGCTCGAAGGCAATCGCGGCGAGGCCCGAGGCCCCTCCGACCGCGATCGCCAGCCAGATTCCAATTCGCAACAGTTTCTTCAAATGAATCCATCAGCGGCTCGACCCCAGTCAGCCGCGGGAACGAATTCGGGCATCGTACTTATGGGCGCGAAGGCCGTCAACCGGCATCGGTGAAATGTTTCCGCGGGAGTGGCCGCGCTCTTGGCCCTCAGCCGCATCCCGCTAACTTCTCCCCGCCCTCGAACATCCGAGCAGACCGCAAGTTTCCTTCTTGTAAACACTGACAAGAAGTACAATGCGCGGAGTGGGTCAGGAGAATTCATGAAGCGCCATCCCCTCCTTTTCATTGCGAGCGCGCTGATCGTTTTGGCCAGCCTGCTGAGCTTCAGCGCTCATTCGCAGTCGAGCGGGTCCACGCAGTCCGCGCCGAAGACTCTCGAAGAACTGCAACTCGAGATCCGCAAAATCATGGCCTCCGGTCACATTCCGGGCGCCGGAATCGCGCTGGTGGCCAAGGATCGCATCATTTGGGAGGGCGGCCTGGGCAAGGCGAACCTCACGGCCAATAAAGAAGTCACAGCCGACACTTGCTTTCGCGCTGGAGGGATCAGCCACAGCCTGGTTGCCCTGGCGCTCCTGAAATTACAGGAAGACGGCAAGATCGATCTGGAAGCCAAGCTGGCCGATATCGCTCCGGAGCTTCCCCTCCTGAATTCATGGCAATCCTCGCATCCCGTCACGGTGGCGGAGTTGCTCGAACAGACCGCCGGCTTCGACGATGTGCGCGAAAGCGGCGGCTACAATGTCGGCGATCCCCCGGACATGCCGCTGCTCGACATCCTGAAGAAATTCAGTTCGCCGCTGGCGTCTCGCTGGCCGCCCGGCACACGCCTGTCGTATTCCGAACCCGGTTACGGCGTTGCGGGATACCTGATCGAGAAAATCTCCCAGGAGCCTTTCGATCAATACATCCGCGAAAATATTTTGGTCCCGATGGGCGCCGCCTACTCGGATTTCCAGCTTACGAATTTGAATCAGCCGCTGCTGGCGGAAGGCTACGAGGATAATTCGGGGAAGCCGGTTCCCTACGTTTCCGTCTACTTGCGCCCCGCGGAAGATTTCAAGTCCTCGGCCAAGGATCTGGCGCTGCTGGTGCAGATGTTCCTGAATCGAGGCAAGGTTGGCGAAGCGCAATTGCTGAAGCCGGAATCGATCCTCCGAATGGAATATCCTCGGACGACTCTTGCTTCCCGCGCAGGCCTGAAATATGGCTATGGCCTGGGAAATTACGCCGATTTTACCGGCCCGGTGGTGTCGCACGGGCACGGCGGCCGGATCGGCGGATTCAGTTCCTCTTACCATTACCTCCCCGACCAGGGCCTGGGCTGGGTAATCCTGATAAACACCTCGGCGCCAGGCCCGGCCATGAAAGAAATCGAATTGCTGGTGATGAATTATCTGCTGGCCGGACAATTCATTTCACAATCCGCCCCGGTAACGCTCGGCGCCGCCGAGCTCGACAGGTTCGCTGGTTATTACGAGCAGGAAAATCCACGTGAAGAAAGATTTAAATTCCTGGATCTGCTGCTGAATGGCCGGCGAATCACGGAGGAATACGGCACGCTGTATCAGAAGAATTTCTTCAGGCCGAACCAGGTCCTCGTTCCTGTCTCCGCCGGCCAATTCCGCCTCGATAAGGAACAAGCCGCGAGCCGTATTTTCTTTGCCGGGGAAAACGGCGAAATGATTTATGTGGACCAGAGTTTTTATGGCGTGCGCACCGGCGAGTTCTGGCCAATCACCCGCCTGGTGCTGGTCCTGCTCAGCGTCGCGCTGATGGCAAGCTCCGTTGTGTATGTTCTGGTATGGATACCGCTCCGGCTGATGGGGCGAGCGCAAATGGAGCGGCATCTTTCCAGGCTCGTCGAACCCGCGCTTGCCACGCTGTCGCTGGCCGGGGCATGGCTTGTCTACCATCTCACGCCCAATTGGCTGCTCGGCGTCTACGACATACTCACCGCGGCGATCTGGTTTCTTACCTGGGTGTTCGCGATTTTCTCCGTGTGGAGTTTGCTGCTCGCGCTGAGGTCGTTCCGCAGGAACGTCAATCCAATCGTGAGAATTTATTCGCTGCTCGTCGCGGTCGCTAGCTGTGGCATCGCCGCTTACCTCGGCTATTGGCACATGATCGGCCTGCGGCTCTGGGCTCCGTAACCGTCTCAGAGCGATGGATGATCTCGGCTGGCGCTTCTATGCGTAAGCTGCGCGGCAGGTTTCGTGCTCGCGGCAGGTGGTCGGGCAATTCGTGCGGTCAATCAAAACGTAGTTGCGGCAGGTGGCGCAGATCACTCCATAAATCGTTTCGCTGAATTGATCGTGGCCCGTCTCCGCGGTGTGCCGCTGACGAACTTCTTCCCGGCTGATTGCCATGGCTGAATTCTTCTCCCAAGCTTGCTGATCGATCTTACCTTATTTTGCGCGAAAGCAAATTGCCTGGCAATCTGCGGAAAAATCCGATTCGGGGTCATTCCGATCCCGCTCCTGCGGGAGAGGAATCCAGGGCAAATCCCAAATGCTTGAACAGAAGCTGGTTTCCTCGTCGCCCATCCAGGGCGGCCATTCCATCGGAGAGCCACTATCGTCTTTTTTCGTGCTCTGATAGACGTCGGAACGGCGGCGCTCTCCAATCACTTGTTTCTCGCAATCATCTCTTCGAGCTGCGCGATCTGTTTCTTCACCACCGCCACGTTTGGCCCGTCCGGCAAATACGGCAGGCAGTTGCGGAGGTGCTCGAGAGCCCCGGCAAAGTCCCGTTTATCCGCGAGAATCACCGCAAGCAATTGTTCGGCATTTGGCACGGTGTGCAGCGGGTCCATCGAAAGAGCCCGGTTCGCGCTCGCTTCCGCAACATCTTTCTTGTTCAGATTGTAGTTTGCCATCGAATTGTAATACCAGACCTCCGGCGAGCCGCGCGGATTCAATTCCAGCTCGCGCGTCGTGAATTCCAGCAGTTCCTGCCACTTGCCCGCCTGCGCGGCCAGCAATTCCAAATGACTGTAAGGCAGGATAAATTTCGGATCGGCAGCCACCGACTTCGTGAAGCAGTTCCATGCTTCCGCCGAGTTCGATGCCTCTTGAATTTTTCCAAGCTGGTACCAAGCCTCGGCGTATTGCGTGTAGGCCTGAACAGCTTTTTCCAGGTCATGCTGCGCGCGGTCGGATTTCTTGTCCATCCACTCGGTCCGCGCCTTCTCGAACGATTTCACCGCGTCCTTCGGAACCGATCCGCTCGTGCCGCTCAGCGAGCCTCCCTCCGTTCCTTCTTCCCGCTTCAGCGTCACCGTGCCCACGTCCGGGTTGTCGAGCAAGCTGCGGTTCGCAATCATCAGCGTGCTCGATTCAAAACCGGGCAGGGAAGCCTGAACTGCGCAACCGGCGAACGCGGCCGTGCGCGCCGTTTTCGCGTCCGCTTGGGTCTGCAGCGTGCCCGGTTCGCTCTTTGGAGCAATCAGGAAGCCGCCTTTCGGATCGGTGTATGTGGTGTAGCGCGGTTTTCCATCGCATAGGACGGTGACGGCGATCGGCTCCCACGGCAGCGTGCCTCCCTGCACAGCCACCTTTCCGCCGAGATAATTTCCTGAGCGGCCCTGCTTTACCAGGGCGTCCCAGTTCGAATACTTGCCCAGATCTCCGGCGTGCTGCGGCCCGGATGGATCAATGGACCCGGGTCCCGATCCGGAAGCGGGCGGTGGCGTTCCGCCGCCCTTGCTCTGTCCAAGCAACGCACCGCCGAACGCCAAAAACGCGATCAGAAGAAGCGGCAATTTCGTTTTCATAACAAGCCTGACGCGGGAATTATCCGCTAATTCCCCGCCCTGCACACAGAAAATCTCCGTCCGAAGCTGCCGGAGCTACTTTCGTTCATCGCCTGTTAAATAAGAAGTGGAATAAGCTCGCGAATCTCGCGCCCATTTGCCGTCGCTGTGATACTTTGTGCGACGCGCTCTCGCGGCTTTGCGTTACGATTCCATTGTCTTTTCGAGGTGATGTGAACATGGACCGAGCATTCAAGCTCTGCCTGGCGGCTTGCCTGACACTCATTTTGTGCCGTGTCGCGATCCCATCGCCGGATTCGAAAAAACTCTGGAAGCCCGAAGACGTGGTGATGACCGAATCCGCCAGCGAAGTCCGCATCTCACCCGACGGCCAGTGGGCGGTTTGGACCAAAAGTACTCCCGATAAAGAAAAGGACGTTCGCGTAAGCAACCTGATGCTCTCGAGCCTTACCGCGAAGAATGAAATCCCGCTCACGCGGGGCGGCGACAACGTATCGAATCCCCGCTGGTCGCCGAACGGCGAGCTGATTGGTTTCCTCTTCACGCGCGCGGTTCCAAACCTGAAACCCAATCCAGCCAGGCCGGAATTGGGCAAGCCTCAACTGTGGCTGCTCAATCGCCTGGGCGGCGAGCCCTGGGCCGCCACCGAATTCGAGCGCGGCATTCGCCGTTTCGAATGGCTCGACAACGACACCATCGTCTTCAGCGCCGAGGAGGACCCTTCGCTATACGAGCGTCAACTGAAGGAGAGAAAAGACGACACCAATGTGGTCGACGACACACCGCATACCGCGCCGGTCCGCCTTTTTCGATATTCCATAAAAGAAAAGAAAACCACGCGCCTGACCAACAACGATGACTGGATCGAGGCCTGGGACCTTTCCCCCGGCGGAAAATGGGCGGTGACGGTGAACCAGCGCGAGCTCAGTTACGCGTGGGACCAGAAACTCGCTCCCGCCATATTTCTGGTGAATCTTGCCACGGGGGAGAGCAAGCAGCTTTTCACCGGCGGCAAAATTCGCGCGCGCATCGTGCGCTGGGCTCGCGATAATTCCGGCTTCTACGCCGTCGCGCCCTTTACCACTGATCCGCGGTTCTTCACCGCGACCATCGAGTTGATTTATTACTATGACCTTGCTTCCGGCCAGACAACGAAGGTCGATCTGGGCTGGGAGAATGGCGCGAGCTCTACTTTCGAAATAACGCCCGACGGGTTCGTCACCTTTCTCGAGGACGGCGTCCGCTTCAAGCCCGCGCGCTATACGCGCCAGGGCGCCACGTGGTCGCGCGAATTTCTGCAGGGCCAGCACGACAAAAATTATTTCAGCTTGGACTTGAGTGAAGACGCCCACACCTTGGTTTATTCGTACTCCACCGCAAGCACTCCGCCGCAGCTTGACCACGCGCGCCTCGACGGCTCGCGAGTGACCGATGCGGTGCAATTCACCGATTTGAATCCGCAATTCAAGGACCGCGTGATTGCAAAAACCGAAGTGATCCACTGGAAGGGCGCGAACGACGACCCGGTGGAAGGCATCCTTTATTATCCGCACGATTACCATCCCGGCCGCCTCTATCCGCTGATCACCGCGACGCACGGCGGCCCCGCGGGCAACGACCACGACGCCTGGAGCGAAAGCTACGCCTATTCCCAGAACCTGCTCAACCAGCGCGGCGCCTTCGTCCTGAAAACGAATTACCACGGCAGCTCCGGCTACGGGCTGAAGTGGGTGGAATCCATCTGCTGCGGCAAGTATTACGAACTGGAAATCCCGGACATTGAAAAAGGCGTGGACTATCTGATCGACCGCGGCCTGATCGATCCCGACCGCATCGGCGCGCTGGGCTGGTCGAATGGTTCGATTCTTTCCATTCAGCTCATGATCACGAATCCTTCCCGTTATAAAGCCGCGGCCGTCGGCGCCGGAGATGTGGAATGGATCAGCGACTGGGCCAACGTCGATTTTGGCCAGGCCTTCGATTCCTACTATTTCGGCAAATCGCCGCTCGAAGATCCCGAGCTTTACATCCGCAAATCGCCCATCTTCCAGATGGAGAAAGTCCGCACGCCCACTCTGATTTTTTTCGGCGGCGCCGACCGCAACGTGCCGACGGAAGAAGGCTGGACTCATTACCGCACGCTCTACACCATCGGCAAAGTTCCGGTGCGATTCATGCTGTTTCCCGGCGAACCGCACGGCCCGCGCAAGCTAAGCCATCAACTCCGCAAAGTGACGGAAGAGATGGCCTGGTTCGATCAATATCTTTTCAAGACCGGCCCGCCCGCGAATGAAGCGTTCAAAAAAGGCTCGCCGCTTGATCTCGCTCTCGAGCGCCGCTCGATTCATAAACTCGGAGATACTTACGGCGTCGAATTTCGTCCGCCATCGATTCCCGAAAATCCGCCGCCCAGTTTCGTGATTCCAGAAGTGGTGCAGCACGGCGATCTGGAGGTGGGCCGCTTTGAGGTGACGCGCGCGCAGTTCTCGGCATTCGACAAGACCTACAAGTTCGCGCCGGGCACGGAAAATTATCCCGCCAGCGCGATTCCGTTTGAGAAAGCAAAAGCCTACGCCGCGTGGCTCGCCGGCATGACCGCCGAGCCATTTCGCCTTCCCACCGAAGAGGAGGGCGCGAAATTGTATGGGGAACACGCGGGTGAGAACACTCTCGATTACTGGGCCGGATATGCGCTGAATCCGGAGGATGCGCGCCGCCTCGAAGCAAAGGTCGGCGAGCTGAACGGCGCCACTCCGCTGCTGAAAGAAGTGGGAAGTTTTTCGCCAACCGGTGGCGAGTCGGAAGCGTTTGTCTTCGATCTCGGCGGCAACCTGGCCGAATGGGTGACCACCAAGGATGGCGCGGGCAAAACCATGGGCGGCAGCGCCGATCGCGCCTCCGATCCCAAGGCGCGTTATGCCCCGGCCGGCATTTTGTACACGGGCTTCCGCGTGGTTCGCGGCCCGGCGAAAAAATAAAGTGAATTATCGGAAGCCCCTGCGCCCAGCCAAGGCGGCGCGCTCGACGATGTTCCCGTGGATCGCGTCCGCGCTACCATTGCCGCGGCTGAGGATGTAGAGCACCGCCGGCCCCGGAATCACCAGCAGAAGCACAGCGCCCGTCACGAACAGCAGCAAAGATGAATAACTCGGCATCATGGCAACCTGCTGGAGCTCCTCTTGCTTAGTCTCCTGAGGCAAAATTCATAGCATGATTTTTTAGGGGGACGGAGCTTCAGCTTCAGCTCCGACATGGACCGCGCTAAGAACTCAGGGGTTTTAACCCTTCAGGACCGCCAAGGATATGTGAGGCAGTTGCAACTCACCACACTGGGATTAGTGGCAGCCGCAGCCCCTCGGCGTGCAGCCGCAACCGGAGCCGGATGGCGCCGCCTCGCTGGCACTGGTGCTGGAAGAAGCCGCGCCCCCGTTGCCGCCATGCGCCGCAAAAACAGAAAATTGCATCGCCGCCTTGCGGCTCCCGCATTTCGGGCACTCCGGCTTGCCATTCTTCGACATCACCACGCGCTCAAAACGCGTCGTACATTCCTCGCATACATATTCGTAGATCGGCATGAGTGATCCTCTCCCTCGCCCGAATTATAGCAAGACGGCCTGCGACATCCTAAAAACGCCGACGCCCCCCAAACTGCTGGGAGGCGTCGGATGAGCTGCCCTGCGGGATGGTACAAACCTAGTCGCCGGCGACGGTTTCCTCAACTTCCTTTGCAGTTTTGGCTGCTGCCCCGTTCCCGTTGCCATTCGAGTGGCCATTGCCGTTGCCGCCCAGCGTAACCAGCGGTGTGGACCCGCCCGGAAGCGCCGCTTTCAGCGTCTCCATCGATCCAATCTGCACCACGGTCTCAGCGGGCTTCTTCAGCACCAGTTCTTCGTAAATCTTGCGCACCTTGGCCGCTTCCTCATTCGCCTTGCGGCGCCGGATGCGGTCTTCTTCCGCCGCGGTCTGCGGAACGTCGTGTTCCAGGTGCCGGACGCGAGTGGCATCTTCGTTGTCGATCCTGAGGGAATGCTCGTAGCTGTTCAGGTCGACCTTCTTGCCCTTGGCATAAATCTCATGCTTGCCGTGAGTCTTGTACCACTGGGCAACCGTCGCGTTCTTGTACATGTTCTCGATGATCTTCCGCCAGCCGATCCCGGTGTTGTAAGCGCAGAACGAAATTTCGCCCTGCTGCGTGGCGTAGGGGATGATGCACATCTCGGTGCGGCGGAAATCGTAGTTGAAAAGGTCCTGGAACCACATCCCGGCGATGAAAAGGAAGTTCCACGGGTCGGTCTGGCGGCGCTTCATGGCGTCGTCATAGGTGCGATCCGGGCTCGTCTTTCCATACTTCTTTTCGGAATCCTTGGTCAACGCCCAGGTCTTATCGAACTTCTTGAACAGGTCCTTGAGCGTCAGGCTGGGTGGCGCCTGGAAGGGATGGTAATTCTTCAGCAGGGCCATGCCCATCATGAAGTTGGAGAATTTCTTCCCGCGCGCGGCGTCTGTGATCGCCGTCACATCGCGGGTAAGCTGCGGAGCATTCAGGAACCGCGGCACTGGAGCCCATTCCTTGGTCTCTTTATTGATCATCAGCGCCGTGCCCACTCCGCAATTCGGGTGGCAGCCGCAGGATAGCGCGCCCCACTGCGAATCCGGTCCGTGGACCAGGTCCGAGAAGCCCGCGAACGTGCTGACGAACGAAATCGGGAACCAGTCGCGTGTCGGCTCCACTTTACCCACTTGCTTGCTCACATCCTGGGCCAGGTGCGAGAGCGTATAGCGCTGGCGCATCCGGCGTTCCGGGGTGATATCCTCGTCCCTTCCGGTGAACGAAACCGGCTGGAAGGAGACGAAGGCGATTTTCTTGGGGTTTTCCATGGCAAACTTGACGATGGGGCCCACCTGATCGTTGTTGACGTTATTGATGATGGTCGTCACCAGCACGATCTCGATGCCCGCTTCGTGCATGTTCTCGATGGCGCGCAGTTTCACATCGAACAGGTTGCCCACCTGACGGTGGCTGTTCGCGTCGTTGCCGATTCCATCGAACTGCAGGTAAGCGTAGCGCATACCCGCTTCAAACGCCTTCTTGCAGAAGTCCTTGCTCTTGGCGAACTCAATGCCGTTGGTGGCCGCCTGCACGCTGTTGTAACCCACTTTGCGCGCGAAGCGCACCGCGTCCAGGAAGTAGGGGTGCATGGTGGGCTCGCCGCCCGAAAACTGGACCGACATCTGGCGCCGCGGCTTGATCTTCGTGGCGTTTTCGAGGATTTCCTGGATCTCTTCCCAGCTCAATTCGTGGACGTAACCCACTTGGTTGGCATCCATAAAGCAGGGATCGCACATCATGTTGCAGCGGTTGGTCAAGTCCACCGTCAGCACCGAACCGCGGCCATACCGTACCGTGCTGGAACCGTGCTTGTGCAGGGCCTCGTCCGCGTGAGCGGGAATGTCGCGGCCCGGGAAATTCTTCTCAATCCACTCCAGGAACTTTGAATCCACGGCCATCAGGTCTTCATACTTCCCGTGGATGGGGCATTCTTTCACCATCCAGACCTGGCCGTCGCGCTCGATGATCTGCGCTTTGATCTCCCCGACTTTCTCGTGCATCAGGTCGGTATAGTCTTTGGTGCCATT
>JBGPTK010000076.1:0-14920 GCA_041490605.1 Terriglobia bacterium | reverse complement strand
GCTGCGATTTGGCCTATGGGGATCGGTCGCATACTGATGATCGTCTCTTTCTCTTCACTCTTCGTCAATCGAAAAACTGGATTCAGTGAACCGGACGAAAAAGACCATCGGACAACGAGAAGTGTTTTGCGTGGCCTGAACTAGAATTGCAGCTAGGGGTTCAATTAACAGCCTCATGGGTGAGCTCTGGGAAGACCATATTCGGAATCATATGCCCCAGAACTCCAAGTCTGCGGCGGAAGCTGCAGAAGACGTGATTGAAATCGTCAAAATGTATCTAAAGTAATGGTAGGCACGCCTGTCTACCTGTCAACGCATGAATGACCCCGGTGGGCGAAAAGGGCGAAGGCCGGATAGTACAGAAGTACTATCACATCAATACCTTTCGAAGAAACCAATAGTGCTTGCCAAAGGAACCAAGTCAAGAGCATTCCCAAGGTGGCTCTTCGATCCTCGTCCCGAGTAAGCAACCTTGCGATACCACCTGGTCGACCACGGCGTTCCAGATGGCGCGTGCGCGCTCGGGGCCGTCGAGCTCCGTTAGCTTAAAGTTCTGCTTCATTGCAGAAGTAATTACTGATTCGAGCGGCCCAACGGGCCTAATCCGCGGCCTCGGGAAAGCGAGTGGCTTGCTCTCAACAACACGGCAGGGAACAAAAGAGAACGGCTTGTCCGATGACCAAGTTTCGCCTCCGTACAAGCGCAGCCCGCATGATGGGATATCAATGAGTTTAATAGCAATTCTTCGGTGCAAATCGGACTCCCAGTTTGGCAACGTGCCGTTAGTGCGCAATTCGTGGTAGCCTCCCCACTCGCTGCAAAGATTACACTGGATTTGTCTCTTGGATTTCCGCCAGGGGGCAGGCTTCAGGCCAAGGAGACAAAACGTCAAAACGCTTCCCAGTAGCGGCGATTGAAGAAAGCGGAGCGGTACAGCACCAAACTACAGAGCTAAAATTTAGCGATCGTGGTCGCACTCTGTGCACGCAGCAGCAAAGTGGAGACAACGCCGCGCCTGCCTGCCGTCTGCCTAGTTGTGAAAAAAAGTTGGGTCCAACTTGGGTCCAAATGCTGCCAAATTAGGTCCAAAACCGTGTACCATGACGCAGAACAAAGCTAGACGGACCAACAAGATAGATCTCTTACAGGTACCTCGTAGAACGCCAGCCGGGCGGTTCGGGTTCGGCTGCGCGGCTGGCAACCGTGCCTTCAGGATAGCGCTACACCCGAAAGACGACAACAGCGCCTTGCACAGCTCAAGATGGGCATTTCGCGCAAAATAAAATAGGCCCCTATGGGGAGATTCCATCGGGGCCTAAAGGGCACGATCCGGAATTTGATCTAGTGCTGGCAGCGCGTGTACAACACGGTCAAAATCATTAGATCAGAATTCGTGAACATCCACTTACCGGCTTCAGCGCCGGCGGCGCCAGCGGCTTCGGCTGCCCGAGCCAGAAATCCAAGGTGCTTGTTCTGCGCGAGCTTGTGGAGATGCTCGAGGCAGATCCCAGTCAATCGGGCAACTTCATCTTCGGTGAAGAGCTTTTGACTCGATCTGATCTTGACCACGGCCCTCGCCTCCGATAATTAAGATGCCCCAATAATCGTAAAGGCTGCAAGATATCTCTGCAATCCGCCTTCCGTTCCACCGAAACAGACTTTTGAGCTAGTAGGATTTCTTAAATGGCGAACAGGAAAGGGGTTGGAGGTTCGAGCGGAATTCCGGAAAAAATCCACCTCTGCCTTTTATCACAATTTGTGGTGCAAAAAATGCTCATTTTAGGCGTGAATCGACATTTTCTTGCATTTGTTTCGTATGACGCACCTCATGCAACGCAAGGAAGCGAAAGCAGTCATAAATGTTCAAGCTGCCGAAGAACGGATGAGGAAACCTATAATCACCTAATTCACGCTGGTGATTTTCCAGCAGCAGGGCAACCGTCTGCCGGCGGATTTCTGCAAAGCGTCCGAGCATCGAATCCTTCTCGCCGATCAGCTTGGTGTCGAGCGGAATGGGCGTCTTCACGCGAATTAGGCGCCATTGCACGAAGGCCACTGGCACGTGAATGCGCTTCCAGGCCGGTACACGAATCGCGGGAGCCTGCACGATTCGCGCCGCATGGCTGCTTACCCTTGTTTCGACCATAATCAGGTGAGCGATAATTTCACCGGGTGACCAGGCACCTCCTGGCGGCGGCTCGGACCAGCGCTCATCCTGAAATTTGGCGATGAGAGCGAGCAAACTTGCCCGTGTGCGATTGAGCTGATCGATGATCGGGGCAATATTTTGCACGCGAGTCATGCGTCAGATGGAGAAGCCGCCGGCTCCCTCGAAGGCATAGGCGAGTTGGAGGACTCGAGATTCGCTGAAGTGCGGGCCAAGAATTTGCATCCCCACGGGCAAACCTTCGACTGTCTTTCCGCAGGGCACGGAGATGCCTGGGATACCCGCGAGAGAGCCAGTAACCGTATATATATCAGCAAGATACATTTGCAACGGGTCCTGCATCTTTTCCCCCAGCTTGAACGCCGGCGTGGGCGCCGTAGGAGTGACGATCGCGTCCACCCGCTGGAACGCTTCGGAAAAATCCCGAGCGATCAGCGCGCGCACTTTTTGCGCTCGCAAATAGTAGGCGCCGTAGTACCCGGAGGAAAGTGCGTAAGTGCCCAGCATGATTCTGCGTTTCACTTCAGCGCCGAAGCCGCGCCCGCGGGTCTTTTTATACATTTCGCGCAGCGTGGCGCCTGGGACTCGCAAGCCGTAGCGCACACCATCAAAGCGCGCCAGGTTCGAGCTGGCCTCGGCGGTGGCGATGATGTAATACGTGGCGATGGCATAGTCGGTGTGCGGCATCTGCAGTTCAACCAACTGGCAGCCCAGCCGCTTCAGCAAATCGATCCCCGCTTCTACCTTTCGGCGGACTTCGGGGTCCATGCCAGCGCCAAAATACTGCTTGGGGATGCCGAGGCGAATCCCCGTGACTGGCTTTTCCATTTCCTCGGAATAAGCAGGCACGGGAGCGGCGGCAGAGGTGGAATCATTCTTGTCGCGTCCGGCAATCACCTGCAACATCGTGGCGGTATCGCGAACGGTCGTCGTGAGCGGGCCGATGCGGTCCAGGGAAGATGCGAAAGCAATCAATCCGTAGCGGGAAACGCGTCCATACGATCCCATCATTGCCGGAATCCCGCAGCACGCCCCCGGCTGCCGGATCGACCCTCCCGTGTCGGTGCCGAGTGCCGCCACCGCAAGTCCAGATGCCACTGCCGCTGCGGATCCGCCGCTCGATCCGCCGGGAACGCGTCCGGGCGCGCATGGGTTTACGACTGGGCCGTAGGCCGAGTTTTCATTGGAGCTGCCCATAGCGAATTCGTCGCAGTTCGTCTTGCCAAGGATCACCGCTCCTGCGTTTTCCAGGCGCTCGACTGCCGTTGCATCGTAAGGCGGCACATAGTTTTCGAGAATGCGCGAACCGCAAGTGGTGCGGACGCCGCTGGTACTGATCACATCTTTGATCGCGACGGGCACCCCCGCAAGTGGTAGATGTGCTTGACCTTGTCCACGCAGAGCGTCTATTTTGTCCGCTTGCGCGTAAGCCCGCTCGGGAGAAAGCGCCAGGAATGCATTGAGTTCAGGATTGCGATTCTTGATTCGAGAATAGAAATCGTCCGCCAATTCGCGCGCGGAAATCTTCTTTACGTCGAGCGCTGCCCGCACCGATCCGATCGTCCACACATTTGCGGCGCTCATCGGTCGATCACCTTAGGCACGCGAAAATAATTCTTGCTCGCATCCGGCGCGCCGGACAAGATCGCTTCGCCCACCGTGCATGGGCGCAGCACGTCATCACGCAGAGCTGGATTCAGATCGCCGGCGAGCGGAGGGGCGTTTCCAGAGGGAGCCGAGGCGTCGAAAAGAACTTGCGCCATGGGTTCCACGTTTTCGACGTCGAGCTCTTTCAGCTTCTCGATGTAAGTGAGGATCGAATCAAGTTGGTT
Source organism: Terriglobia bacterium (assembly GCA_041490605.1). GTDB lineage: Bacteria > Acidobacteriota > Terriglobia > Acidiferrales > UBA7541 > JBGPTK01. The sequence goes on along the minus strand of JBGPTK010000076.1, from coordinate 10,921 downwards.
GCGATAAAGATCGACCTCCGCCTCGGTCAATTCGAGGTGAGCCAACTCGGCTACGTACAGAACGTCTTCGCGGGTGATTTTCATGATTCGTGCCCGATATCTATCCAAGCCATGACGCCTGAGAGGTTTAATGCCGGCCGTCGACGACCTCTTGCCCTAATCCTTGCGCTTCCGCACGAACGGTGTGTGTTGGTTGTCTTCTTCTTTGGACACAGTTCCGGCTGTCGGCCGAGCCGCAACGAAACGCAATTCGTGCACCAGGTTGCCGCCCCAGGCGTGATTGATCTTGTCTCGGAATTGGCAGCCCATGCTTTCCAGTTGGTTCTGCCAGTCCGCTCCGCTCGTCCGGACTTCCAACAATCCGCCGCTGAGCGCGACCGGGAGCGTGTGCGCAGCAAGTTGATCGCCAACGATCGTCGCCCATGTCCCGGCCAGCCACGCCAGGGTGGCTTCCGGCTGCTGCATCCGCCGGATCGCGGCGCCGAGAATGTCCGCTGCTTTTTCCATAGGAACGCCGATTCTAACACAGGGGAAGCAGTGTGTTCTTGGGGAGAGGTAAGCGTATCTAAATTGTCTTGTAGCAGCAGCTCGCTAGCGGTCCCTCGCGTTGCTCGGGATGACCACAGACCAGAAATGCCCGCGACTTGAGCACTGAGCTGGGTTGATTTTAAAGGCCGAGTTGATCGGACGCGCCTTTCATGGCCGCGATACAGAAGGCGATGTGCTCTTCGAGAGGGATGCCGAGTTCTTCGGCGCCCCGAACCACATCTCCGCGATTCACGCCGCGGGCGAACGCTTTGTCTTTCAGTTTTTTTCTGACCGAGGGAGCTTCGACTTCGGCAATTTTCTTGCTGGGCTTGACGAGGGCGCAGGCGGTGAGGAATCCCGCGAGTTCGTCGCAAGCGTAGAGAGTGTGGTCGAGCGCGGATTCGCGCGGGACGCCGCTGTAATCGGCGTGCCCCAAAATGGCATGGATCATTTCTTCGGGATAGCCGCGCTCGCGCAATATCTTGGCGCCTTCGTAAGGATGTTCTTGCGTGGGGTGATGTTCCGCATTGGGCCAGCGCTCGTAATCGAAGTCGTGCAGCAGCGCGGTTATGCTCCAGAGTTCTTCATCGGCGCCTTGTTTGCGCGCATAGGCGCGGACGCAGGCCTCCACGGCCAATGCGTGCTTGCGCAGACTTTCACTTTGCGTGTACTCGCACAATAGTTTCCAGGCATCATCCCGGTTCGGCATCTTCGTTCCTTTCCTCTAATTTTCTAAACGAAGAAGAATACCGCAAAAAGATCGATCGTTGCCAAAAAGTGACAGCAAGAATTGTCCAGGCGCGGACGCATCCCGCCGCCAGTGGATAATTATTTTCCTTGCATGACAAAAAGTGCTTGACACTCAATGTCGCCAAATAGACAATACCCCCCGCGCGCCAGTTTCTGCCTTCCCCAGGCAGTATTCTAGTTCCTCCCCTTCGCAGACCGGAACAGTAAGTGAGGAGAACCGGTGGCGGATAGACACGGCAACCCAACGAATGCAGAACTAGATCGGGAAGTGGTCCGGTGCCAGATCTGTGGGCTAGTTCAATATAGAACTCGCACGGATAATTGCCGCCGATGTCTGCGGCTTTTACCGCCGAAGGTGACGTTTGTAATTCCGACGCCTTCGCCACAAGATCTACCGGGCGACGACCGTCAGTTGTTCGAAAATTGGCCGAACCGCGAAACTGTGGAGAATATCGGCCAGCGCATCCGGCAGTTGCGCGAATCACGAGGCATGACGCAGAGCCAGCTGCAAGCTCGCTCGCGCGTTTCGCGCTCGTACCTTTCGCGCATCGAAAGCGGACAGATGACGCCCAGCCTCGGCACTCTCGAGAAGATTGCCGAAGCGCTTGGCGTGGGATTGAACCGCTTTTTCGTGCCGGAATCGAATGGCGAGACGGTCTTGGAAGATCCCTTCATTCAGGGGCTTCGACCATTCCTGCGGCAGTTGGACTGGAATCAGTGGCAGTCGATCCTGAAGAGGCTACAGGCCATTAGCGATCATGTGAGCAGCAACGGCAGCCTGCGGCCCTCAGCGCCGCCGGCCCGGGTGCCACAGCCTCAGCCGCAGCATTTGCAGCGGCGTCAGGTACACCCCTCAGCCTTGGCACATCGTTAAGGCAGGAGACTCGGCCAAGGGATTCCGCGACCCGGTCGCCTCAGCACTCGAGGCCACCGGGTCGCATCGTATTTCCCATTAACAATTGTGCGGCAGACTTGCGGAATTACTGCACTTCTTCTTTGCCCATCCGCGCCAAACCAATTTCCACGTCGTCTCCCCGCTGAGTGAGGCCGACGATGCGGACCGCATCGCCGTCGCCGGAAATATAGGAGACGCCGGCGTCGTCCGCGTCCAGGTGAATGATCGTGCGCGCGACTCTGGCGAGAGCCTCGCGGCGAAATCCGGCGCCAAGCCGTTCGGTGTACCACGCGGCGACCTGATCCAGCGAATCGGATGTGTAGTACTTCACTGCGGCCAAAGCCACTTTTTCTCCATTCGTGGCGGGAAATTCAATCCTCGCAGCATCGGAACCGTTCAGCCGCGCGCCAGGATAAACGCGCAGACCCGAAGTGCGCCCCGAGCCTTTATCGGATTCGATTTTGCCGGGATGAGTTGAAATTTCCACATGGCTCGCGGATTTGGTTATCCACGTTCTATGGTCGATGAAAGAAGCGACGTTCAGACTGACGAAAATGAGAGCGCAGAGCGCCATTCCAAGAAACCCCACCACCCACAAGAGTGCGTTGCCTTGCCTGGGAGGAAGGGTGGCTCGTTCTCACTCTCTTTATGGTTGCTCCGGAAAGACTCAACACGGTGGCCGTTTGGAAACATGGTCCGGCGAATCGAAACGCTGCCATGGCCAGCGGGGTAAGGATCGGCCGCTTGCAAACGAAAATTTGGTAAAGAAAGCAATCCATGACGCAGAAGTGCCTGAGAAATCAGTCAGATCTGAGGGCGCAGAACTACTCGTGGGCCGGGCAAGACAATAGTTCTGGTACTCTCAATTTTCTATTGGTTACTTGCGAGCGCGAGTGGTTTGGGTTATAGAACTTAGAGTCTAGATTCCCAAATGAAAATCCCGGTAATGAGGTGAGAGCATGACGCCCTCCAAAGTGCTTTCATTCTTGATTGTGCTTCTCGCGACGATGCTTTCCGCACCCTCGATTCGAGCACAAGTCAGCTTCCCGGGGCCTGAACTCCTGGGACGCCCGACGGATCATTCCGTGAGCATCAATGTGGTGGCAAACGCTGCCATAGACGCCTACTTTGAATATGGCACGCAGTCAGGTTTGTATACTCAAACGTACCCCGCTTCTGGAGCCGCAAGCCCGATTTCCACAGCGGCCAACGTGCCTCTTGTGGCCGTCCTGAGCGGTCTTGCGAGCGATCTGCGCTACTACTACAGAATGGTTTACAGGAAGTCCGGTGCGACTTCCTGGACCACAAGGGACGAGCACTCCTTCATGACTCAGAGGCCAACGGGCAGCACATTTACGTTTACGGTAGCGGCCGATTCGCATATCAACATCGTCTTTGGCAACCCGTCCCTGTATCAACAAACCCTGCAGAATATTGCCGGTGAAAACCCTGACTTTCATCTCGACCTGGGCGACACATTCGCAATGGATAGTGTAACGACTCAGGCGCAAGCTAATAGTTCCTACCTCAACCTGCGATCCTACTTTGGTCTGATCAGCTCTTCGGCGCCGATTTTCCTGGCGCTGGGAAACCACGAGCAAGAAGAGGCCTGGCATCTGGATGACACGGGCAATCTCGTCACCAGCCCGCCCGTCATGAGCACCAACGCGCGAAAAGAGTATTACCTCAACCCCGATCCGTTGCTCGATTCCTTTTACACAGGAAATACCGACACTTCTACTTCAACTCTCAGCGGTAACCATGCGGTTGAGGATTACTACGCCTGGGAGTGGGGCGATGCGCTCTTCGTGGTCTTTGATCCCTACTGGTACACCACCAGCAAACCTTACGCCGGAAATACAGGAGGAGGAGAAGGCAGCGACGCGGGGACTGGCGACCGATGGGATTGGACCCTGGGAATTACCCAGTACCAATGGCTCAAGCAGACGCTGGAAAACAGCAATGCCAAATTCAAGTTTCTCTTTGCTCACCAGGTAGCCGGAGGCCTGGACGACTACGGGAGAGGAGGCGCCTACGCCGTTCCTTTCGTCGAGTGGGGAGGCAATGACGACGACGGGAGCACATGGGATTTTAATACGCGCCGGTCTGGATGGGCCGCGCCGGTTCACCAGCTGCTGGTGGACAACAATGTCACGGCCGTCTTCCACGGCCATGACCATGAATTTGCGTATGAGAAGCGCGATGGTGTCGTCTATCAATTGGTTCCGATGGCCGCCGACGCCAGCTACGGGTATGGCTTCCAGGATTATTCGGAAACCAATCCGTATACGCTCCGCGTGCTCCCAAACTCGGGTCACCTTCGTGTGACGGTTACCCCATCGCAGGTGACCGTTGATTACGTCAGAGCGTTTCTTCCCGGAGCTGGGACGAATGGACAAGTTGCTTATACCTACGCCATGACCGGGTTGGGATCCTCGGGTTCGACGCCGGATTTCTCACTCTCAACGACGTCCAATTCGCAGACGGTCGTGCAAGGGAGCCCGGCCAGCTATATGGCCACGGTGGGAGCTCTCAACGGATTCAACGTACCAGTCAGCTTTAGTGTGACAGGATTACCGGCCGGAGCGACGGGCACATTCAGCCCGGCTTCAGTTACCGGCTCGGGCAGTTCCACGTTGAATGTCACAACCAAATCGACAACTACGGCCGGCACCTACACGTTGACGATCAAGGGCGCAAGCGGAAGTCTGACTCATAGCGCCTCGGTCACACTGGTGGTGAGCGCCGGGCAAGCCAACTTTACGCTATCGGCGACGCCGAGTTCGCAGACGGTGGTGCGTAGTAATTCGACCAGTTACACGGCTACCCTAGGCGCAACGAATGGTTTCAGCTCAGCGGTGAGCCTAGGTGTGACAGGATTGCCGGCCGGGGCGACGGGCACATTCAGCCCGGCTTCAGTCACCGGCTCGGGCAGTTCCACGTTGAATGTCACAACCAAGTCGACAACTACGGCCGGCACTTACACGCTGACGATCAAAGGCATAAGCGGAAGTCTGACTCATAGCATCACGGTCACGCTGGTGGTGAGCGCCGGGCAAGCCAACTTTACGCTATCGGCGACGCCGAGTTCGCAGACGGTAGTGCGTGGTAATTCGACCAGTTACACGGCCACTATAGGCGCAACGAATGGTTTCAGCTCGACGGTGAGCCTGAGCGTGACAGGATTGCCGGCCGGAGCGACGGGCACATTCAGTCCGGCTTCAGTCACCGGCTCGGGCAGTTCCACGTTGAAGGTCACAACCAAATCGACAACCACGACCGGCACCTACACGCTGACGATCAAAGGAATAAGCGGAAGTCTCAACCATAGCACCACCGTCACGCTAGTGGTGAGACGAGGTACGGGCGGATCTTAGGATATGGCCGCAAGACTTTGGCTAATGACGGCCGCCATTTGCTCGAAGAGGAAGTCGAAGGTTTGAATGCCGTGCAAGGCCGCATCGCATTCTCCTCGCCCCCACCCGAAATCAACTTGACGAAGAGAACTGGTATCTACATCAATAAGTTCTAATTGAAGCGCACCTTTGCATCGAGATTTTTGTGCAGGTGTACGGTGTCAATGAAGCGCACTTTGCGTTCGTCGAGAGTGAGGATCAGGGAATGCGTGCGCACGCCGTCGCCGAAGAAGCGCACGCCGCGCATGATGTTTCCTTCCGTCACACCCGTGCAGGCGAAGATGGTTTTCTTGCCGGGCGCGAGGTCTTCCGTGTCGTAGATGCGCTTGGGATCCTTGATCCCCATCTGCTGCGAGCGCTCCAGGTGTTCCGCGGTTGGAAACACCAGGCGGGCCAAAATTTGCCCGTTCAAACAGCGCAATGCCGCCGCCGTCAAGACACCTTCGGGGGCGCCGCCAATTCCCATCACCGCGTGGACGCCGGTGCCTAGCACGGCGGCCGCGATGCCGGCCGAAAGGTCGCCATCGCCGATCAGGCGGATGCGAGCGCCGGTGGCACGTATATCGGCAATAAGTTTTTCGTGGCGGGGCCGATCCAGCACGATAATCACGAGGTCTTCCACCAGGCGTTCGAGCCGCCGCGCGATCGCTTTCAGGTTGTCCACCACGGGCGCGTCCAATGCCACGGCGCCTTTGCACGATGGGCCGACGATAATCTTCTCCATATAAAGGTCCGGCGCGTGAAGCAGGCCGCCTTTTTCGCTGGCGGCCAGCACCACGATGGCGTTCGGTTCGCCGGTGGCGCACAGGTTGGTGCCTTCCAGCGGATCGACGGCAATGTCCACGGCGGGATAGGTGTGTTCCTTGTCCCGCACCGCAGCGCCCACTTTTTCGCCGATAAAAAGCATGGGAGCTTGATCGCGTTCGCCTTCGCCAATCACGATGGTTCCGTCCATGCCGACGGAATCCATCTCCGCGCGCATGGTTTCCACCGCCACCTGGTCGGATTTGTGACGGTCGCCCAGGCCCATGGTATGCGCCGAGGCGATGGCGGCCTGCTCGACAACGCGCAAGAATTCCAAGCTGAGTTTTGTTTCCACGGTCGCTCCTACGGTTTAGAGAATTTGTCTCTAAAAAGGGCGCGGCTGAAGCCGGTCCCTACATGCGAACCAGTTGAAGCCGGCGCCTACAAGCAGCAGCGGCACATGATAGCGAATTTCGCTCCGCAGCCCAAGCATTGTAGGGCAGCTGGTTGCCCGTTAGGGCAGCGGGCGGATTGTGGCGTTGACCAGGAATGGATCTTCGAATTCGGTTTTCTCGCCCGCTTTTTTGCCGGCTACAGGCAGCAGGCGCGCAGAAAGCGGCTTCTGCAGTTTTACCGCCAGGCTGGCCATGTCGCCGATGATCCGCGCGAGTTGTTCCCGGGAGACGTCGCCGGGCAGAGGCGCCACATCGATTCCGGTGCCGCAGACCGAGGAATAGGCCAGCAGCGAATCGAGTGAGAGTCTGCCTTCATCCCAACGCTTGGCGATAACCGAATCCTCGAGGACCGGCAGCATCAATCCCGAGTATCCGATGCGCTTGACGGGCAGGGCGCGCAGTGCTCGAGTGATCAGCGCCGCAGCCGTTAGAGTTCCGCTCGAGCCGAGAGGCGCGCCCGTGAAATTTTCGATCGCCGCTCCGATGGAAATTTCCTTGAGAGGCGCGGGAGAGAGATCGAGTCCCAGATAATTCCAGCCCGTTTCACCAGCCATGCGCTGCGCGACGGCTTCGACGGCGCGAGCGTGCGGGCCGAGCGCGTCTTCGATTGCCTGTTGCGCGGCATTCACATCGTGAGTGGTGGTAAGAGCCTCCGCCACCACGTTGGCCGACTGCAAGCCGATGGCGAATTCGTGGCCCCGGCCTGCGGAATAGGATGCCGGATAAAACGGCGTGCCCGGCGGAACCAGCGCAGTCGCCGCAAAACTAAAATTCCCCTGGCTGTGCGGGGTGTGGTCTTCCAGATATTTCATGATGCCGGCTGCCGCTTGCACGGCTTTCCAATGGACGCCGTCGTCGCCGGCCACCACAACCGTGCCTTCGAGTGTTTTCGAGGCGGCCAGAATTTTCGCGAGCAACTCCGCCTGGTGCGGATCGTCGCCATCCGTGAGCATGGCGGGGCCGATGGAAGCGTCGAAGCCTTCTCTTACGGCCAGCGCGTCGTAATCGCGAAAAAAAGCCAGCGTCTGCTCGTCCGAAAGTCCGCGCGTGTAGTTCGGGAACGGCTGAGTGGAAATGCGGATGGTCTGCACTTCATAACCGGCTTGCTCGAACGCCGCTTTCAGCTTGTGCAATTCGCCGAGCGCATCGCCAATCTGCTCGCGATAGTGCGCGCGATCCAGCGGCACGAATGCCGTGAGTGCGCGGATTTTCGGCTTTTCAGAAAATTTCGGCGCGGCGGGCGTTGTTGAATAGGCTCCCAGCGAAACGAGGCTGAGCAAGAAGGCTGCGGCGAGGGAGCGAGTGAGGCGCGAGGTCCTCATGAGAACGCCGCGATGCCGGTAATTTTTTCGCCGATGATCAACTTGTGGATGTCGTTCGTGCCTTCATAGGTGAATACGGACTCGAGGTTGTTCATGTGGCGCATGATGCAGTAATCGTCCACGATTCCGTTGGCCCCCAGGATATCGCGCGCTTTTCGCGCCGTTTCCAGCGCGATGCCGACGTTGTTCATCTTCAACATCGAAATGTGCGTGGCGTCCGCGCGTTTGTTATCTTTCAGCCGTCCCACTTGCAGGGCCAGCAACTGCGCTTTGGTGATTTCGGTGATCATCCAGACCAGTTTTTCCTGGACCAGCTGATGCCCGGCAATGGGTTTGTTGCCGAACTGCTTCCGCTGCTTGGCGTAGCGCAATGCCGTGTCGTAACAGGCCATGGCCGCGCCGATCGCGCCCCAGCCGATTCCGTAGCGCGCCTGGTTCAGGCACATCAGCGGGCCTTTCAGTCCGGAAACGCCGGGCAAAATATTTTCCGCCGGAATTTTGCAGTCGGTCATCGCCAGGCCGGAGGTGACCGACGCGCGCAGGGAATATTTGCCGTGCACGTCCCATGCTTTGAAGCCGGGCGCGCCCTTTTCCACCAGGAAGCCGTGAATCACTTCGTCTTCGGTCTTCGCCCATACAACCGAAACGTCGGCAATCGAGCCGCTGGTGATCCACATCTTCTCGCCATTCAAAATGTAGCTATCGCCCTGGCGCACGGCGCGCGTCAGCATTCCGCCGGGATTCGAGCCGAACTGCGGCTCGGTGAGCCCGAAGCAGCCGATCGCTTTGCCCTGCTGCAGCAGCGGCAGCCATTTGTCTTTTTGCGCGTCGCTGCCGAAGGTATGGATCGGATACATCACCAGGGCCGACTGCACGGAAACGAAGCTTCGCAGCCCGGAATCGCCGCGCTCGAGCTCCTGCGTCACCAGGCCGTATTCGACATTCGACATTCCGGCGCAGCCGTAGCCTTGCAGGCTGGCGCCAAAAAACCCGAGTTCGCCGAATTGCGGCACCAGGTGCAGCGGAAACTTTCCTTCCCGGTTGTGCTGCTCGATAATCGGCAGAATTTGTTCGTCGACAAATTGCCGGGCGGTCTGCCGCGCCAGTTTTTCATCGTCGGTGAGTAAAGAATCGAAGTCGATGAAATCGACTCCGCCGAATGTAGCCATCAGGTCTCCTTTACAGGGCAACGAGCAGTTTAGAATACCATTGCAGCGGCTTCCTCGCGTAGAGGCGCTCTCCTAACTAAATATTGTCGCACAGGCTGACAGCATTTATTTTTGGTGCTGCCATCTGCATGAGCGGTCAAGGATGGCATGAGATGAGGACTTCATTGTGAACTGCGTGGTGTGACAGAACCATTCTGGCTAGGTTGTGAAAGGTCCTTAGACGCTCTTGGGGTCAGTGTAGGGCCAAAACTAAAACGCGGGAAATTGCATCCGACTAACAGATTGCGCACACTCATTATCGCGTCTCATAGAAACTGGAGGGAGCCGGAAGGGAAAGAATTCGAGCCTTCTCGGACCCGGATAAGAGGGGTGAAGTGTTTACGGCAGTGTCGAGAGAGGCGAAGAGGTGTTGTCCGGCGGCTGCGATCAGCACCCCGATGCAATACATCACAAAACCGAAGCTGCCGGCAACTAAGATGCCTAGCAAAAAGGTGGAACTGTCGAACCCTCTCGGGCCTGCGCCCGAAACCGCAAGTAAGACTATCAAGGCAAGAATTGAAGAAATGACGGCCACTCCCTTGACAATTGTCGCGTAGACGATGACCGCTTTGGCTACCAGATAGGCATCTTTGTATCGTTTGGACAAGGCAATGGTCAGAGGTGGAGTGCCAGAGAGGGTTTGTCCTCCAGAGTTGTGCGCTTGCTCTTCACCTTCTGCACTTACGCCATCTTCTCGTCCGGCCGGCCTTGTGCCGGCTTGACATTTCCAGCAGATATCAAAGTCGTCTTCGATTTTCTCGCCACACTTCGGACACGCCCACATTTGACCTCCTAGCATCAGTCCCATGCTCTAGCGAGGCGTCCCATATATCTGGCCGATTATTAAGAACTCATAGAGATAACAAACTGCTCGCTCGGTTTACATACCAACGGCCGAGAAAGACTTCGTTTTTGTAACTTGACCGATCAGGATTAAGAGTCAAAGTGCTACGGTATTTCTTAATGAGAAACCTAGGGCGGAATGTACTCCTCGCGTTGCTTTGAGTCAATTGCTTATCATCTCAAACAAGGGAGCTGTCGGCGTGCTTCGAGCTCGAGAATTTGTCTGCCTTAAGGAAGCAGCCATGCCTCGGGACGGACTCTCCTATCGGCCTGTTCCGCGGGCAGTACTAAATGGAATGGCTCTTATATCTTTGGAAGCACCCTACGTTGACTCGCTCGCACCCCGATGTGATAATTACAATTCTTTATCCGGCTTGGAGCAGCACGTGAGTGTGCTTGGCGCAGGGGGAGTGGTGCCGCTCTACCGGAATTCCCAAAATGAGGTTCACCGGGCAGCACCAGTGCGCACAAGATGGAGATTCTAAACCAACTCGGCGAGTTGTTTCTCCAAGCTGTGCCCACGGTGATCATCGTTTTTCTTTTTTATCTTTTTCTTCGCGCCAACTTTTTTAAGCCCATCGAACGCATTCTGGCGGAGCGCAGCGCGCGAGTGGAAGGCGCGCGCAGCGAAGCCAGCGCCGCGCAGGCCGCCGCGCAGGAAAAGCTGAACGCCTATGAAGAAGCCCTGAAGAAGGCGCGCGCCGGAATTTACGCCGAGCAGGAAACCGCGCGGCAGGCGGTGCTCGACGAGCGCGCCAAG
>JBGPTK010000075.1:0-15030 GCA_041490605.1 Terriglobia bacterium | reverse complement strand
TTCTTACGCTCCGCGCGTGCTGATCGCAAACTCAAACCTGGTGGGCCATTGGAGCGACTGGAAACATTTTGACGAGCTCGACCGCGCCGGCCTGATGATGTACGGCCAGATGACGGCGGGAAGCTGGATTTACATCGGCTCCCAAGGGATTTTGCAGGGAACTTACGAGACCTTCGCGGCAGCGGCTCGAAAGCATTTTGGCGGCGACCTCTCCGGCAAATTGGTGGTGAGCGGCGGCATGGGCGGCATGGGTGGCGCCCAGCCGCTGGCCGCGACGCTGAATGGCGCCGCATTTCTGGGCATCGATGTCGATCCCGAGCGAATCAAGCGGCGCGTCAAGACCGGCTATTGCGATGTGATGGTGAACAATCTTGATGAAGCACTTCGCATTCTGAAAAATGCGGTGCGCAAGCGGGAAGCCACTTCCGTGGGCTTGATCGGCAATTGCGCGGACCTGATTCCGGAACTCGCGACCCGCGGCATCGTGCCGGACTTGCTGACGGATCAAACGAGTGCGCACGATCCGGTCGGCGGATATGTCCCCCACGGAATTTCACTTCAAGAAGCCATCGAATTACGCCGCAACGATCCAGAAACATATCGCAAGCGATCCATGCAATCGATGGCGCGGCATGTGGAAGGAATGCTCGCACTGCAAAAATTGGGTGCGGTGACGTTTGATTATGGCAATAACATTCGCACCATGGCGTTCGAGCAGGGCGTGAAAAACGCTTACGATTTTCCCGGATTTGTGCCCGCCTACATTCGGCCGCTCTTCTGCGAGGGACGCGGACCGTTCCGCTGGGCAGCCTTATCCGGCGAGCCTTCGGACATCGCCCGTACAGACGATCTGGTTCTGCAAATGTTTCCCGAAGACAAGACGCTGACGCGCTGGATCGAACTGGCGCGCAAGCGCGTGCAGTTCCAGGGACTGCCGTCGCGCATTTGCTGGTTGGGCTACGGGGAGCGAGACAAATTCGGGCTGGCTCTGAACGATTTGGTGGCGAAAGGCGACTTGAAAGCCCCGATCGTCATCGGCAGGGATCATCTGGACTGCGGCTCGGTGGCCTCGCCCTATCGCGAAACCGAAAAAATGAAGGATGGCTCGGATGCTGTGGCGGATTGGCCGCTGCTGAATGCGTTGCTGAATACCGCGAGCGGTGCAAGCTGGGTTTCGATCCACAATGGCGGCGGCGTGGGCATTGGCTACTCGTTGCACGCCGGACAAGTGACCGTGGCGGACGGAACAAAGGAAATGGCTGCGCGAATCGAGCGTGTACTGACGAATGATCCGGGGATCGGCGTCGCGCGGCACGTGGATGCCGGATACGGCGAAGCCGCGGAGTTCGCACGCAAGCACAAAATCACAATTCCAATGTCGTGATCACAATGCACCGTGCGCCGGCGCTTCGGGAATTGCCGTCATTCTGAAGGCCGCATTTTGGCCCGAAGAATCCCCTGTTTACTTCCCTTCCTCCGCAAGATAGGGATTCCCCCAGAGCCTCTAATCCATATGCACATATCCCGGGCCGCGCAGCACTTTGCCGGGCAGCGCGTTGGTCATCTTGCCTTCTTCAATCACCAGCACACCATTCACCAGCACGTAATCCATGCCGACGGAGAGCCGGTTGGGATTCTCGAAGTCGGCGACGTCGCGCACTTTCTCGGGATCGAAGACGACCACATCGGCCCACATCCCTTTCTTCAACACGCCGCGATCGGTAAGCCGCATCCGTTGCGCGGGCAGCGCGGAAAATTTGCGGATCGCCTCCGGCAACATGAGTAGCTTTTCCTCGCGCACGTATTTGCGCAAGATTCTTGGAAACGTGCCGTAGGCGCGGGGGTGCGGATGCTCCGTTCCGAGCAACCCATCAGGCGACGAACCGGAAGAATCGTTGTCCACGGAAACCCAGGGCTGCTTTAGAGCCAGCGCCACATCGCTTTCAGACATCGCGAAAACCGCCACATTTGTATATGCGCCGTCCTGAATCAGCAAATCGCAGATCGCGTCGATCGGATCTTCGCTCCACATCTTCGCAATTTCCGAAATTCGCTGGCCTTGCAGCGGCAGCAGCTTTGGATTTTGCACCACGCTCACCAGAATCGCGTCGGGTCCCGGAATTTCCTGCCATTCGTTGTCCCAGGATGCCGAAGGCGTTTCCATGTCCTTGCGAATGCGGGCGCGTGTAGCCGGGTCTTTCATCCGCTCGATCAGCTTCGCGTCGCCGCCATCGTGCGCCCAGGGAGGTATAAACGCCGAAAGCGAATTGAACCAGACCGTGTAGGCGTATGTGTCCGCGGAAATATCCACGCCTTGCCCGCGCGCCTCGTCAATAATCTTCACAATCTCCGGCATGCGGCCCCAGTTCCGCTTGCCGGCAGCCTTCAAGTGCCAGATTTCTACGGGCGAATGCGCTTCCCGTCCGATGCGAATTGCCTCCGCGAGCGCCTGCGCGATGCTGTCGCCTTCATTGTGCATGTGCGATGCGTAGATACCGCCGTATTTTGCGCTTTCCGCGGCCAGAGCGATCAGTTCCTCGGTCGAAGCATACGGAGCCGGAGCGTATTGAAGCGACGTGGAAACTCCAACGGCGCCTTCGCTCATCGCTTCGCGCACCAGCGATTTCATCTGTTCGAGCTCGGCCGCAGTTGGCGCGCGATCTCCATCGCCGATCACTGCGCGGCGCAGCTTCGTGGCTCCTACATAGGTTGCAAGATTAATACCCATTCCCTGCTTTTCCAGCCGGGCAAAATATTGCGCGAAGGTGCGCCAGTCCGGGGTGATTTCATAATGCCCATATTTCAGGCGGTCGGCGGCGATGATTCGATCGTTCAACGGAGCTGGGGAATCGCCTTCGCCGGTGATTTCCGTGGTGATCCCCTGGTAAATTTTGGATGGAAGATGTGGATTCACCAAGATCGTCAATTCCGATTGCCCAAGCATGTCGATAAAGCCCGGGGCGACGACTCGGCCGGCCGCGTCGATTGTCTTTTTGGCCGTCGCGCCGTCCAAATTGCCGATGGAAGCGATTCGCCCGTCGCGAATGCCGACGTCGCCCGAATACCACGGTGAACCGGTGCCATCCACGATGTGGCCATTGCGAATCACCACGTCGTAAGGCTGCGAATCACTAGCTGCCGGATGCGCGTGGATCACCGGATGCGGCTTCGGCGTTGCAGCGAATGCTATTGTTCCGGCAATGATGAGGCTTACGCCAACGCCAATCATTCGATTCATCATTCTTGCTCCTCCCCGAGAAGCCCGTGCCAACTGCGAGAACTCTTATGACTGGATCGTTCGATCCATTCAGGCAAAGCCTGAGCCACACAGTCTGATCGTGACGAACCAGAGTATATCTCTCCATCCGCGTCGATGGCGCCAGGAAGGTGAAATCCACGAAGTTGGGGCGACCCGGTTGCGGTCTACAGCGGATTTCAGTACCGTGATGGCCGCGCGATGGGAGCAGATTGAATTGGCCACTTGGCTGATTACCGGGTGTTCGGAACTGATTACGCTGGCGGGGAACGCGCCGCGCCGTGGGCGCGCTCTCGGCGAACTCGGCATCATTCGCGATGGCGCGTTGCTGATTTCCGGCCAGCGCATTGTTGCGGTTGGGCCACGCCGCAAGATCACGAAAATGCGCGCGGCGCGCAATGCGCGGCAACTGGAGCTGGAGGGTCGCGTTATTCTGCCAGGATTCGTGGATTCGCATACTCATCTCATCTTCCCCGCCAGCCGCGCCGCGGAATACGAACAGCGCATTGGTGGCGCGACGTACGAGCAAATCGCCCGCGCGGGCGGCGGAATCCTTTCCTCGGTAAGAGGCCTGCGCCGGGCGCCCGTTTCGAAACTAAAAGAAGCCGCGCTTGCGCATCTCGACGACTTTGCCGCGCACGGGACCACCACGGTCGAAGCCAAGAGTGGTTACGGTCTCGATCTTGCCAGTGAGTTGAAAATCCTGCGGCTGCAGCGGGCCCTGAATCAGGAGCATCCGCTCGACGTTGTTTCCACTTTTCTCGGCGCGCACGTGACGCCGCCGGAGTTCCGCCGCCGCCCGGATGCTTACGTGGATTTGCTCGTCCGGCGCTGGATTCCGCAAGTCGCGCTCGCCGGCCTCGCTGAATTCTGCGACGTATATTGCGATCGCGGGGCGTTCACCGTCGAGCAATCACGGCGCATCTTGACGTCGGCGCGCTCCTGCGGCATGAAATTACGGCTGCACGCGGAACAGCTCGCGCGAACCGGCGCGGCGCGGCTCGCTGTCCAATTGCACGCCGCCAGCGCCGATCATCTGGAGAAAGTAAGCGCCGCTGACATTCGCGCGCTTGCCGCGTCGGACGTTGCGTGCACATTGCTGCCAGGATGCTGTTTTCATCTCGGACTCGCGCACTACGCTCCGGCGCGGAAATTCATCGAAGCTGGAGCGATTGTCGCGCTGGCCACGGACTTCAATCCGGGCACCAGCCCCACGTTGAACATGCAGATGATTCTGTCGCTCGCGTGCACGCAAATGCGCCTCTCGCCTGCCGAAGCCATTGCAGCCGCGACGATCAATGGCGCGTACGCTTTGCGCAGGCACGATCGAATCGGCTCGCTCGAGGTTGGCAAATACGCGGACCTCGCGGTGTTCGATCTGGCCGGCCATCGCGAAATCCCGTATTATTTTGGGGTGAATCACTGTGTGCTGACGATGAAACGCGGCGAGATCGTTTTCCCGCGCTCGAAGGCGTAGCGCCGCTGGTGGTTCTTTTTTTGAGAGGCGAGAGCATTTTTCCTGAAAATCTTCCGCCTCAAAAGGCTCAAGCCGCGGGTCCAAAGAAACCGTTGATGAAACTTTCATGAATCGACTCATCGAATGCGTGCCGAATTTTTCCGAAGGCCGCGACGCAAAGAAAATTGACGCGATTGTCGACGCCATGCGCGCGGTTCCGGGAGTGTACGTGCTCGATCGTGAAGGCGATGCCGATCACAATCGCTCCGTCGTTACCCTGGCTGGCGAGCCCGAAGCGGTGGCCGAAGCGGCGTTGCGGGGAGTGGGCATGGCGCTCGAGCTGATCGATCTGACGCATCACACCGGGGCGCATCCCCGCCTGGGCGCCACCGATGTGGTTCCCTTCATCCCGATTGAGGGCGTGACGATTGAAGACTGCGTCGCGCTGGCCAAAAAGACTGGCCGCGCTATCTGGGAACGATTCCACATTCCCGTCTATCTCTACGAAGCCGCGGCTCAGCGGCCGGAGCGGGTAAATCTCGAAAACATCCGCAAAGGGCAGTTCGAAGGCGTGCGCGAGGAAGTGCTGAAGAATCCCGATCGTGCCCCGGATATCGGCGACCCGCGGTTGCATCCCACCGCCGGAGCAACGGTGGTAGGCGCTCGAAAATTTTTGATCGCCTACAACATCAATCTGAATACGCCCGATCTCGACATCGCCAAACGCATCGCCAAGACGATCCGCTTCTCGAACGGCGGCCTTCGCTTCGTAAAAGCGATGGGGGTGGATTTGCGCGCGCGCCACCTGGCTCAGGTCTCGATCAATCTGACGGACTTCGAGCAGACGCCCATTCATCGAGTCTTCGAAATGGTGAAGCGCGAAGCGGAACGCTTTGGCGTTTCCATCGTGGGCAGCGAGATTGTGGGGCTGGTGCCCAAACGCGCGATCGAAATGACTTCGGATTTTTATCTCCAGTTCGAAAACTTTTCGCCGGCGCAGGTGCTGGAGAATCGCCTATCGGCTGCGTTGGCCGGCACGCCGATGGAAACTACGGGCAAACTGGCCCCTCTCGCGCAGCCATTTCTGCAGGCCGTGGCAGCGCCAACCGCCGCGCCCGGCGGAGGTTCGGTTGCCGCGCTGGCAGGTGCGCTGGGAGCAAGTCTGGGACAGATGGTGGCCGGTTTATCGCGCAAGAAGAAATCGCAAGCCGCATTCGTGGAGCCTCTCAGCGCCGCGCTCGCGGATTTTCAAGCCGCTGCCGATATGCTCGCGAAAGCGATTGACCGCGATGCCTCCTCGTTCAATGCAGTGATGGTGGCCTATAAATTGCCGCAAGAATCCCCCGAAGATACGCGCGCACGCGGTGCGGCCATCGAGAAGGCCACGCAGGCCGCCGCCGAAGTCCCCATGCAAGTGGCGGAACAGGCCATGGAAGTTTACGAGCGGTTGGGGCAACTGGAACCCATGTCCAGCGCGTCTATGTTGTCAGACCTCCGCGTAGGGCGCTTGATGGCCGCCGCGGCCGTCCGTGGAGCCCTCGAAAACGTGACGATCAATCTGAATTCGCTCGAGGATTCAAAATTTGTATCCGAGATGCGTTCTCGTGCAACGAGGCTCGAAGCCCGGCTGAGTGAAGGTTACTTGTTCGAAGCCGCCAAAAGAGTTTGAGAAGCAGCCGCGGGACCTGGGTCCTTCCAGTCCGACGCCCCCGCAGGCCGAGGAGTGAAACCCGTGAAGAAACAATTTCAAAGTGCCATTCTGGCAGCCAGTCTGCTGTTCAGCATCGCCGCTCTCGTTCCACCACCGACCGCCGCAGCCACGCTAAGCACGGCGGTGATCGGCATGTTCCCGAAGGAGACCGGCGAATTCGCTTATGCCGATTTGAAATCGGCGCGAAAGCTTCCCTGGTTCGGCCAGCTCCGCGACCAGATGCTGCCCGCCCGTTTTCGCCAATTCGAGCAGTTTCTGACTTCCGCGGGTATTGACCCGAATTCTCAAGTCGACGAACTTGCCTGGGGCTCCCTGAGCGCCACGAAAGAAACCGGCGAACAAATTCTCGGCGTGGCGCTGGGGCAATTCGATCCCAGCGCAACCGAAGACCGCTTCAAACAGCAAAAGCTGCCGTTCCACGAAGTGCACGGCTACAAGCTGTATGCGTTTGGCAGCGGCTCCGGCGCGGGCGATATTTTCTTTTTCTTCATTGATTCCAGCACCGCCGCCTTCGGAATGCGCAGCGGGCTCGAGAAAATGATCGATGTGCACTTCGGCGCGACGGAAAGCCTGCTGCATAATGATTCGCTGTTTCCATTGATCAGCGAAGCGAACGGCCAGGGCACGATCTGGGCGGTGCTGAATAGGACTTACACCCGGATGGCCATGCAGCAATTACTGCCGCAAGCCAACCAGTTCCCCCAAGCCGCGGCTTTAGTGCAGAAAATCAGCGCGATGATTATCGAGGTGAAAGCGGATTCCGGGGTCGACGCCAATTTCCACGCCGTCTGCGCCTCGCCGGATGACGCGAACATTCTCGCGGCGCTGATGCAGGCCGGCGTGATGTACCGCCGGTACCAGGAAGCGCAACAGAATCCGGATCTGGCGCAAGCTCTAGATGGCGTTCAAGTGACCCCGCACGGCGATCGCCTGCAAATTCACATCCCCGTAAGTGACGTGCAAATGGCGGCGCTTCTCAAGAGCAAGACGTTTGCTATTCCGGCAAGCTAGCCCGTCCGCGAATGGAATTGGATCGAAGCTCAGGAGAACTAAGTTTTCGGAGCGCGGCCGGGAATGTATTTCACCAGCTTGATTCGCGGGCGGCCGTTTTTCGTTTCGTAGAGCACGCGATCGATCCGGGCGAGGAGCGCGGAACGAGCCGCCCCGCTCTTTGTCAATGACCCGCGGCCCTGCGGAGAGAGAATTGCAATCGCGGCCTTGGGCAGCGGCTCCCCGGTTGAATCCAAGATCACTTCTACGCGGTCGTCGAAATCCTCGATCACCACTCTCAGTTCAGTTCCGTCTTTATTTCCCAAGGGAAACGTCTCCCGGCAGGCTTCCTCGGCGGCGTCGGCAAACTCCTGCTTCATCTCTTCGGAGAAACCGACGTGGTCCGAGGCGTGCTGAACCACGCCACCCACGGCGCGCAGCAGGCGTGCGTCATCTTCGATAATTAATTCGGTGCGGCTATGCTCACTGGCCACGCGCGTCCACCAATCGAACCTCGCAAGCTTCCCGGCAATCGGGACAATAGTACATTCCGTCGATGCAAAGATGAACGTGATATTGCGCCTGGCAATAGCAGCAATACTTGTCGCAGGAGCACTTATCTTCGGGCTTGTCGCACTGGATGCACACAACTGGCCCAGTCATGATCGCCTCTGGCACAAATATAAGCGACGCTGGCCGCGGCAACAAGCAGGAAGGTCCGGCCTGGTGCGCTGCGGCTAACGTCTCCCTATTTGGACGGAGTCAGAGTCAAATAAGATGCCAGAATTCGCGCGCCGGTTCCGAGCCGTCTCCGGACGAGACTTGGGCGGCCCCCTCCCGAATGAAGAGCTGCGGCGTTTCTTGACACTCCTAAACCGCGCATGTTAGGTTCAGTTGCCCGTGAACTTTTCGAGAATCATTCTGTGACCACGCCGGCAACCGCTGAACTTCGTAAAACCGCGCTGAACTCCACTCACCGCCGATTGGGCGCCAAAATGGTGAACTTCGGCGGCTGGGATATGCCTGTCGAGTATTCCGGAATCCTGGCCGAACATCAAGCGGTGCGAACCAGGGCTGGTTTGTTCGACGTCAGCCACATGGGCGAAATCGAAATTCGCGGGCCGGAGGCGCTCGAACTGGTGCAGTTCGTCACCTGCAACGATGCCGCCAACTTGGTGATCGGCCAGGCGCAGTATTCGGGCCTGATGACTCCCAAGGGAACGTTCGTTGATGACCTGCTCGTCCACAAGATTTCAGACGCTCACTATCTGCTCTGCGTGAACGCGAGCAATCAGGAAAAGGATTTCGATCACATTGTCCGGTACAACCGCTTCGGCGCGGATGTGGAGAATGCCGGGCCGCGCTATTCACAGCTCGCCATTCAGGGACCCGGGGCGAAGGCGCTGTTGCAACAGTTCACCAAGGTGCCGCTCGATTCCCTCCACTACTATCATTTTGCGTTTGGCAGAGTGAATGGCGTGGATTGCTTGATTGCGCGAACGGGCTATACGGGCGAAGATGGCTTCGAAATTTATTTCTCCTCCGAGCACTCCGAAAAAATGTGGGACTACCTGCTCGACGCGGGCCAGGCCATTGGAATGCTCCCGTGTGGTCTTGGCGCGCGGAACACCCTGCGCCTGGAAGCTGCCATGTGCCTTTACGGCCATGAAATCGATGATTCCACGACTCCTTGGGAAGCAGGCCTCGCCTGGATCTGCAAGCCGGATAAGGGCGATTTCCTCGG
Source organism: Terriglobia bacterium (assembly GCA_041490605.1). Taxonomy (GTDB): domain Bacteria; phylum Acidobacteriota; class Terriglobia; order Acidiferrales; family UBA7541; genus JBGPTK01. Next base: position 5,873 of record JBGPTK010000075.1, on the reverse strand, counting down.
CCGCGATAAACTGATCGCTCAAAGACAAAGAGGGATCGATCGGAAATTGATTGGCTTCGAGATGCTGGAACGGCTGATCGCGCGCGATGGCTATGTGGTGTCCCATGACGGCCAGGAAGTAGGCCGTGTCACCAGCGGCGGCCCGGCGCCATTCTTGAAGAAGAATATCGGCATGGCTTATGTGCCTGCGAAACTGGCCGTAGTTGGCTCGCGAATCGAGATTATTGTGCGTGGACAAGCGTCCCCGGCCCGCATCGTCGAGTTGCCTTTCTACAAGCGGCCGAAACCCAACTAACGCAGCGGACAGAATAGTGAATTCATCGAACTTGGAAAGCGAAGGAGCGGCAATGTATCCAGCGGATTTCCGCTACACGAAAGAGCACGAATGGATCAAGGTGGATGGCGATAGCGGCACCGTAGGCATCACCGACTACGCGCAGCATGAACTGGGCGACGTGGTTTTCGTGGAATTGCCGAAGGTAGGCACGAAGCTGAATGCCGGGCAATCCCTGGGCACCGTGGAATCCGTGAAGGCCGTGAGCGAGATCTATTGTCCTGTCAGCGGCGAGATCACCGCGGTGAATTCGGCGCTGGCGGAAGCGCCTGAAAAATTGAACCAGGACCCGCACGGCGCGGCATGGCTGGTGAAACTGAAGCTTGCGAATAAGAGTGACGCGCAATCGTTAATGGACGCGGCGGCCTATGAATCCTACATCGCCGCTAAAGACAAGGAAGCCTCGGCCTGATGCGCTATCTCCCCAAAAGCCCCTCCGAGCGCCAGGAGATGCTCAAGGCCATTGGCGCGAAATCCGTTGAGGAGCTTTTTCAGTCGATCCCCGCAAAATTCCGGCTCAAGGAACCGTTGCGCCTGCCCGGACCGCTCTCCGAACAGGAAATTATCGGCTACTTCCGCGCGCGCGCTGAAGAAAATGCGCGTGGCTATACCTCGTTTCTCGGCGCTGGCGTTTACCAGCATCTGAGTTCAGTTGTGCCGGACGCGATTGTGCAGCGGGGCGAGTTTCTGACCTCGTACACGCCCTACCAGGCCGAAATAAGCCAGGGAACACTGACCGCGATCTTCGAATTTCAAACGCTGATGGCCCAACTCACCGGCCAGGAAGTCGCGAACGCCTCGATGTATGACGGCTCGACCGCGCTCACCGAAGCCGTGCTGATGGCGGAACGGCTGACCAGCCGCAGCCGTGTCCTGGTCGCGCGCACTTTGCATCCTGAATACCGGCAAGTTTTGCAAACCTACGCGAAGCATCTCGGTCTGACGGTGGAAGAGATCGGTTTTACGGCCACCGGCCAAATCGATTTGCTCGCGCTCCGCGCCGCGGGACTCGCCGGCGTTGCCGCCGTGGCCGTGCAATCGCCGAATTTCTTCGGAGTGGTGGAATCGATTCCCACCCTGGCGGAAGCTGTGCGTTCGAGCGGCGCCTTGCTGGTCACCGCAATCACGGAAGCCGTCTCGCTGGGCTTGCTGCGGCCCCCGGCGGAAGCCGATATCGTCGCGATGGAAGGTCAAAGCTTCGGCATTCCGCCGAGCTACGGCGGCCCTTTTGTTGGCGTTATCGCGACGCACTATAAGGACGTGCGGCAAATGCCGGGACGGCTGGCCGGTCAAACTACCGATGCTGCCGGGCGGCGCGGCTTTGTTCTGACGTTGGCAACGCGTGAACAGCATATTCGCCGCGAAAAGGCCACCTCGAACATCTGCACCAACGAAGCTTTGTATGCGCTGGCCGCCACGATTCATCTTTGTCTGCTGGGGAAGGAAGGCTTGCGCGAAATGGCGGAGCAGAATTTGGCGAAGGCTCGTTTCGCTCAGGCGGAACTCGAAAAGATTCCGGGTGTGAAAGCGGCGTTTTCAGGGCCGAGTTTCAATGAATTCGTGTTGGAATTTCCCCGTTCCATGAAGATGATCAATGCCGAATTATTGCGCGATAAAATCATCGGCCCGCTGCCGCTGGGCCACTTTTATACCGATCAAACCAAACGCGGACTGGTCTGCGTGACGGAAACAATGCCACGCGCGGAGATCGAACGACTGGCGGAGTGCATCGAACGAATTTTATCGAAACCGGTCTAAGACTAAGGACTCGAAACTCTTGAGCGAGAAATCATCCAAGATCAAGAAGGTCCGGCCGAACATCAGCCAGAATGAAGGGCTGATTTTCGAAAAGTCGGCGCCTGGCAAGCGCGGCTTCGAACTGCCGCCGCTCGACGTGCCGCCGGTGGACGCAGCCAGGGCGCTCGGCTCGCAATTCGTGCGCGAGCAAATCGAGGGATTCCCCGAAGTCAGCGAAATCGAAGTGATCCGCCACTTCACTCGCCTTTCCACCTGGAATTACGCGATCGACCTGGGCATGTATCCGCTGGGCTCCTGCACCATGAAGTACAATCCGCGCGTAAATGAATTCGTTGCCCGGTTGGATGGACTGGCCACGGAGCATCCGTATCAGCCGGTGGAGCTAGCGCAAGGCTGCCTGCGAATTCTCAACGACTTGCAAAAATGCCTGCTCGAGATCACCGGCATGGACGCGGTGACGCTGGAGCCTGCCGCCGGCGCGCAGGGCGAACTGACGGGCTTGTTGCTGATTCGCGCGTATCTGGAAAGCCGTGGTAACGCGCGCAAGAAGGTGCTGATTCCGGATTCGGCGCACGGAACCAACCCGGCGTCGGTGATCATCGCAGGATACGAAGTCCAAAACATCAAATCAAACGCGCGCGGACAACTGGATACCGATCATCTCCGCGAATTCGTCACCGAAGATGTTGCCGCGCTGATGATCACCAATCCCTCCACCATCGGCGTTTTCGAGGAGCGCATCGCCGAAATTGCCGAAATTCTGCATCAGCGCGGCGCCTACCTCTATATGGACGGCGCCAACATGAACGCGCTCGCCGGCGTCGCGCGTCCCGGTGACTTCGGCGTTGACGTCATGCACCTGAACTTGCACAAGACTTTTTCGACTCCGCATGGCGGTGGCGGGCCAGGCGCGGGACCGGTGATGGTCAAGAAAATATTCGAGCCATTTCTGCCCGTGCCGGTGGTGGTCGAAAAAGAAGGTGGCCGGCTGGCGCTGGATACTAACCGGCCGAAATCCATCGGGCGCGTTCGCGCCTATTGCGGGAATTTCGGAGTTTTGCTGCGCGCGCTGGCTTATACGCTGGCCTATGGCCCTGGCATCCGGCAGGTCACCGAAGACGCTGTGGTCAATGCGAATTACATCCGCAAGGGTCTGGAACCTTATTTCGACTTGCCGTACAACCTGCCCTCGATGCACGAAGTCGTTTTCAGCGACGCGCGCCAGAAGAAACACGGCGTAAGCACCATGGACATCGCCAAGCGCCTGATTGACTACGGCTTCCATCCTTATACGACGGCCTTCCCTCTGATCGTTCCCGGCGCGATGATGATCGAGCCGACCGAATCAGAATCGAGAGAAGAGTGCGATCTATTCATCGACGCGATGCGTTCGATCGCGGAAGAAGCGGCAAAGAATCCGGAATTGGTGAAAACGGCGCCGCACTCCACTCGAATCGGGCGCCTCGATGAAGTGGGCGCAGCGCGCAAACCCATCCTCCGCTGGAAGCCCTGAATTTTCTGCCATTAACTCCCGCGCATGCGGAGTGAGGCGAAATCAGGCAATCCAATCCCGATATTTTCTAAGAGCAGGAAAACTTCACGGAATCGACCAGCGATTGAAATGCGCGCTCGTAATTGTCGAATTCGTTTTTGGGCGCCACTCCTAGAATGTAAAAGAGGCTGTCCGAGCAGGAGGCTGTAATCAGCCAATCGGATTCCCGCCCGCCCAATGGTGATTCGTTTTCCAAATAAATCGAAAGTGCCGGCTTGCCGTTGAGCCGCATCTGTTGCCGCGGCCGGACAACATTCATGTGCGGGTTGGACTGCTGCAAATTGCTCAGCAATTGATCGGTGGCGGCATCCAGCGATACATTTCCGCCAGAATTGTTCGGCAAATCGAAGAGATTCACTTCCACCCCGTAAGCCAGCCCTGAATTGCCGCCGCCGGGATCCACGATTCCGCCGTCCGGCGCAAAGGTCATAGCTCCTTGATCTCCAGTCTTGCGCCAATTTGCCGGATATTGCAGGCTCAATGGGCCGCTCTGGTATTTCTGCAAGGTCTGCGACGGCGGTTCCGGCCGCCCCTGATTTCCGCTACGACGAGCGTCACTCGCCGCCCCAGTACGATTCTCCTTCGCCGGAGGCGGCAAGGAATGGAGGTAGTGCTTGATCTCTGAGAACTCTCTCGAGTTCGTCTTATAGCCTTGTGGCGGTCCACCGAGCCTGTCCACTTCTTGGTTTAGGCGCTCGATGCGATTATCGGGATTTGGGTGATCGCTGAAAAATTCAACGGGCTTGCTTCCCTTGCTCGCCGCTTGAATTTTCTCGAAGAACTGCGCCATCGCGCGAGGATCATAGCCGGAATCGTAAAGGATTTGAGTTCCCAGGATGTCAGCCTGGCCTTCGTCCGTCCGCGACATTTTTAGGAATACGGATTGCATCGTGAAACCCGCGGTCAATTCCGTCATCAGGCTCCCCACCGACCCACTGCCGAGAAATGCGCCCAGAAGATTCAATCCGTTCTCCGCCAAATATTGTTTGGACGCCTGGTTCGTGCCGTGGCGCAAAATTACATGTGAAGTCTCATGCGCCATCACGCCGGCCAGTTGCGCCTCGTTATCGGCCGCTTCGATGGCCCCGCGATTGACATAAATATATCCGCCGGGCAGGGCGAAGGCATTGATGGCCATGTCGTTCACACATTTATATTGGAAGGGATAATCGGGAGTGCCGGCGGGCGCGTGGGCGCCCAGCCGATGTCCCAGATCATTCAGATATTTGTCAACGCGTGCGTCTCTCAGCATTGGCAACTGCCGCTCCGCCTGGCGCGATATCTTCTGTCCCATTTCGACGTCCTGCTGCGTGGAGAACAAGTTGAAACCCGGCTTCAGAGGCGTGCGGTCGGCGTGGGCGGCCACCGTCAGACCGAGGGCGAAAGACAGCACTAGAGCAATCTGCACCAGTCGGCCGGCCATGGATCTTTTGCATCGCGCGCTTTGTATCCGCACGTACCCATTCCCCATGCTTCCCCCGTGAGCGTTTCCCGCGACGCTTGTTCCTCGCCCCGTTAGATGACGACGGGGCGCGCCGAGTTTCTTTCCAAACTGGCAGAGCCAGGCGATAGCGCAGGTGATATGGCTTTCGCGCACAAGTTCACTATACCGAATCTTTGAATGGGAATGAATTATCGGAGGGGAGCGTGGGTGAGAGAGATTGCCTGTGGGCTGCCAATCCTCGCGATTTGGCGCAAGCAAAGGCTAAGGCAAGATCGCAAGGACGCCTGGTGCGCACACGCAGGAACGCCCCAAACACAAATAAAACTCTTCGCGGGCGTTCGAGCGAGACTTCAAACTGCCTTACGTTCGAGTGTCCGCCTTGATCTTGTCCGCCGAGGAATGCCGCGGAATTCGAGCATTCACCGGCCGCACCGGCGAGTTCACTGGCGGACGAGGACTCGGTGATTCGGCCACCACATTTGCCGCCGGTAGCTCCACAGGACGCCCGTCGACGCCTGCCGCCGCAACTTGCGTGGTTATTTGAGCCGCCACAGTTTCGACTGCCACCAGCGCGCCTTCGTCTTCCTTAATGAAAACGAGCCGGCTTTGTGCTTCATTCCAATCGACGCACAGCACATCGCCTATGGCCACTTGATCGGTGGCCAGCAGGCTTGCCAGCGGATACACCAGGTGCCGCTCGATCGAGCGCTTCAAGTGCCGCGCCCCGTACTTCAGGTCCGTCCCTTCCTTCAGCAGAAAGCCGCGCGCCGCCGGCGTTACCCGGA
>JBGPTK010000074.1:0-15161 GCA_041490605.1 Terriglobia bacterium | reverse complement strand
CCCGCCGCCGATGCGCCGGTTCGAAGGAAATGCGCCGGGGCGGTCTCCCCAACCGCCCGCGCGGCAAGACACTCCGATTTATCCGTCCACGCCACCACCCCCGGCAGCCGCGCCGCTGCCATCCAAGTCGCAGCAAAGCAACCGCGGCTTCCTGGGTGGAATCGCGCTCCTGCTATTGGTGATCATTGCCGGGGGCGGAGTGATGACCTGGCCGAATCTGCACGATGGATTGCGGCGAATCCGGGCCGATCTGTTTGGTTCTGCGCCAAACGCAGCAATCTCAAATCAGGGCTCAACCCAGGGCTCACCTCAGGCGGCTACGAATAACCCCGCGCCCCCGGCCGCGCCGCCAGCGGCCGATACGCAGCGCAGCGATGCGGCGGCCCCTGAAACCACCAATCCGGCCGTGCAACCAACGTCGAATAGCGTTGCGGGAACAGCCACGCCGGCCACGGAGCCGGAACTGACCCGGGAGCAATCGCAAGTCCAGAAACTGTTGGAGCGCGCGGGCCTCGCGAAAAAGTTGCGCGTGGAAATTGCGGAAAATGGCTTGAGCGTCTCCGGAGCCTTAACGCGCTCCGAGCACGAACAACTCCTGAAGCAGCTCCGGGGATTGCCCACCGGACTCACCTGGAAGGACCGCACACAAATCGCGCGCGCCAGCACGGCGGCCACCGATTCGTCCGATGAGGAAGCGAAGCCCAGAACGGCGCCGGGGAAAGGAGAGGTGGAAGTTCTGACCGATGTGATGGGCGCGCGAGCCGTGCTGCATGGGAGCGATGAGAAGTCGAACAAAGAATGCAAGACGCCCTGCCGTTTCGAGGACCTTGTGCCCGGACGCTACACGATGGAGGTGACCCTGGCCGGGTACCAAATCGAGCGGCGCATTTTGGAAGTAAGAGCGGGAAGCATCGAGAAGAAGGATGTCAGCCTGCGGCCGTTGCGCGGAAGCATCGTGGTGGTCACGCAACCGCCAGGAGCCGATATTTATATCAACGGCCAGCGGCAGGCGGAGAAGTCTCCCGCCGAAATCACTTTGCCGCCCGGCAACTATTCCATCCGCGTGCAGAAGCCCGGTTACCGGGACGCCGAAAAGCCCACGACGCTGGAGGCGGATCAAATGTTGCAATGGAGCATGACTTTGCCTTCGCTGGCCGCGGCGGCGGCCTCGACGGACTGTTGGGTGAATGTAAAGACCGTTCCGCCCGGCGCCGACGTAGTGGTGAACGGCAAGAGCCTGGGGCAGAGCACTCCGGCACTTTTGAAACTGCCGCCCGGGCAACATGTGCTGACGCTGTACCTGAAGGGCTATCGGGTGTTTCAGAAGACAATCGTGGTGAATGCAAATCAGGTCCAAGACGTGAATGAGGTGCTGGCCAGGCCGTAGAGGCTTTCGCACCGCAGGCCTGCAATCGAAACCAGGAGGAACACAGATGAGAGGGATGTCTATTCTTCTGGCAGTGGCGCTGGCAGGGCTGGTTGCGCCGGAATGCCGGGCACAGAAGTACAAAGATGAGACGCTGCACCGGTATCTAATCGAGGAGTTCGGCAAACTGAACGACAAGCTGGACAAGCTGAGCGAACGGGTTACGGCCGTGGAAACTCAGGTGAATCAATTGAAGCAGCAACAAGCCATCATAAGCGAGACGGCCAAAGACACGCAAAATTTCGTGAAGACGACCGACGGATCCCTGACGTCCTTGCGGCTGAACACGCAAAACGATTTGCTGGGATTGAAATCGGACGTGGCCCAGGTGCGCCAGGTGATGTCCAGCCTGGCGGACACCATCCGGCAGATGAATGCCTCGCCGTTGCCGCGCGAGAGCGCCGCGCCCGTTCCCCAATCCGCGGGACTGGAGGGCTACGTCACCAAGGTGGACGAAACGGGAGCAACGATCAGCCTGGGATCGAGCGACGGAGTGCGCCTGGGGCAGCAGTTCTCCGTCTACCGGTCGAATATTCCCGGTGTTGAGATTGGCGTGGTGGAAATTATCCAGATTTTGGACGCTCATAATTCTCTGGCGAAAATCGTGTTCAACAAGCCGAATTCCCCTCTTCAGTTTTCCGACATGGCCAGAGCCAGATAGGAGCGCACCATGCCCCGCTTGATCATCCAACGCGCCGAAGAAGAAGCCCGCATGTTCGAACTGCCGGAATCCCATGCCGTGCAAGTGGGGCGCGGGGAAATCAATGGCCTGATCCTGCAGGATTCCAGCGTTTCGCGGCGGCATGCGACTTTTCTGCCGACGCGCAACGGCGGCTGGAGAATTGTCGACCTCAATAGCGCGAATGGGATCGGAGTGAACAGCGTGCTGGTTCCCGAAGCCATCCTGAAGAATAACGATACGATTACGCTGGGTGTCTACACGCTGCGCTTTGAGGCCCCGGAGTCGCGGCCCTTGGTGGTGCATACGCCCACCAATATGCCTTCGAGGCTGACGCAGATGCTCAAGGCCCAGCAGCCGCCGACCTCCATGATCCGGGATACATCGCCTGCCCGGCGATTCGGCCAGCCATTGACGCCGCCGGGCGGTCCCAGCCTGCCGCGGGGCATCGAACATCGATTGAACTCGCTGGAACACGAGAATGGATTGCTCACTCTTTTGTATAACGTCAGCCGCACGCTGGGGGCGCTGGGGACGATCGAGGAGGTTGTGGAACGCGTGCAGGATCTGGCCCTTCAAATCGAAGGGGCCGAGCGTGGCTGCGCGATGCTCCTCGACGAACGCGGCAACTTTCTGCCGGCGCTGGTTCGCTACCGCAATTCACGCCCCTGCGACCAGGGCCCGCAAATGATCCTGTCGCAAAGCATCATCCGGCAGGTGATGCAGGAAGGATCGCCGCTGGTGGTGCAAGATGCGCAGGCCGATCAGCGGTTTCAAGCCAGCGAAAGCCTGTCGCTCTCGGGCGTGCAATCCGCCATGTGCGCTCCCTTGAGCAGCCACAATCGAATTCACGGCCTGCTCTACGTGGACAACCTGAGCATGAGCAGCGTTTTTTCCCAGGAAGACTTGAACGTGTTCGCAGTGATTGCGGCGCAAGCGGGACTTTCGATCGATCATGTGCGAGCGCGGCAGGAAGTGGCGCAGCGCATGATTCAACAAGCGGCGCTCGAACGATTTCTTTCGCCGGGAGTGGCGCGGAAAATCATCGCCGAAGCCGGAAACCTGTGCATGGGCGGCGAGACGCAGGAATTGACCGTGCTTTTCTCCGATATTCGCGGCTTCACGCACATGGCTGAATCGCTTCCGCCCGGGAGCGTGGTCGAAATGCTGAATCATTATTTCGAAGGGATGACGGATCTGGTCTTCCGGCACGAGGGCACGCTCGACAAGTTCCTGGGCGACGGGCTGATGTCGCTGTTCGGGGCGCCGCTCGCACAGGAACAGAATGCCTTGCGGGCCGCGCAAACAGCGATTGAGATGCAAGCCCTGGCGCAGGAGATGAAGCGGGAAGCCTCGGGGCTTCCTCTTTCGATCGGGATCGGAATCAACACGGGGCCTGCCGTGGCGGGGTACATTGGGGCCGCCCGGCGGCTGGATTACACGGCCATCGGGGATACGGTGAACGTCGCGGCCCGGCTTACGGAACTAGCTGAGGCGGACCAAATCCTGATTTCCAGCGCTACCTACCTCGAAATCGCGGGCCAACTTCCGATGCGCCGGCTGGAACCGAGGAAACTGAAGGGAAAGTTGGAGCCGGTGGAAGTGTACGAAGTGCTGTGGAGAGAAGCGCGGCAGCAGAAAGCCGTAGCCAGCTAGCCGGCGTTGAACCAGGGCGGAAGCAAGCAAGGCGCCTGCAATTATTTCGATTCGATTGAGCGCAAAGATAGTCCTCACTGCCGCGGGGCGGAATTTTCCGGAGTCTTCGATTCATTGGGCTTCGCTTCCGGAGATTTGGATTCGCCGGCCGCCGGGTTTTCGTCCCCCTCTGTTTTCGATTGATACTGCACGATCAGCGAAATGCGGCGATTCGAGGGGTCGAGTGGAGCGTCCGGTTTGCGGAGGCGCTGATCGGCAAAGCCTCGAACTTGCTTCACTTGATCGGGGCGAACGCCGTTTTGTTGCATCAAACGCCGGGCTGAATTCGCGCGATCCGACGAAAGTTCCCAGTTCCCGTAGTTGCTTCCTTTGACGTACGGCTTGGCGTCGGTGTGCCCTTCGATGGCCAGATTGTTCGGGAGTTTGCCGAGCTCCTGAGCGAGCTTGATGACCAGGTCTTCGTTGCCGGAAACAAACTTGGCGCTGCCGCTATTGAAGAAAGTTCCGTTTTCGGATTCGGTCAGCTCGATCCGAAGCCCTTCGCTGGTGACCGTCATATCGATGTGATTTTTCAGCGCGTCGAAATTGGGGACTTCCCGGATCGCTCTTTCCAGTTGTTCCTTGAGCAAATCCATATTGTCTTTCGTGACCGTGAAATTTTCACCGGTGCCGGCCATATTGCTGCCGGCTTTCTTGCCGATGCCGCTGGGATCCTTGAAGTAGCCGGCGACGGCTTCCTTGACCGGCGGGCTGGAGTTCAGCAACCAGAGCACGATGAAGAGCGCCATCATGGCGGTCACGAAATCGGCGTAGGCCACCTTCCAGGCGCCGCCATGATGCCCGCCATGCGCGGCTTTCTTCTTGATGACGATGATGGGAGCTTTGGTCGCCATTCGATTGGCAGCTTCGGCTAAGCCGCGGCTTCCGGAGTGGGCTCGGGTGCCGGCGCAGCGTCTTCTGCCGGAAGCTCGGTCTTGCCTTTGATGTAATTCTCGGCTTCCTGGAATCCCGGCCGCACATTTCCCGGGATGGATCTTCGCCCGATCTCGACGGCCAAGCTGGGTGCGGTGCCTTTCACGAAGGCAACGATCATCACCCGCAGGACTTGATAGTATGCGTGCTCCTCATCGGCGGCCTTGGCCATGTTCGAGGCGATTGGCCCGATCAATCCGTAACAAAGCAGGATCCCGAGGAACGTGCCGACCAGGGCCGCCGCGACTTTTTGGCCGATTTCTTCCGGCGGTCCGCCCAGCGAGCCCATGGTGATCACCACTCCAAGAACGGCGGCAACGATTCCGAGGCCGGGCAAGGAATCCGCCATGGTGGCCAGGGCAGCGACGGGCAAGCTGGCTTGCTGGTGATGGGATTCCATGTCGCTTTCGATCATCTGGTCGATATCAAACGGCTCGATGCCGCCGCTGGAGGCCATGCGGATGGAGTCGCAAACGAAGGCTAGAGCGTGATGGTCCTTCAAGAACTTCGGGTACTTGGAAAAAATCGGGCTCTGCTCGGGCATGTCGCTATCCGATTCCAGGGCCATCAACCCTTCCTTGCGCGCCCGGCCGAACAACCCGTACATCATTTTCAGTGAGTCCAGATAATGCTGCTGGCTGAATTTCGAGGCGCCAAAAATCCCAACAATGCCTCCCGCAATCTTCTTGAGAATGTGCAAGGGATTGGCGATGAGAACGGTTCCGATGGCGGCCCCGCCGATGATAATCAGCTCCGCCGGCTGGACCAGGACCAGCAGAATGCCATGCTCCATTTTGTATCCGGCGACCACGGCGCCGAAAACGATCACGATTCCAATGATTATGAACATCGAGATTCAGCCTCCAAGCAATCGCCGTCGTTATCCCAGCGGGTCGTGACACGGTCTCCCCCCGCGGACAGGCTCTGCTTCAAGGAATTCTTCGCTCGTTCGAGAAGCATGGGCAGTTTGTCCTCGGGCTTTACTGTGGTTACTCCGAACGAGGCGGTAATCGACAAATCGTCGCCCCACCATTCCACATGCGTTTGACTGACCATCTTCCTCAGGCGATTGGCTACCAGTTCGATCTCCGCTGTGCCGCACTGCATCAGAATGATCAAAAACTGATCGTCCTGGAAGCGGCCGAGGAGATCGGTGGGCCGCAGACTATTTTCGAGCGTTTGGGCGACCTCGCGCTGGATAGGAGCGATCACCCCAGGCCCATAGGCCGCCCGAAGATGATCCAGACGATCTACCTGAACCGAGACGAGGCTGAAGGGAACCAGTGTCACAATAAAATTCGAAAGAATTTCGAGCAGGCAAGCCTGGAGGAAAGTCGGGTTCGCGACTCCGGTAGCCTGGTCGAGGTGACCCTGATCGGCAAGTTTTGTCTGACGACGATCCCAATCGGATACGGAAGGACTCTCATCGAAGCATTCCACAGCGCCAATAACGCTTCCGTGGCTATTGCGGATGGGGGCGGCGCGCATGCGCACGGGAATCCGGTGTCCGGATTTGTGGCGAAATGAAATTTCACCGGAGGCAGGCTTTCCGTCCCGGAGCGCCGTGGCCAGAGCATCAGCCGCTTCCGACAGTATGTTCTTGCTCTTTTCGCTGTTGGCAATAAGACTCTCGCGGCAGAAACGGCCCACCACTTCCTGGCGCAAATAGCCCGTGATCCGCTCGGCGCCGTCGCTCCAGAAAACAATCTTGTGGTCGCGATCCACAAGATAGATGCCGGTTTGAAGGCTCTCGAGCACCGATCGAAGGACGTCCGGGCTTTCAAATTCGGACATACTTTGGCTCCACAGAAGTACTTATCGGCCCGAAGCGGATTGAGTTTAACGAACAAAGCAACGGCTTCCCGCGAACCCTGCACCGGATAGAAACATCGGGTACTGGATAAACAAATATATTGCAACGTGTCCGCTGCTTGGAGTACAAGCCGGGGTACGGCCTCGATCGGGGATGCCATCGTCCGGATGACCGGGGGGTAATCGCAGGGCGATCGGGGGCCATCCGAAAAATCCGCCTGGAGGTTCATTTTGATGCACTTACAAAAATGGGTGTGTCTAATCGCGTTTGGCTTGACAGGGATTCTAGCCGCAGCGAGACCCGCACCGGGGCAAGTCAACACCGTGAACCTATCTGGAACCGTGCTCGATCCACAAGGGCTGGCTGTGGCTGGAGCGAAGGTAACTGTGAAGAGCCTGACAACCCGAGCGATGCGGAGCGTGGAGAGCGGCGGAGACGGGCATTACCAGATCATCGGATTGCCGCCGGGAGATTACGAATTGACGGTGGAAGCCAAGGGAATGTCCAAGCTGGTGAAGCCTGCCTTGCATTTAACGCTGGGCGAAGTCGCGGAATTCAATCCGCAGATGACCCTGGAGGCGGGCCAGCAAACGGTGACGGTCACGGGCGAATCCGAAGTGGTGGAGACTCACCGCACGGATGTTTCCCAGAGCGTGACCACGGCGCAAATCGATAACCTCCCCATCAACGGCCGCAACTACATCAATTTCACTTTGCTCAATTCACAGGCGGCCCGCGACAGCACTCCTTCCATCGGCGCCGCTCCCACCAGCGGCCTGAACTTTGGCGGCCAGCGGGCAAGATCGAACGAGGTTTCCGTGGATGGAGCGGATGCGGTGGACAACTCGACCAACGGCATTCGCGCGACCGTCTCCCAGGAAGCGGTGCAGGAATTTCAACTGCTGGTCAGCAACTTCATGCCCGAGTATGGCCGGGCCATGGGCGGCGTGGTGAATATCGTCACGAAATCGGGATCGAACGATATTCATGGCAATGCGTTCGGATACCTTCGCCAGAGCGCCCTGCAGGCCCGAAATCCTTTCTCCGTAAACGTGGTCTCCAGCCCCACCGGCTTTCAGGCCATTCCCGTCAAGCAGCCTTTCACGCGCGTGCAGGCGGGCGTCACCCTGGGCGGGCCGATTCAAAAGGACAAGACCTTCTACTTTTTCAGCTACGAGACGACGCGGCGGCAGGAAACCGGCTTTTCGAGCATCGGCGCAAACAACTTTAATTTCGTGAACACGGCCGCGCCCGCCGCCATCGTGCCCTTTCTTCCCGCCGGGGTGCCCGCCGCCGGATTGTTGACCGCAGCACAAGCGGCGTTCGTGAATAGCAGCCTGGTTCCCGCACCCGTCCGAGCCGGGTATTTCGCGGCGGGGACAAGCAGCGCGGCGGTGGCCTTGTTCGGAAACACTCCCGGATTCCCGGCTAACTTTTTCCCCAGCAGCGGCGCGCCCTTGCCCGCCTCCTACGTCGGACTCGCATCCACCATCGGCAACTATCCGGTGTCGGAGGGCACCAGCCTGTATTCGCTCAAGCTCGAGCACATCTGGAATCAAAGAAACACCTCCTTTCTGCGAGTGAGCGTTTCTCCCTCCACGATCAGCGGCATCCAAGTGAACGCGCAGAACCAGAACTTCGGCCAAAACGCCGGATCGCGCACCTCGGTTCAACAGACCCGCGATCTAGCCATCGTCGGCCAGCACACCACGGTCATCGGCGACAGCCTGTTCAACGAGCTGCGCTTCCAGTTTGCGCGCCGCGGCTTGCACTACGGCTTTTCCAACCTCCCCGGCGGCAGCTCGGTGGGCGTGAACATCGCGGGCTCCGCTTTCTTTGGCCGCGAGCCATTCTCCACCGAAGATCGCATCGAGCGCCGCTTCCAGTGGACCGATAACCTGACCTGGACAAAGGGATCGCACACCATCAAATTCGGCGCCGACACGAACCTGATCCAATTGCGTTCCGCCACATCGCAGATTTTCACGCTGAATTACGGGGGCGTGTACAACTTCGGCAGTCTCGGCGCCGGATCGCTCAACTCGGCATTCTCCCTTTTCAAAGCACCCGATTTTTCAGCCGTGCAAGCGTATGGCCTGGGTATTCCCACCGTCTTCTTCCAAGGCATCGGCCAATCCAATCACCCCTTCAATAACAAGACTCTGGGCGCCTTCGTGCAAGATAGCTGGAAAGTAAATCACAAACTGACCATCAACTACGGGGTGCGCTACGACATCGAATGGGTTCCCACCTTCCCCGCCGGCACCGCGCTGAACGCGGTGGCGGAGAAGGCCTTGGGAGTGGTGGAAGGAATTCCCGTGGACCCGAACAACTTCGCGCCGCGATTCGCGCTCGCCTGGGATCCCTGGGGCAACGGCAAAACCGTTGTGCGCGCCGGATTCGGACTTTTCTACGATCATCCGGCGCTCGCGCTGGCCTTCCTGGCCACGGCGGAAGATGGCGACATTTCCTCGCTGCTGGAGGCCGCGGGGGGCACGCCCTCGAACGCGCATATCGATAATCCGGCAAATGTCGGAGCACTGAATGCGTCCTCGATTTTTCAAGGCATCTTGACTGGGCCGAACATTACGGGCTGCTCCACGTCCACGCCCTCCATGTGTTACATCCCCTCACAGCAGCGCTTCAACGCGTTCCAGCCCAATTCGCTGTTCAACAATCAGAATTTCCTGACGCTGCCGCTCGCTCCGGGTGTGACGGGCTATCCCCTGCCCCTGCTGCCCTTCACGATTCCCGTGGAGAAGAATTTTCAATACGCCTATGCGGAGCAGGCCAACCTGACCATCGAGCGGGAAATCGGGAAGGACTGGAAGCTCAGCGTTGGGTACAACTACACGCACGGAGTGCACCTGGACCGGACCAGGAATATCAGCGTCACGGACCCGGGCCTGCTCGTCGCCAACGACAATAAAGCCGTGGCCATCGGCTTGGTCTCGCCGGGAACAAATCCGGTGACCGTGGCGGTGCCCTCCACGCCCAACACTCTCTGCGCGGGAAGTGTGCCTGCCGTCAACCTTGCCGGCGGCGGAAGCATCGCCTTCGCGACACCCACGGGCTCGCCGCTCGCTCCGGGCATTCTCGGCCTGGGTTACACGGGACAGAATTGCGGCGGCGCGATCGTCGGATTGGTTGCAACGCCGGCGGTGTTTAATTTCTTCCGGCCAACAGGCCCGAATCCGTCCTTCTCCGGACTGGTGCCGGGCGGATACAACACGTTGGTCGCGCTCGCAAAAGCGGGCGGATTCCCCACCGGCTTTTCCGGCGTGCAGGTTCCCTGGAGCGACGTAAACCCGCAGGAATCGAGCGGGAATTCCGTCTATCACGCATTCACCATGAGCCTATCCAAGCGGTTCTCGAGCGGCTTCCAGTTGTTTTCGAGCTGGACGTACTCGCATGCCATTGATGACTCGACGGACCTTTCCACGCTCCTCAATCCGCAGGACAACAGCTTCCCGAATCAGGAGCGCAGCGACTCGAGCTTCGACCAGCGCCATCGCTGGATCACCAGCGCGGTATTCCAGAGCCGCTATCGCATGAGCGATTCGGGATTCTGGAAGAAACTGCTGGCCGATTCCACCGTGGCGCCGATTATCGAACTTTCTTCCGGGCGGCCCTACAATGTGCTGATCGGCTCGGATACGAATTTGGACTTCGGTTCGGCAACAAGCCGGCCCTCGGTTCTTCCGGCGGG
This sequence comes from Terriglobia bacterium, assembly GCA_041490605.1. Lineage (GTDB taxonomy): Bacteria > Acidobacteriota > Terriglobia > Acidiferrales > UBA7541 > JBGPTK01. The sequence continues at coordinate 4,906 of JBGPTK010000074.1, read as the reverse complement.
AGCGGCGGTGCCGGCAGGCCTCCCACCGGCCGTCACCTCTCCCTTTATCAAAAATGCTGAATTCATCTTTCCGACAAATTGCATCAACAGCGCGGGAACACCGTTCGGACCGTTCCCGGCCGTTCCTTCGCCGCCGTTCGGCTGCACGGGAAACCTGGGCCGGAATGCATTCACCAAGCCGGGATTTTTTCAATTCGACTTGCGGCTGGCCCGGCAGTTTTCGATTACCGAGCGGCTGAGGCTGGAAGTGATCGCGGACGCGTTCAACTTGCTGAACCGGTTCAATGTAAGCGATGTCAATCCGCTGTGCGATCCCACTTCCGGTGTATGCACGGCCGGGCAGCCGACTGCTTCTTCCGACCAGCGGCAGTTTCAGTTCGCGCTGAAGCTGAACTGGTAGCACAGCCACTCTTGGCTATGCGCACTAGCGATGCTCCTCGAGGCAGCCGAGGAGTCGCCGAGGCCGCCGTCTGATGGCCTGTGGTCCGGCTTTTCTACTCGCTTTAATTTCCGCCACAAAACGGCTTCACGCGCTGTGCCATTCGCGCTATTGTGAAGTAACCAGATACAAATCCTTGGGAGGCGTGTCAATTCAATGATTCTTGCGGCAAGTTTGGCCCTGGCCGTGGTGCTGGCAATTGGCCTGGCGCTGCTGGCGCTGATGCGAATCCGTTCGGGCGCGCAATCGGAGCAATCCATGGCTACGTTGCGGCAGGAACTTCAGGCGAATCTGTCCACGCAAACGCTGGCGGTTAGCACCCAGCTCAATCAGATGACGCAGTCCGTGACCCAACAACTGGGGCAGGTGCGCCAGGAATTGCAAAGCGGAGTGGCTGCCTCCGGCCAATTGGCCAGCAACGCCCAGAGAGAAGTGGCACAGCAATTGCAATCGGCCACGGAGGCGGTGCGCAAAATCAGCCAGCAGATCGGCGAAGTGCAGCAGGCGGGACGGGATCTTTCGCAAACCGCGCAGACGCTGCAGATGGTGTTGGGCGGAGCGAAAACGCGCGGGTCGCTGGGAGAAGCGGCGCTCGAGCGATTGCTGGAGGACGCTTTGCCGCGAGCGGCCTACGAAACCCAGTTTCGTTTTTCGACGGGGAACATCGTGGATGCCGTCGTCCACAGCGGAGAACGAATGCTCTCGGTTGATTCCAAGTTTCCGCTGGAGGCTTTCCGGCGGCTCGCGGAAACGGGGGAAGAAGCTCGCCGGGAATTCTCCGTGGCCGTGCGGAAGCATGCGGATTCGATCGCCGAAAAATATATTCTGCCGGGCGAACGGACTCTGGATTATGCGTTGATGTTCGTGCCTTCCGAAGCGGTCTACTATGAACTGCTGATGACCCAAGATTCAAAATACGGCTTGCTCGATGAATATTGCCGCAGCAAACGGGTTTTTCCGGTTTCGCCGAATACGTTTTACGCCTGCCTGAGCGCGATTGCCTTGAGCCTGCAGGGCCAGAAGATCGAGGAGAACGCGCGGCACCTGATGGCGAATATGTCCGGGCTCAAGAAACAACTGGAATCGTTTTCCGATGTGTACGAGAAGCTGGGCACTCATCTGCGCCATGCGCAGCAAAGTTACGAAGACGCCGATAGCCGGCTTTCCAAAACGCGCAATACTCTCGAGCAAATGAACCAGGGCGTGCTGCCTGACGCAACCCCGAAAGCCCTCGAACCCGCCTCGGACGAATAAGTTCTTTGCATGTTTTTTAGGGGGTCGGAGCTTCCGCGCCGTTTGCGTCCCGATGCTTTTGATCGGGAAGCTCCGGCATGGATGCGCTGAAAACTCAGGGGTTTTAACCCCTGAGGACAGGCGAGGATTAGCAAGAAATTTACGACTCAGCACATTGGCAGTCTGCGGAAGAACTCGCTTTGTGTGTCATTCCGAGGAGCGAAGCGACGAGGAATCGCGAGCAAATCCCAAATGCTCGAACAGAAGATTGTTTCTTCGCCGCTCATCCAGGATGGCCACTCCATCGGAGATCGGCCGTTGACTTTTTCCGCACCCCACTAGGGCGTGAGGAGAGACTTGCGGGCGGAATCCAGCAGCAGTGTGAAATCACCGGATGAACCGGCGAGCATCTTGTCGATTTCGGCGCGGACTTTAGAGGCGTCCTTCGGTTTCTGAAGGCGCGACAAGCATTTTTGCACCTTGCGCCTTTCTCCCTCCGGCGCAACTCGCGCGGCGGCTTCAAGGTATTTTTGCGCGGCTTCCACGTCGGGCGAGCCGGCCGGAGGCGAGATCAACCTCACACGGAACCCGAATTCACCCGCCTGCACGCCCTCGATATCGATGGAAGCCGTATTCTCCGGGCCACCGCTGGTTTGGACGCGTTGTGGATTTTCCCCCAAAATGCGGACAACCTCGGGCGCGAGACTCCGCGCCTCCACCGCGAGGGATTGCTCGCTGCCAAGCACGCGCACGATCACTTTCGTCTTTTCATGCGCAGTGATTGCCCGTCCGCCCGTCTCGAGCGAGAGTTCGACCAGGGTCGTCGTAGTCGAGGACGTACCTGCATCCGTCCGCACGGAGAGGCTCTTCTGCCCCGGCGTGATGCGCGGCGCCGTGAGCACGACCAGTGCGACTGGAGAAGCAGCCAGAACGAGCGCGGGCTGGTCTCCCACTTCGACATGATTGGCATCAGCTTCGCCCTGAAAACCCGCTCCCAGCAGCGTGAATCGATCGCGAGAGGAAATTATGGGAGGGACTCCGCTGAGCGCTGCTTTTCCGGCGGGTGGCTCCGGGAGAATGACCGTGGCTGCGGAAAATTGGCCGGAAATTTTTGCGAGCAGCACACCCGGCGCACCGGGCGCGGTGAAGAGGGCCCGGCCAGTGGCATCCGTGAGGAGCCGCTGTCCCCCGGAAATATCCACGCCAACACCCGGGGCCAGGTGTCCATCCGCGCCGATCACGGCAAGAGTGGCGGCCTTGCCGGCGATGAGCTTGGGGGGAAGCACAATCGTGTATGTGGATTCGCCAGGCGAAACCGCTTGCGGCTGCTGCTGGGCCGCAGCCGGCGGAGTCCATGCGAAAAAGATGGCGAGCAGGAGGAAAAGCCGCAAGGATCGGGAAATCATCAATGTGATTTTAGCGTCCTCGCGTTTTCAAAGCGAACGAAATATCCGCGGAAGCTCAGGCAGGTTTGACCGTGCGGGTATAAATCTTGGCGTCGAGGAAAAGCCGGAACAGGTCGGCGTCCAGCTCGTTGTTGTGGACGCCCTCGTCCAGAATGGTCAGGGCGCGTTCGACCGGGACCGCCTTTTTATAAGGGCGATCGGACGCCGAGAGCGCGTCGAAAATATCGCAAATGGTCATCATCTTGGCGGGCAGGGGAATTTCGTCGCCTTTGAGTTTGTAGGGGTAGCCGGTTCCGATCAATGTTTCGTGATGGGCGCGGGCGATTTGCGGAACTTGTTTCAGTTCCTTGGTCCACGGGATTTGGGAAAGAAAATTCACGGTGTGAACGACGTGGGATTCGATTTGCGTGCGTTCCTCCGGATCCAGGCTTCCCTTCGGGATGGAGAGGTAGCGCACCTCTTCGGGGCTCAAGTAAGGCCGCTCTTCCCCCTGGGGATCGGTAAATCTTTTCCGGGCAATTTCGAGAAGCTGGTCGAATTTGCCCTCGGGCATCACGGTGGGCTCGTTGACCCGCAGGATGAATTGAAAATAATCATCCACTTCCTTGAGCGCCTGCTGATATTCATTGTCGATCAACCCGATTTGCGCCAAGGCTTCTTCGCGCTGGCGTTCGAGCACGAGTTGCAGCTTGCGCTGCGCGGTGCTCGCTTCCATTTCCTTCCGGATGTAATCGAAGCGCTGGCGGACAATTTCCAGCTGGAAGGGATAGAGTTTTTTGGCCTTGACCAGCACTTCCTCGCGCACGCCAACTTTGCCGAAATCGTGCAGCAGCGCGGCGTAACGAATTTCCTTCATCTGTTCCCGGGTGAAATGGGCGGAGGCGTAGCGGCCGGTCTCCGTCCGGTTCACGGTGTCGGCTAGGCCTTCGGTCAAGGTGCAAACGCGCAGCGAATGGCCCGAAGTGGTGGGATCGCGTTGCTCAATCGCCGTCACCGCCGCTTTGACGAAGCCCTCGAAGAGCGATTCGATCGAGCTGTAGAGCTTGTTGTTTTCGTAGGCCACTGCCGCTTGCGAAGCCAGCGAGAGCGTCAGGCGCGCCCAGCGTTCCGGAAATGGCTGCACTTCGCGCTCGATATCTTCGAGCGTCTCCAGCCGCGCTTTCGGATTCCGCTTGCTGTTGATCAACTGGAGCACGCCCAGAACCTCGCCCTTGGGATTCTTCATCGGCAACGTGAGGACGGAGCGAGTGCGGTAGCCCGACGTCTGATCGTATTTCACGTTGAACTTGAAAGGCCGATCGACGGGAATTTCATAGGCGTCCGGCAAATTGAGCAGCTCGCCGTGCATGGCCACGAAGCCGGCCATCGAATTATCGGTCAAGGGCAAATCGAATTCGCGGAAGGGAAATTGCTTCGTGTCGTTCTGCGTCAGCTTGAACCGCAATCGCCGCGCGCCTTCCCCGGCGTCTTCCACCAGATAAAGCGAGCCCGCATCGGCGCCGGTGATCTCCCGCGCTTTTTGTAGGATCAAATTCAGCAGCTCTTCCACTTTGTGCTGGGCGGAAAGCGCCGCTCCGATCAGGTTCAGCTCTTCCATTTCCCGCTCAACGCGTTCCAGTTCTTCGCGAGCGGCGCGTTCGCGGGAAGCCAGTTCGATGTTGGCAAACGCGGCTTGGATCGCCTTCTCAACCAGTTCTTGCGGGGCTTGCCGCGGCAGATACGCGAACACCTGCGAATCTTCGGGAGAGATTTGATCGGCCGAGGGAGCGGCGCTGTTGCTATCCACCACGCCGATCAAGCGGACTTCTGAATTTTCGCGAACCGCTTT
>JBGPTK010000073.1:0-15181 GCA_041490605.1 Terriglobia bacterium | reverse complement strand
TCCGCCAGTTCCCGCAACATGTCGATGTACCCGTCGCGGACCTGGCGCGCCTCGTCTTCGGTGATCACGTTTTCGCCCAGGTGGTTCAGGCTGACCATGCTTCCGCCGGCATTGAGCTCCGCGCTGGCATCCAGGGCCTCCGCCAGAGTTTCCCCGGCGATGAAGCGGCGCGCGAACCCGTGATGCATGCCGCGGCGGCCGATCGCGTTGGTCACCTTCTTCTTCGTCGAGAGCCAAAAAATGAAATGACGTATCAGCATCTGATGTTTGCCCCATCCGGTTACTTTTCTTGTGCTCGAATCTGTCGCACTCTTATACGGCAGGCGAGGCCTGCGGTCAAATCGGATACGCGCGCGGATCATCCTCCGGTTATGTTAATACCTAAGCCGCTTCCGCAACTTTTTGTCCACAATGGGGTTAACATTCAATGAGAGGTATTTTTCTAGGAAGGATGTAAGGCGTCCCGCTGGCAGGAGCTGGCAGAGATGAAAATCGACAACCGAAAATCCGCATCTGCTCGAAGCCGCCTGGATGCAGCCGGAAATGGCTTTCTGGCCGGGCTGCTCCTGCTTTCGCTGACGATTGCCGTCCCGCATGCTCAGGCGGGAAAGAAAAAAAAGAAGGGCCAGGACGAAGTCGCGCAAATCCAACTGAGCAAGTCCTTCAAAGGCAACCTGCCCATCACCGAACTCACGGAAGATCAGGCGATTCTACACGCCCTCGGCCGTTTGGCTTACGGCCCGCGTCCTGGAGATCTCGACCGCATCCGGCAGATGGGCCTCGAAAAATGGATTAATCAGCAGTTGAAGCCTGAATCTCTGGACGACTCGGCGGCGGAAGCGCGGCTCACCGGCCTTACAACCCTGAAGATGTCCTCGGCAAAATTAGTCACTGAATTTCCCCCGCCCAATTTGGCCGCCAAAAAAGAGGGCCTGACCAAGGAACAGTTCCAGGAAGAACGCAAAGAAAAGGCCCAGGCCGCAATGCGCGAGATGCGGGATAGCGGCGAGATGGACCCGGCAAAATTTCAACTCGCCAGAATGCAAGGCCCTCAGCGAATCATTTCCGAACTTTCCATGGCCAAGGTGAACCGCGCCATTTACAGCGACCGTCAACTCTACGAAGTGATGGCGAATTTCTGGTTCAACCATTTCAACGTGTTTGCGGGGAAGGGCGCGGACCGCTGGATGCTGACGGCCTACGAGCGGGACACCATCCGGCCGCACGCCATGGGCAAGTTTCAGGATCTGCTCGAGGCCACCGCCAAGAGCCCGGCGATGCTGTTCTACCTCGATAACTGGCAGAGCGCCGATCCCCTCGCAGCGCAGCGCTTGCAACAGCAGAGGGCGATGCGCCGCTCGCGTTACGGCGGCATTTTCGGCGGAATGTCTCCTCCGTCACCGCGGCAATTTCCCAATGCCCAGGGCGCCGGCCAGGGACAGCAAGCCAAAAGGCAAGAGCGCGGCCTGAACGAAAACTATGGCCGCGAAATCATGGAATTGCACACGCTGGGCGTCGAAGGCGGCTACTCGCAGCAAGACGTGATCGAGGTGGCCAAGTGCTTCACCGGCTGGACGATCCGCGAACCGCGCCGCGACCCAGAATTTCATTTTGACGATCGCATCCACACCCCCGGGCCAAAGTACGTGATGGGCAAGAAAATAAGCGGCGGCGGAATGAAGGACGGCCAGGAAGTAATCAAGCTGCTGGCGCATAATCCGAATACCGCCAGGCTCATCAGCACGGAAATCGCGCGCCACTTCGTCTCCGATGAACCGCCGGCCGCGCTGGTCAGCCGCATGACGCAAACGTTTCTATCGAGCGATGGCGATACTCGCGCGGTTTTGAAGGTCATGATTTATTCGCCGGAGTTCTGGTCGCGAACCAGTTATCGCGCGAAAGTGAAGACGCCATTTGAACTCGCCGTGAGCACGGCCCGCGCCCTGAACGCCGACGTCACGATTGCCCTGCCGATCGTGCAATGGGTGGGAAGAATGGGCGAGCCGCTTTATCAATGCCAGCCGCCCACGGGATATTCGGACAAGGCCGAAACCTGGGTCAACACCGGCGCATTGCTGAACCGCCTGAACTTCGCGCTGCAGCTTGCGTCGAATCACATGAACGGAACGGCGATTGATTTGCCGGCGCTCTTCGGCGCCCAAGCCGATTCCGACCCGCAAATGGCGTTGTCGCGCTCGCTCGACATTTTCCTGAACGGGCAAGTGGCTGCGCAAACCCGCGAGACCCTCGAACAGCGCATGAGCGATCCGCAGATCTTACAAGCGCGCCTGGACGATCCGGTGAAGCACGTGAATGAAGGCCTGATCGCCGGTCTCGTTCTCGGCGCCCCTGAATTCCAGCGGCGCTGAAGGAATGAGATGGGCCGGAGGTTGGCAATGAACATAACGCGGCGCGTATTTCTGAAGAACGGCGGAATCGCCATGATCGGCCTGACGGCGCTGCCCACATTTTTACAGCGCGCCGTAGCCGGCACTCTGCCGCCGGGCGGCAAGAAAATCCTGGTCGTGTTATTCCAGCGCGGCGCGATGGACGGCCTCAACGTTGTCGTCCCATTCGGAGAGCGCAGCTACTACCAGATGCGTCCCACGATCGCGATCCCCGAGCCTCGCCGGGGCGGCGGCGAAGCGGCGCTCGACCTGGATGGCTTCTTCGGCCTGCACCCCAGCCTTGCCCCGCTCGAGCCTCTTTTTCACAAGGGCGAGCTTGCTATCATTCAAGCTGCCGGTTCTCCCGATCCCACTCGTTCGCATTTCGACGCCCAGGACTTCATGGAATCCGGAACCCCCGGCGTGAAAAGCACGGATGATGGCTGGCTCAATCGCTCGCTGCAGGAATTGCCGGAAGAGAAATCCTCGCCATTCCGCGCCGTGGCCTTCGGTCCCTACCTGCCGCGGACATTGCAGGGCCCTTCGCCGGCGGTCGCCATTCCTGACCTGAAACAATTCCGTATGTACGGCCCACCCGCAACCACCCAGGGCGGATTTGAAGCCATGTACTCGCAGACGGTGGACCAGGCGCTGCACGGCGTTGGCCAGGAAACATTCAGCGCGATTGACACGCTCAAGAAAGTGAATCCGGATCAATATCAGCCCTCGAATGGTGCCGATTATCCGCGCGGCCGCTTCGGCCAGAGCCTCTTGGAAATCGCGGAACTGATCAAGGCTGACATCGGCCTCGAAGTCGCATTCCTCGATAGCGGCGGGTGGGATCACCACGTGAACGAAGGCGGCGTGCAAGGACAGCTCTCGAATCTATTGCGGGATTTCGGCCAGGGACTGGCCGCATTCCATCAGGATTTAGGCGACCGCATGGAAAATGTCGTCTTCGTCAGCATGTCCGAATTTGGCCGCACCGCGCGCGAGAACGGCAACCGTGGCACGGACCACGGCCACGCAAACTGCATGTTCCTGATGGGCGGCCCCGTAAGAGGCGGCAAAGTCTATGCGCGCTGGCCAGGATTAGCGGCAGGCCAGCTCTACGAAAATCGCGACCTCGCCGTCACCACCGACTACCGCACCGTCCTATCCGAAATCCTCTCGATTCACCTAGGAGCCACAAATCTAGCCACGGTCTTCCCCGGCTTCGAACAAAACCAGGCCAAATATCTCGGTTTCCTGAAGGCATAGCTCGTGTAGCGCCGGCCTTCAGGCCGGCATCTTTCTTTTCTCTTCGAATTTACCTTCGCGACTCTCCCCCCAATAAAAAACGGGGCGGATCCATCCCGCCCCGCTATCGATTCCAAATTTCCCTCTTCCGCTACCCGTGCGCTGCCTCCGACCGAATCCGCATGCCATAAAACGATCGATACACGAAGCTAAACGAAATCAGAAAAAACACCGCGGCCAGCACATGCGTCAACCTACCGCCAGTATCCACAGTCAACCGCACCGCCAATTCCACCGCCAAAAGCCCAAACAATGTCGAAAATTTAATCACTGGATTCAACGCCACCGAGGAAGTGTCCTTGAACGGATCGCCTACCGTGTCTCCGATCACGGTGGCCGCGTGAAGTTCCGTGCCCTTCTGCTTCATCTCGACTTCCACAATCTTTTTGGCGTTGTCCCACGCCCCGCCGGCGTTGGCCATGAAGATGGCTTGGAATAATCCGAAGATCGCGATGGACATCAGATAGCCGATAAAGAAGTAGGGCTCCACAAACGCGAACGCCAGAGTGGCGAAGAAAACCGCGAAAAAGATATTCCACATCCCCTTCTGCGCGTATTTGGTGCAGATCGCCACCACCTTCTTGCTGTCGCTTACCGAGGCCTTCTCGACGCCCTCCAATTTTATATTGGCCTTAATGAATTCCACCGCCCGGTAGGCGCCGGTGGTCACGGCTTGCGTGGAAGCTCCGGTAAACCAGTAGATCATCGCGCCGCCCGTAATCAAGCCCAGCACAAACGGCGCATGCAGCAGCGAAAGCTTGTCAACGTTTTCCGTCAGGCCGTTGGTCAGCGCCATGATGATCGAAAAAATCATGGTGGTAGCGCCCACAACCGCGGTGCCGATCAGCACGGGCTTGGCAGTCGCCTTGAATGTGTTTCCCGCGCCGTCATTCTCCTCCAGCAAATCCTTGGCGCGGCTAAAATTGGCCTCAATATTGAAATCCTTCTTCAGTTCCTGCTGGATGTTGGGAACTTGTTCGATCAACGACAATTCAAAAACCGATTGGGCGTTGTCAGTCACCGGCCCGTAAGAATCCACGGCAATCGTCACGGGACCCATCCCCAGGAAACCGAAGGCCACCAGCCCAAAGGCAAACACCGGCGCCGCGATCATCAGCATGCTCAGCCCCAGCAGCGAGATCAGATAGCCGATCGCCATCAGCACCACCATCGTCAGTCCCAGGTAATAAGCGGAAAAATTGCCGGCCACGAATCCGGACAATATGCCCAGTGACGCTCCGCCTTCCTGCGCGGAAATCACCACTTCCCGGACGTGCCGCGATTCGGTCGAAGTGAAGCTCTTCACCAATTCCGGAATGATGGCGCCGGCGATCGTCCCGCAGGAAATGATTGTCGCCAGCTTCCACCATTGCGTCGTGTCGCCGCCCAGGCTCGGGATGATGATCGACGAAACCAGGTAAGTGAGTCCGATGGAAACCAGGGAAGTGATCCACACCAGCGAGGTCAGCGGCGCCTCGAAATTCATCTCGTCCACGTTGGCGAAGCGAGCCTTGGCGATGATGCTGTTGATGAAATACGCCGCCGCGGCCGCGATCAGCATCACGATGCGCATCACGAAAATCCACACCAGCAGTTGCACCTGCACCATGGGATCTTTCACGCCCAGCAGAATGAAGGTAATCAACGCCACGCCGGTGACGCCGTAGGTCTCAAAGCCATCGGCGCTTGGCCCCACCGAATCGCCCGCGTTATCACCCGTGCAATCCGCGATCACACCCGGATTGCGCGCGTCATCTTCCTTGATCTTGAACACGATCTTCATCAAGTCGGATCCGATGTCCGCGATCTTGGTGAAGATGCCGCCGGCAATTCGCAGCGCGGCGGCGCCCAGTGATTCGCCGATCGCGAAACCGATGAAGCATGGCCCGGCGAAGGCGCGGGGAACGAACAGCAGAATGAAAAGCATGAGCAGCAATTCCACGCTGATCAACATCATGCCGATGCTCATCCCGGCTTCCAGCGGAATCTGGTAGATGGGATACGGTTTGCCGCGCAAGCTGGCGAACGCCGTGCGCGAGTTCGCGAAGGTGTTCACTCGAATCCCGAACCAGGCCACGCCGTAGCTTCCCGCAATCCCGATCAGACTGAACATCAGGATGATGATTACCCGAATCGGTTCGTATTTCAGCAGCACGCCGAAGTAGAGCACGATGATGACGGCGATAAACGATTCCAGCAGCAAAAGAAACTTGCCCTGCGTGATCAGGTACGTCTTGCAGGTCTCATAGATCAGCTCGGAAATCTCCAGCATCGACCGGTGTACCGGCAAATTCTTCAGCTTGGTGTAGATCACCAGTCCAAAGATCAGCCCCAGCACGCAGAAGATCAGTCCAAAAGTGAGCAGCTTATGGCCGTCGACTCCGATAAACTGCGCGCTCGACAAGTCGGGCAGCTTCAGATTTGCTTCGCCCGCTTCCGGCGGCGGCGAGGCCAGAACGGCGCCGGCGCTGATCGCCACCAGCGCGAGCAATGCCGCGCATGATTTTGCCAGCCGGTAAACCAGGGAGCGAGTGCCTGCGAGCCAGTTGTTCATCCAAAATTCTCCATGGAATAATTTGATTTAGAGAAAACAAAGGACCTGGTCATAACTTTCCGGCATACAATCAAGCCGTCGCGCCGCTTCTGAAAAATGCCGCTTGGAGCGGCATGCCCCAATTTTGGAATCGGCCCCTACTTCAAGAATCGCCAGGTGTGCAGACGTTCCCCGCGTCGTTCCCCCATACACCTATGAAAACGCGGGTAGGAAAATGTCTTTTCGAGTACTAAAACTAGAACTTGTCTCATAAATGGTTTTTAGGGGGTCGGAGCTTCAGCTTCAGCTCCGACCTCAGAAGGCCCTTAAGAGTTGGGCTTTAGCCCCTGAAGCCAGGCTGAGAGACCGGCTCGACTATTTATGAGATGAATTCTAGTCCAAACCCAGCAATCCTAGCATCTTGAGAAATCGAGGTCAAACCACCAGCAATTCCAAGTTGCCCAAGTAGGCCACGGCTATCGATACAAGTATCTTCCGTGGTCTCCCCGCTCCTTCGAGGCCTCAGTACTTCTAGTCATGTGCCCCAGACTGTCCAAAAGCCCGCAGTGTTATAGACCCGCCCCCTTCAGAAACCAAAGCCAATCCCGGAGATTGCGGGTCACCGTGGCGATCTCTGATACAATCTCGAACTCTTTTCCGCGCCGGCACACAGGTGATGAACAACATCAAATTACCGGTATGGCTGCAGCACATCGTGGCAACGCTCGGCGGTGGGGGCATCTTCCTGCTGGCGTTTCTCGATTCTTCAGTGCTTTCTTTTCCGGTGGTCACCGATTTGCTCATCATGGAGGAGTCGATCCGCAATCCCGCCCGCATGCCCTACTATGCGGCGATGGCCGCCCTGGGCTCGTTATCCGGGTGTATCTGGCTCTATCTGATCGCGAAGAAGGGCGGGGAAGCCATGTTCCATCACCACGCCGGCCATCGCGCCATGCGCATCCGCAACTGGGTTGAACAGAACGGTTTTCTCAGCGTGGCGGTGCCCTCCATTTTGCCGCCCCCCATTCCGTTCAAAATTTTCATCCTGGCTTCTGGAGTGTTTCAGGTTCGCTTTCGCACGTTCGTGCTGGCATTGCTCATCGGGCGAGGTTCACGCTATCTGATCGAGGGAATCCTGGCAGTGCGCTATGGCGAATCGGCAGCGAACTTCCTGCTCCATCACAAACTCGCTTTCATTCTTGCCACGCTGGGGGCTTCGGTGCTTCTTTACTTTGTAACTGCCTGGATTTTCCGGCGCGGATCACCGAATAAAGCCGGGTCTTAATCCACTTCGGCGCACTCGGCGCCTCTGCGGTAAAGCCTTTCTGTAAATTTCGCGGCTCAAAGTGCCATCACGGTTTTTCATCACCGCCAAACTGCATTTGTTCAATCTGAACGTGCAATTCGGAATCCATGTCAATCACCGCCACGATGTTGTCCCAGCCGCCGGAACCCGGCACGAATCGCAAATCGCGAAGGATCACGTGGTAGCCATATTCCCTTTTTTCGATGTTCGCGATCGGGAACCGCGCGTATCGAATAAACCGTTCCGCGACGGGAGTCCGCTGGGCGGCACTCAGCGCCGGCGAAGCCTCCGGCTTGAAATGAGTATCCGTCCGTTCGGGATCAAAATAACTGCCGGGGGCCAGCGAGAAATCGAGAGCTTCCATGCGAAAAGTGGAATCCACCACGCCGCGCCAATTGAATGGGGAAGCCGAAGCCGGGAATGCCCCGACGGATTCCGGGACCGCGCCGTGATATTCGCGCGAAAACAGCATGTCCACTGCCTTCGAATGCAAGAACGCGCGCCCGCCAATAAACACGGCAACCAGAACCAGCGCCACGATCGCTCCCCGATTGGGTCCTCGCTTGCGCCGCGCGCCGATTTCCTCGCTCACCATGTGCAACAGGCTTGGCAGCAACAATCCCGCAAGAAGCAAAAATAAAATCCAGGGATCGAGCCAGGCCAGCCAATCCAGTGCATACCATTTGCCGTGGAACGGCCAAAGCAACTGCTCTCCGCTGCTAGTGCACAGGTCGAGCAGCAGGTGCGCTCCCGCCCCGATCAGGCAAACCGCGAACGCTCGCTGGAAGGGAAGTGCATTCTGCTGATCCTTTCGAGACAACCAGACGAATACGCCGGCGATTACCCCCGCCAGAATCACGGAGCCAAGCAAGGAGTGCAGCAGCGTGCGATGAAGGCGAAGATAAATATCCGCTCCGCCGATTCGGCTGAGCAGATCCAGATCAGCGGCTACCCCGGACGCCAGCAGCATCGGGGTCGCCAGGCGCGTTTTGTTTTGCAAGCCGGAACGCGCCAGCGCCAGGGATGTCAGCGCGTGGGTAAAAGGCTCCATCAGACTCCCTGCGCTTCCGCCTGCAGTTCCGTCACTCGCGCCGTTTCTATCCCCGAGGGCACCAGCAGCGTCAGCGCATCCGAAACAATCGTGAATCGCAGCGGCAGCTTGCCCATCGGTTCTCCATCCACTTGCGCGAACACATCTTCGCTGCCGGCTGGCTCGCACAGCACTTCCGTTGTCTTCCAGTGATGAATGTCGGGCATCTGGCGCAATCGCCCCAGCCACAACGCCGGCAGGCACGCCAGGTAACTCAGGCGATTCCGCGTGGAATAGGCCACGATCTCGAAACAATCCTCGAGGAGGTTTGCTTCCGTTGTAATGCAGAACGGCCCGCCATAATTTTGCGTCCGTCCAACCACGATCAAAGTTGCCATCAAGTCGCGCGCGCCGGAGGTGATTCGCATCTCCGGGAAGCGATACCGGAACAATTGCCGCACGCCCTCAAGCCAATAGTCCAGGATCCCGCTCTTGCTCCCTGCCAGGCTTTCCAGGGCATGCACCATCGCCCCATCAGGCCCCGCTCCTCCCACCGAAAGAAAATACCGCGACCAGCCAGGTGTAGTGGAATCTCCGTCTGAAGTCACGAGTCCCAGCGCAATCCGCTGCAATTCGCCCCCCGCTATCATTCCGGCGGCCGCGACGATGTCCCAGGGAATGCCCAGCTCCTTGGCCAATATGTTGGCGGTTCCCGCAGGCAGCAACGCCATGGGAACCTGGCTCCCGGCCAGCCCGTTCACCACTTCATTGAGCGTGCCGTCCCCGCCGCAGACGATCACAAGCTGCCTGTTGTCCTTCACCGCTTGCCGCGCCAGCACCGTGGCCGATCCCCGCCCGGTGGTGGGAGCGAGCTCCGCATGAATTCCAGCTTCCTTCAATACCACCGATGCTGCCTCCACCTCAGCCAGCCGTTCGCCCCGGCGCCGGCCACTCGCCGTGTTATAGATCAGAAGAGCGTGTTTAACGCCTCTCAGCATCTTCGCGCAGCCTCACGAGTAATCCTTCGGAAACCGGAGTGCATTGTATAATATCCGTCGTTCCAGAACTTCATGCTTCCTCCTGAGGATCGGATGCCCGCAAGCAAGGCGGTTGCCAAAAGGATCGAAAAACTGCGCGAGCAGATTCATCACCACGATTATCGCTATCACGTCCTTGATGATCCGGAAGTCTCCGACGCCTCTTACGACCGGCTGATGCAGGAATTGAAAGATCTCGAGGTAAAGCATCCGGAACTCATCACCCCCGATTCTCCCACCCATCGCGTCGGCGCCACGCCTCGCGAAGGATTTCAGACTTACCGCCATCGCACGCCCATGCTCAGTCTCGACAACACCTATTCGTCGGAGGAGCTACACGAATTTGACCGGCGAGTGCTCCAGGCCTTGGGCCGCGAAAAAGTGGAATACGTGTGCGAGCACAAATTCGATGGGCTCAGCATTTCACTCATCTACGAAGACGGCCGCCTGGTTCGCGGCGTCACCCGGGGCGACGGTACCACCGGCGAAGACGTTACTCCGAACATCAAGACAATTCGTTCCATACCGCTCAGTGTGAATGCCGCGGCCGCAAAAAGACTTGGCCTCGCCTCCGAATTCGAAGTCCGTGGCGAAGTGGTCATGTCCCGAAAAGTATTCGCGGATTTAAACGCGCAGCAGGAAGAGTCCGGCGGCAAGCAGTTTGCCAATCCGCGCAATGCCGCCGCGGGTGCCGTCCGCATGCTCGATCCTTCCATCACAGCTTCGCGCCGCCTGGATTTTTATGCTTACTATCTGCTTGCCAATGGCCGCGTCCCCCTGAAGCGCCACTCCGAAGTGCTCGATGCTTTGAGCAAACTGCATTTCAAGGCCAGCCCCGATTCCGCGGTTTGCCGTTCGATCGAAGAAGTGGAAAAGTACATCGAACGTTGGGACACCAGGCGCGAAAAAATTCCCTTCGAAATCGATGGCATCGTGATCAAGGTGAATGAAACCACGCTGCAAACCGAACTCGGCTTCACCTCCAAGGCTCCCCGCTGGGCCATCGCCTATAAATATCCCGCGCACCAGGAAACCACGCTTCTGAAGGAAATTAATGTCAGCGTGGGACGAACGGGCGTGCTCACTCCCTGGGCTTTGTTCGAACCGGTGCAGATCGGCGGGGTCACCGTTTCGCGCTCCACTCTGCACAACATGGACGAAATCGAGCGCCTCGGCGTTCACGCCGGTGACACAGTCCTCGTCGAGCGCGCCGGGGAAGTGATCCCGCACGTCTTGAAAGTAATGAAGCACGGCGCGGAAGAAAAGCAATTCCGCATGCCCGAGCACTGCCCCGAATGCAATAGCCGCGTTCGAAAAATCGAGGGCCAGGTTGCCTACCGCTGCGTGAATGTGGCTTGTCCCGCCAAGCGCAAGGAAGCGCTGATCCACTTCGCCAGCCGCCACGCCATGAATATCGACGGCCTCGGCGAAAAAATCGTGGACCAACTCGTGGATAAGAAACTGGTGAAGGATTTCGCCGAGCTTTACAAACTCGACCTCGATACGCTCTCCAATCTCGAACGCATGGCGGAAAAATCCGCCCAAAACCTGCTCGATGAAATCGCCGCCAGCAAGAAAAGCAGCCTCGCGCGCCTCATCTACGCGCTGGGAATCCCCTTCGTGGGAGAGCGCACCGGCCAGTTGCTCGCCGAGCATTTTGGCTCGCTGGATAAAATCGCCGAGGCGAAAGCCGATGAACTCGAAGAAGTCACCGAGGTCGGCCCCAAAATCTCCGTAAGCATGGTCGAATTCTTTTCCGAGCCGGCCAATCGCGATTTAATCCGCAGGCTGAAACAGTCAGGTTTGAATTTTGAAGAAGAACGTATCGAACCAAAAGACACGAAACTGGCAGGGAAGTCCTTCGTATTTACCGGCTCGCTCGTCAACCGCACTCGGGAAGAAGCCGGCGAACTGGTGAAATCCCACGGCGGCAAAGTAATCTCGTCCGTCAGCAAGAGTACAGACTATGTAGTAGTCGGCGCCGATCCCGGCTCAAAATATGAAAAAGCCCGCACCCTCGGCGTCAATATTCTCGACGAGCAAGCCTTCGAAAAACTAATCCGCGCCAAATAATCCGCGAGCGGCCTCCTTGGTGGCTGTCAGCCCGAACGCGGTGCATTACGGTCCGGAAGAACTTGCCGTCATCCCGAACGAAGTGAGGGATCCAGAGCAAGCTTCCAATTTCAAGCAACTCCGCTTCTAATCCCCGCTGACCCTACAACCCCAGCACGCCAATCAATTCCCTTACCGAAGCCGCCGACTTATCCAGCGCCGCCTTCTCCTCCGGCAGCAGCTTGACCTCAATAATCTGCTCGATCCCGCGCGCCCCCAGCTTCACCGGCACTCCCACGAACAGCCCTTGAATCCCATACTCGCCTTCCAGATAAGCCGCGCAGGGCAGAATCCTCTTTTTATCCTTCAAAATCGCTTCCACCATCTGCACCACCGCGGCCGATGGCGCGTAGTAGGCCGACCCTGTCTTCAGCAAATTCACAATTTCCGCCCCGCCCTTGCGCGTCCGCTCGACGATCGCGTCGATCCGCTCCTTGGACAACAAATCCGGCAGCGGGATTCCGGCAACGGTCGAATAGCGCGGCAGCGGCACCATGTCGTCACCGTGCCCGCCCAGCACGAACGAATTCACGTTCTCCACCGACACATTCAGCTCCATCGATATGAACGTGCTCATCCGTGCCGAATCCAGCACCCCCGCCATTCCAATCACACGGTTCTTGGAAAAACCGCTGAGCTTGTAAGCAGCTTGCGCCATGGCGTCCAGCGGATTCGTCACCAGGATCAAAATGGCGTTGGGCGAAAATTTCACCACCGCCTCGATCACCGCTTTGATCACGTCGTAATTCGCTTTCAACAAATCGTCGCGGCTCATCCCCGGCTTGCGTGGAAACCCCGCGGTCACCACCACAATGTCGCTGTTGGCCGTTTCTCGATAATCTCCCCCGCCCGTCGAAAGCCCCATCACGCGCGAATCGCTGCGGGAGATTGCCGTGGATTCCAGCATGTCCAGAGCCTTGCCCGCCGGCACGCCTTCCAGAATGTCGGTCAGCACCACGTCCGCCAGCCCAGCGTCCGCGATCCGCTGCGCCGTGGTCGAGCCCACAAACCCGCCACCCACCACCGTCACTTTCTTCCGCATTATTCCGCTCCTTAAAATTAATTCCTTCCTCAAATCGCGAGCGCGAACCTCAATTTGCAGTCATCCCGAACGGAGTGAGGGATCCAGAGCAAACCTTAATTGCCAGCGCACCCGGCAAATCCCGGACACTCCCACGCGACCGCGCCGCAATCCTAATCCGCCCCCACCGCCGCTTCCATATTCGCAATAATCGCCGACGCAAACCCCGACGTCCCCAGCTTCGTCGCCCCCTCCATCATCCGTTCCAGATCATAAGTCACTTTCTTCTGTTGAATCGTCCGCGCGATGCTGTTTTCGATCATTCGCGCCGCTTCGTTCCATCCCAGAAAATCAAACATCATCGCGCCCGAAAGCATCAGCGAACTTGGATTGATGACATCCTGATCCGCATACTTGGGCGCCGTGCCGTGCGTGGCTTCAAACACGCCGAAGCCGTCGCCGATATTCGCTCCCGGCGCCATCCCCAGGCCTCCCACCTGCGCGGCGCAGGCATCCGAAAGATAATCGCCGTTCAAATTCGGCGTCGCGAACACCTGGTATTCGTCGGCGCGCGAAATAATCTGCTGGAACACGGAATCGGCAATCCGGTCGTTCACCAGGATCATTGATTTCCACTGTCCCTTCCCGTGCGTCGAGTAAATCGCGTCCAGCGTTTGCTTCACCTCGGCATAAATCTGCTTCTGGAATTCCGGCGTGGCTCGATCCAGGCCCGGCTCGATGCTCGCCGCGTTCTGCTCCACGGAAAGATTCGCGTCGCGATCTTTGTTGCCGATAATCCAGCTCTCCCGCTCGGTAATCACCCTCCCGCGGAATTCCTCTTTGGCCAGTTCGTATCCCCAGTCGCGGAACGCGCCTTCGGTAAATTTCTGGATGTTGCCCTTGTGAACCAGCGTCACCACTTTGCGCTGGTTATCGATGGCGTGCTGGATCGCCCGGCGCACCAGCCGCTTGGTCCCAAACGGCGAAATCGGCTTGATGCCCACCCCGGAATCCATGCGGATTTGCTTTGTGCCGCCCTTCAACATTTCATTGTTCAGAAAATCGATCAGATGCTTCACTTCCGGCGTGCCCGCCTTCCACTCGATGCCGATGTAAACATCTTCGGTATTTTCGCGGAAGATGATCACGTTCATCCGTTCGGGATGCTTCACCGGCGAAGGCACGCCCTTGAAATAGTGAACCGGCCGGACGCAGGCATATAGATCGAGCAATTGCCGCAGCGCCACGTTCAGCGAGCGAATCCCGCCGCCCACGGGAGTAGTCAGCGGGCCCTTGATGGCCACGCGGAAATCGCGAATGGCGTCCACCGTATCCTTCGGCAGCCATTCCTTAAAGGTATTGAAGGCTTTCTCGCCCGCGAATACTTCCAGCCACGCGATCTTGCGCTTTCCGCCGTATGCTTTTTCCACGGCCGCATCAAACACGCGCCGCGAGGCTTTCCAGATATCCCGCCCGGTCCCGTCTCCTTCAATGAACGGGATAATGGGCCGGTGGGGTACCTTGAATTTTTCGCCGGCGTATTCAATGGCCTGGCCGTCGGCAGGGACAGCGACTCCGTTGTACGAGTTCCTCATGTTGGATTGGCTCCGAGACGGTTACGACGCAGCATCGGGCAGCGCTTGCTGGGAAAAGCACCGAAGACGTGCGGGATGACAACGCGACTCCCCGTCGAAAAGGAAACAATATCACACTCCATTGCGCGCTTGCACCCACCGCGCGCCCAGGTATTGTCCAAATTTGACATTAGCTTTGGTTTTTAGGGGGTCGGAGCTTCAGAGTCTGTGGGGCATCGCTGATTGGGGGCGGTTGTGTAGCGCCGCCCTTCAGGGCGGCATTTGTAGAATCAATCACCTGCCCGCCTGAAGGCGGGCGCTACAGGAGGCGAGACCGAGTTGCCACACAGACTCTTCAACTCCGGCATAGACGCGCTGAAATCTCAGGGGTTTTAAGCCCTGAGGACCGCGGAGGATACGCAAGGAATTTTCAACTCACCACGCTAATGGTTGGCTTTCAGAATGATTTGCTCGTACAGCTTGCGGATTTCACGCCGAGAAGAAAGCACCGCGCTCTCGAGCGATGCTCCGATGGGCACCTTCCATTCCGCCAGCAAAGGCGTCACGCGTTCGGCCAGCGCCGGTTCCGGCATCTGGCTGGTCGCGGCCCCGGTGACCAGGCGCAGCGCATGGTCCAGGCTGCGGTAGAGCAGGGCAGCCGCGCGCAAAGTTTGCGCCCGCGCCGGATCGAGCGCCCCCGCCGATTCAATCGCCGCGATTTGCCGCAGCACGTGCCCCGGGCCTTCCGCCGCGCGCGGCAGCAATCCGCGCGCCAGCGTCAGGTACGCAAGAATATATTCCACGTCGTAATAGCCGCCCGCCGCGTGCTTGAACGATCCTGTTCCGTGCGCCGCGCCCTCGCGTTCCACCCGGTCGCGCGTA
>JBGPTK010000072.1:0-15274 GCA_041490605.1 Terriglobia bacterium | reverse complement strand
GGACAACCATGACTGAAGCAACTTGCCGGCGGGAAATTGAACTGGAAATTCCGGCTGAAAATGTGCAGAAAGCAGTGGAGAAAGTGGCGCGCGATTTCGCGAAAGTAGCGAAGGTGCCGGGCTTTCGTCCCGGCAAGGCGCCGGTGACGCTGATCCGCCGGCGGTTCGCCGGGGACATCCAGGGCGAAGTGATGCAATCGCTGGTTCCCGATTTCCTGGAGAAGGCGCTGACGGAACAGAAGCTCTTGCCCATCACGCAGCCGCACGTGGATCAAGTGAATTTCAATGAAGCCGGGCCGATCAAATTCCGCGCCACCTTCGAAGTCCTGCCCGAATTCGAGCTGGGCGATTACAAGAATCTGGAAATCGAAATTGAAGAAATCGAAGTGGGCGACGGCCAAGTCGACAAAACGCTCGAGGAAATGCGCGAGCGCGCTGCCACGTTTGTTCCCGTCGAAGGCCGCAACATCCAGAGCGGGGATTATGCCGAGCTGAAATTGAGCGGCACTGCGGTGGGCGAGGGCGCTCCGGTGCAGGCGGACGACATCCTTTGCCACGTGGGCGCGGAAGAAACTCTCCCCAGCTTCACCGAAAATCTTCTGGGCGCCGCGGTGGGCGAAACAAAGAACTTCGAGGCAAAATATCCCGACGATTATCCCGACGAGAAGCTCAAGGGAAAAACGTACAACTATGCCGTCGAGGTTCGCGCCATCAAGGAAAAGCGCCTCCCCGAATTGAATGACGAATTCGCCAAGGACATGAGCAGCGCGACCAAGGAATCCGTCACCACGCTGGCCGGGCTGCGCGCCAAGATCCTCGAAAGCCTGAACGCCGCCCGCGAGGATCGCCAGTCCTCCGAGGCCCGCGAGAAAATCCTGGACACGCTGGTGAAGCGCCACGATTTTCCGGTTCCGGAAGCGCTGGTGGAACATCAAATGGACGTGCGTCTGGAGCGGGTGGTGCGTTCGCTTTCGGCACAGGGCGTGGACCCACGGGCCGTGAATGTGGACTGGGCTTCCATGCGCCTGCGCCAGCGCGACCGCGCGGTGGATGACGTGAAGGCGGAAATCCTGCTGGACCGCCTGGCCACCGCTGAAAACATCGAAGTGAGCGACGAAGAGATCGACAAAGAGATCGCCCAGATCGCCGCGCGTAGTGGCGAATCGGCGGAAGCGATGCGGGCGCGCTTGACAAAGCAAGGAGCGCTCGATAGGATGAAATCGAAACTGCGCAGTGATAAAGTTTTGGATTGGCTCCACCACTCGGCCCGGATTCAGACGACAGCTAAACGGGAAAAACAATAGTCTCGGGTTTGTGCGCCCCAGAACGTCGAGGTAATTCCTGATGAGATATTCGGAACACGAAAGTCCGCGCGCCACAACGCTTATCCCCATGGTGGTGGAACAAACCAACCGGGGCGAGCGGGCGTACGATATTTATTCGCGGCTGCTGAAAGACAACATTATTTTTATCGGGACGCCGATCGACGACCATGTGGCGAACCTGGTCACCGCCCAACTCCTGTTTCTGGCCGCGGAAGATCCGGAAAAGGACATCTCCATCTACATCAATTCGCCGGGCGGCTCGATCACGGCGGGAATGGCGATTTACGACACCATGCAATTTGTGAAGCCCGACGTGGTCACCTACTGCATCGGCCAGGCGGCCTCGATCGCGGCCGTTCTGATGACGTCCGGCACGCCCAAAAAGCGCTTTGCGCTTCCCAACGCGCGGATTCTGATCCACCAGCCCTGGATGTCCGGTCTATCCGGCCAGGCTACCGACATTGATATTCACGCCAGGGAAATCCTCCGGATGCGCTCGGTGCTGAACGGCATGCTGGCCCTGCACAGCGGCCAGCCAATCGAAAAGATCGAGAAGGACGTCGAGCGCGACTTCATCATGTCCGCCGCGCAAGCCAAAGAATACGGGCTGATCGACGAGATCATCTCCAAGCACCGCTAAGCTTCGTTCCAAAGGGTTAGTAACGAAACAGATGTCCATCAATCCGACCTCCGGCACTCGTCATACAATGATCGTCTCCCCCAGTGTCACCCGGGGATCCGAGCGGAGGCGGCCAATCCATTGAAGCGGTTTACACCGGACGAGCCATTGCGCTGTTCTTTCTGCCATAAGACGCAGGAGCAGGTTGAGAAGCTGATCAGCTCGCCCTCGGAGTATCCGCGGTCGTACATCTGCAACGAGTGCGTCAGCGTCTGCCAGCAAATTCTGGAAGATGAGAAGCGCGAACAAGCCAGTCCGGCCAACCGGCGGCTGCCGCGCCCGCCGGAAATCAAGGCGTTTCTCGATAGTTATGTGATCGGCCAGGACAAGACCAAGAAAAAGCTGGCCGTGGCGGTCTACAACCACTACAAGCGCATCTTCCTGAACCGCCAACCCGGCGACGTGGAGCTGACCAAGTCGAACATTCTGCTGATCGGGCCCACGGGAACGGGCAAGACGCTGCTGGCTCAGACACTCTCGCGCATGCTGGAAGTTCCTTTCGCGATTGTGGATGCCACCACGCTGACCGAGGCGGGCTACGTTGGCGAGGACGTTGAAAATATTATCCTGAAACTTCTGCAGGCCGCCGATGGCGATGTGCAGCGCGCCCAGCAAGGCATCATCTATATCGACGAGATCGACAAGATTTCGAAGAAGGACGAGAACCCCTCGATCACTCGCGACGTTTCCGGTGAAGGCGTGCAGCAGGCGCTGCTGAAAATCCTGGAAGGCACCATCGCCAATGTGCCTCCGCAGGGCGGCCGCAAGCATCCGCACCAGGAATTCACACCCGTGGACACCACCAACATCCTGTTCATTTGCGGCGGGGCGTTTGTGGGACTCGAGAGAATCGTGGAGCGGCGCATCGGCCAGAAGGCCATGGGCTTCCATGCCGACGCGCAAGTGACCACCGCTTCGCGGCGCAATATCGAAGTTCTCGAACAGGCGCAGCCCACCGACCTGATTCGCTACGGCCTGATCCCCGAATTTGTGGGACGCTTGCCAGTGGTGGGCGTGCTGAGCGATCTGGACAAGTCGGCGCTGGTTCGAATCCTCACGGAACCGAAGAACGCTTTGATCAAACAGTATCAGCGGCTCTTCGAATTCGAAAATGTCCGGTTGCGATTCACCGACGACGCCCTGGAAACCGTGGCGGAGTTGGCGCTGCAGCGCAAAGTGGGCGCGCGCGGGCTGCGGATGATTTTGGAAGATTTGATGCTCGAGCTGATGTATCACCTGCCGGCCCAGCGCAAGACCCGCGACTTCGTGGTAACCGCGGAGATGGTCAAGAGCCGCGAAATCAACTGGAATTTGCTGGAAAAAGCGGGCTAGCCCAAGGGAGTCATGTTCAATCGGGAAAAACTGGAATTGAAGCGCGTGCCGATGATGCCGGTGCGCGACATGGTGATCTTTCCGCAGATGATGACGCCGTTCATCGTCGGCCGGGAAGCCTCCGTGCGCGCCCTGGAAGAAGCGCTGGCGGGCGAGAAGAAGATTTTCCTGGCCACGCAGCACGACGCTTCGATTGACGATCCAAAACCCGAGGAAATTTACCAGGTGGGGACGCTTGCCAACATCGTGCAGAGCGTGAAGCTGCCCGATGGCAACATCAAAGTGCTGGTCGAAGGCTCCGAGCGCGCGAAAATCGTCCAGGTGGCCAGCGAAGAAGGGTTCTTCCGCGCCACCATCCGCCTGGTGCCCATCAAGTCCGAGCCCTCGCCGCAAATCGAGCAAGCCTCGACGCGTGTCACCGGACTTTTTGAACAATACGTCAAGCTCTCCCAGAGCCTGAACTACGACACCATGATTGCCGCGGTTCGCGTGGATGATCCGGGGAAGCTTTCCGACGCCATCTCCGCGAATTTGCAGATCCCGGTGGAAGAAAAACAGGAATTGCTCGAGCTTTTCGATCCGCTGGAGCGCCTGAATCGCATCGCCGATATCCTGGAAGTGGAAATCGAAAAGCTCAACGTCGACCGCAATATCAATACCCGCGTGAAGCGCCAGATGGAACGCGCGCAGAAAGAGTATTACCTCAACGAAAAGTTGAAAGCGATTCAGAAGGAACTGGGCCGCGGCGAAGCCAGCGAAATCGATCAGCTCAAAAAGAAAATTGAAACCAGCGGCATGGCCAAGGAAGTCCAGGAAAAGGCCCTGCAGGAATTAAAGCGGCTGGAGATGATGCCGCCGATGTCCGCGGAATCCACCGTCTCGCGGAATTACCTGGATTGGCTGCTTTCCGTGCCGTGGAAAAAACGCTCGAAAGAAATACGCGACATCAAGCGCGCGGAAATCATTCTTTCGGAAGACCACTACGGCCTCGAAAAAATCAAGGACCGCATTCTCGAGTATCTTGCCGTTCGCCAGTTGGTAAAAAATCCCAAGGGCTCGATTCTCTGCTTCCTCGGGCCTCCCGGCGTCGGCAAGACGTCGCTGGCCATGTCCATCGGGCGCGCCACCGGCCGCAAATTCGTTCGCGTCTCGCTCGGCGGCGTTCGCGATGAGGCCGAAATTCGCGGCCACCGCCGCACTTATATCGGCGCCCTGCCCGGCCAGATCATCCAGATGATGCGCAAGGCCGGCACGATTAACCCGGTGTTCGTGCTCGACGAAGTGGACAAGATGTCCATGGATTTCCGCGGCGATCCCTCGGCGGCGCTGATGGAAGTGCTCGATCCGGAATTAAATCACGGCTTCACGGATCACTATCTGGACGTGGAATACGATCTTTCGAAGGTGATGTTCATCTGCACCGCCAACGTGCTGCACACGATTCCGCAGCCCTTGCAGGACCGTATGGAGGTTCTGCGGCTGCCCGGCTACACCGAGCAGGAGAAGATGCAGATTGCGAAACGCTTCCTGGTTCCCAAGCAGCGCAAGGCCACGGGCCTCTCGAAGGAGAACCTGGCATTCGCGGACACCGCGATCTCGCACATCATCCGCCATTACACCCATGAAGCCGGCGTGCGAAACCTGGAACGGGAATTCGCGAATGTATGCCGCAAGATTGCGCGCAAAGTGGTCACCGAATCCGCGCCGGTTTCGGTCGAGGTCACTCCCGCGAATATTTCCGAGTATCTCGGCATCCTGAAGTATCGCGACATGTGGGCCGAGAAGAAGAATGAAGTCGGCCTGGCCATCGGCTTGGCCTGGACCGAAGTCGGCGGGGAAGTTCTCAGCACCGAAGCCATGCTGATGCAGGGCAAGGGACGGCTCACGCTAACCGGCAAACTGGGCGACGTGATGCAGGAATCCGCGCAGGCCGCCATGAGCTACATTCGTTCGCGAGGCTATTTGTTCGGCCTGGCGAAAGATTTTTACCGCCACATCGATATTCACATGCATGTGCCCGAAGGCGCCATTCCAAAAGACGGCCCTTCGGCCGGCATCACGATTTGCACTTCGATCGTCAGCGCGCTCACGCGCATCCCGGTCCGCTGCGACGTGGCCATGACCGGCGAAATCACCCTGCGCGGCAAAGTGCTGCCCATCGGCGGCGTGAAGGAAAAACTGCTGGCGGCTCATCGCCTGGGCCTGCGCACCGTGATTTTGCCCAAGGACAATGAAAAGGATTTGGCCGATATCCCGCTTGAAATTCAAAACGAAATGTCCATCAAGTTCGTGGAAATGATGGACGAAGTCCTGCTAGTGGCGCTTGAGCGTCCCCTGCCGGTCACCAGCCTCACCCCGGTGCCGGAAGTCGAGCCCAAGTTTGACGCTGATGTGCCGCAGGATAATGAATTGACCAACTGAGGACCCTCGGTCTTTCCGCCAGCCGGGGTACGGTTCACTGCCGTGGGCTGCGCGGAACGTGCGCCGTTAGTACTCGAACCCATTTTTGAGGTTGGACGATCCGGCATGTTTTTGGAGAATTCAATTGCCGGGAATACACCAGGAAAACAACTATGCCTGAAACGACGGGCTTAAAAGAAGAAGGTAAGAAATCGATGAGCATCAGTCTTGCAGAGTTAAAAGACCGGAATATCACCGATCTGGCCAAGATCGCCAAGGAACTCAATATCCCCGGCGCCAGCGGCATGCGCAAGCAGGAATTGATCTTCCAGATTCTCCGCGCGCAAACCGAGAAGAATGGCTTGATTTTCTCCGAAGGCGTGCTCGAATGCCTGCCCGACGGTTTCGGATTTCTTCGCGCGCCGGAGTACAACTATCTGCCCGGCCCCGACGATATCTACGTCTCTCCGTCGCAAATCCGCAAATTCGACTTGCGCACCGGCGACACGGTCTCCGGCCAGGTTCGCCCGCCCAAGGATGGCGAGCGTTACTTCGCGCTGATTAAGGTCGAAGCGGTTAATTTCGAAGATCCGGAAGTCGCGCGCAATAAAATTTTCTTCGACAACCTGACGCCTCTGTATCCCCAGGAACGCATTCGCCTGGAAACGTCCAAGGAAAATCTGACCGGCCGGGTGCTCGACATGCTTTGCCCCATCGGCAAGGGCCAGCGCGGCTTGATTGTCGCTCCGCCGCGCACCGGCAAGACCATGATGTTGCAATCGATCGCCAATTCCGTGACCACCAACCACCCGGAAATCGCCCTGATTGTCCTGCTCATCGACGAACGCCCGGAAGAAGTCACCGACATGCAGCGGACCGTGAAGGGCGAAGTGATCAGCTCGACGTTCGACGAGCCGCCGCAACGCCACATTCAAGTGGCGGAAATGGTTTTGGAAAAGGCCAAGCGCCTGGTGGAACACAAGCGCGACGTGGTGATCCTGCTCGATTCGCTCACTCGTCTTGGCCGCGCGTATAACGCCGTCACGCCGCCATCCGGCAAAGTCCTTTCCGGCGGTATCGACGCCAACGCTTTGCAGCGGCCCCGCCGCTTCTTCGCCGCCGCCCGCAATATCGAAGAGGGCGGCTCGCTCACCATCATCGCCACGGCGCTGATCGATACCGGCAGCCGCATGGACGACGTCATCTTCGAAGAGTTCAAGGGCACCGGCAACATGGAAATCAACCTGGACCGGCGCCTGGTCGACAAGCGCGTTTTCCCCACCATCGATATCAACCGCTCCGGCACGCGCAAAGACGAATTGCTGCTGCCCGCGGACGAACTGAATCGCATCTGGGTGTTGCGCAAGGTGCTGAGCCCGCTCTCAACCGTTGAAGCGATGGAGTTGCTGCTCGGCCGTCTCTCGAAGACCAAGGCCAACGCCGAGTTCCTTTCCTCCATGTCCAGCCCGGCTTAGCGCCGTTTCTGATCCGCGATCCATTCCTTGATTCGCGCTTCGAGCACGTCCAGGGGCAACGCTCCATTTCCCAGGACGGCGTCGTGGAAGGCGCGCTCGCTGAATTTGCCGCCGAGCTCTCGCGCGGCCGTCGCGCGCAATTCCTTGATCTTCAGTTCGCCGATCTTGTATCCCAGCGCCTGCCCCGGCCACACGATGTACCGGTCCACTTCCACTTCGATGTCGTGGCTCGTCTTGCTGGTGTTGTCCGAGAAAAATTGAATTGCCCGGGCGCGGCTCCAGCCCATCGAGTGCATTCCCGTATCCACCACCAATCGCACGGCTCGCCACATTTCATAGGTAAGCTGCCCGAATTTCGAATACGGATCGGTGTAAAAGCCCATTTCTCCGCCCAGGCTCTCGCTATACAAAGCCCAGCCTTCCACGAACGCCGTGTAGCCCAGATTCTTTCTAAATTCCGGCACGCCTTCCAGTTCCTGCGCCAGCGCAATTTGCAAATGGTGCCCGGGAACGGCTTCGTGCATGGTCAGCGCTTCCATCTCCCATTTCGGCCGCTGATCGAGCGCGTAGGTATTCACCATGAAATTGCCGGGACGCGCGGCGGCCGGCGAGCCCGGCTGGTAATACGCCGTGGTTTGCGTGGGAGCGAGATACGCCGGAATCGGCAGCACTCCATAGGGCAACCGAGGCAGTTTTCCGAAAAGATGCGCCAGTTGCGGGTCGGCCCGCTTGGCGATGTCGCGGTATTCGGTGACCAAACTCTGCTCATCCTTGAAATAAAAGCGCGGATCGGTTCGCAGAAATACCGCGAATTCCGCGAAAGTCCCCTTGAATCCGGATTGCACGATCACCTGGTCCATTTCCGCTCGAATGCGTTTCACTTCGGAAAGGCCGAGTTCGTGAATCTGCTGCGGCGTCAGATTCGTAGTGGTTTGCCAGCGCACGTTGTAGGCGTAATGTGCCGCGCCATCCGGCAAGGCGCTCATCGCAATCGTTTCGCGGCACGCGGGAATATAAGCGGAAACCAGGTAGTCGTGGATTTTTCGAAATGCGGGAACCACTTCTTGTGAATATGCGACGGCTGCTCGCTTGCGCAATCTTTCCTGTTCCGCCGGCGGCACTCGCTCGGGAAATTTCCGGAATGCGCGAAGCAGCGGGCTTTCCATCGGATTCGCGAAGATCTGATCTTCGAATTGCTTCGGCACGCCGGTCAGCGTGATCTTCGGCGGAGTATCCCCGTGCCGCAGCCCTTCCTGCATCAGCGCGATGGTTTGGCCGATCACCACCGGCAAGCCATTCAGACGCGCAAGAATGTCCTCATAATCGGAAACGCTTTCGGCCGGCATGTCGGAAATGATTTGCCCGATGTCCTGCGCCAGCCCTTCGCGCTGGTTGACCGGCTGATAGAGGTTGTGAATCGCAACGGAAGCGAACGGCATCGCGTCATTGTGAAAGCGCAATCCCTCGATCGCGTTCGCCAGCAGTTTGTGATACAGGTCGAAATTCAGTTTCTGGCCGGCGGGCAATTTCGCGCGGTCAATCGCGTCCAGCGTCTTCAGACTCTGGCGCAGATGTTCGTTCCGCGCTTCGATCGCCGCCGGCGAGTAATCCTTCCAGCGGCGGTTCTGGCCCGGATAACCGATGCTGGTCGCGAATTCCGGATACTGCTGCATCCAATACTTCCAATCGGCGGCGAAGAAATCCCGCAGCCGCTTCGCTTCATTCGAAGTCTGGGAGCTCGATGCCTTCACGCCCTGCCCGGAAGCGCCGCGCGGCAACACAAGCAACACAAGCCCCAGCAAAATCACGAACCACACTCGAGCATGCATGGCTACACCTCGGAGGAAATCAAAAACTAGGAATTCGAAACGTGCGCGCGCGCGTTGCCGTGCGCCTGGGCCAGCATCACGATCAATCGCGCCACTTCTTCCGCTTCCATCGCGGTGCTGTCCACCAGCACGGCGTCCGCGGCGCGGACCAGCGGCGACGCGGTGCGCTCGCGGTCGCGTTGGTCGCGCTCGCGCACTTCTTCCAGCGTGCGCTCGAGCGAAATGGCCTCACCCTTTTGCTCATGTTCCCGCCAGCGGCGCTGCGCGCGCACTTCCGTGGATGCGGTCAGGTAAATCTTCAGCTCCGCGTCGGGGAACACCACGCTGCCGATGTCGCGGCCTTCCATCACCACGCCGCCCTGCTGGCCGGCGCGCCGCTGCTCCGCCACCAGCACCTTGCGCACGCCGGCGATCACCGCCACTTTTGAAGATGCCTGCGAAACTTCCGGGGCGCGAATCGCTTCGGTCACATCTTCGCCGTCCAGCAGGACGCGCTGCCGGCCATTTTCCGCCTGCAGATCGATCTGCGTCTTCCCGGCGAGCACAATCAACTTCTCCGTCGCATCCAGCGCAACGCCCTGCCGCAGCGCCTTCAGCGCCACCGCGCGGTACATCGCGCCCGTATCCACGTAGATGTAGCCCAGCAGTTGCGCCGCGCGCCGCGCCACCGTGCTCTTTCCCGAGCCCACCGGCCCGTCGATCGCAATAATCAGTTTTCTCATTCCGGGTGTGGTCAGATTCGTTTGAATGCCTTCTCAATCTCGCGCAGCGAATAGCGCAGCACGATGGGCCGGCCATGCGGGCAGCTCATCGGATATTCCGTCTTCGCCAATTCCGCGAGCAGCCATTCCATTTTCGTGCCGTCGAGCGGCGTATTCACTTTGATCGCCGCGTGGCAGGAGGTGGAAGCGGCGATCTTTGCTTGCAGCGAATCAATTGAAATGGCCTGCGCCTCGCGCGCTATGCCGTCCAGAATTTCCGCGAGCAGTTTCTCGGCGTCCGAATTTGCAATCCCCGCCGGAGCCGCATGAATCGCCACGCTGCGCTGCCCCATCAGCTCGGCTTCGAATCCGTTCGCGCGCAGCTCATCGGCAATTTGCTCGAAGATCGCGAGCTGCCGCGGCGTCAACTCCGCGATCAGCGGCATCAGGAGCCGCTGTCCGCCCAGTTCGCCCTCCCGCCGCGCACGCAAATGCTTTTCGAACAAAACGCGCTCGTGCGCCACGTGCTGGTCGATGATCCACAAACCCTCGCCATTCACCGCGACAATAAAACTGTTGTTCACCTGCCCCAGCGGCTTGAGTTCGGCAATATCCTCCGGGCGCGGCAGCGCCCCGGGAGATGAATAAGTTTCCCGCGGCGCGCCGGCCGGTTCTTCCGCGATGGTTGCGGTGGATGCAAGCATGGCAACCGGAAAATCGATGGCCTGGCTGGGATCGAAAGGCAATCGCTGCGGCAGCGGCCGGTCCGGCGCGCCACTCAGCTCAAAAACTTCTTCAAGCCCCGAATTGCCGGCAAGTGAAGTGGGAATCACGGCCCGCGGCGGTCCCGCCACGCCTGCGGACGCTCCACCATCGCCCATGGCACTGGCTGAAGCAGCGAACGCGCCCGGCGCCTGCTCGTGAATGGGCGCCCGCGTTCCCGCAAAATTCGGAATGGGCCGCGCGTTCGAAACCGCGTGCCGCACCGCGTCGCGCGCAAAATCGTGGACGAATTGCGGATGCCGGAAACGCACCTCGATTTTCGACGGGTGCACGTTCACGTCCACTTCCTCGTAGGGAATTTCGAGAAACAGCAGCACCGAGGGGAACACGTTCGGCGGCATGATATTGCGGTAGGCCTCGCTGATGGCGTGCAGGATCAGCCGGTCGCGCACCAGGCGGCGATTCACGAAAATATAAATACCGTTGCGGTTGGTGCGTTGCACCTCGGGGCGCGACGCGAACCCGCGCACGCGAATCATTCCCGTTTGTTCATCGGGCTCGAGCTCGGCCTCGGTGATGGCCGCCCGCACCGGCGATTCCGCCATGGGAATTTCCAGCAGTTCTTCGAGCGCCTGCCGCCCGAAAAGCTGGTACACGCGCTCGGAAAGCTGCTCCACCGGCGTGACGTTGATAATTTCCTGCGTGGGCGTCTTCAGCAGAAATTGTTTGTCGGGATGCGCCAGGGCGTAATGCGTCACCAGCGACGCGATGTGCCCCAGTTCGGTGGTTTCGGATTTCAGGAATTTTCGCCGCGCCGGAACGCAATAAAAAATGTCCGCGACGCTCAGCGACGAACCCGCCGGCACTCCCGCCGGCTTCACGCTCACCAGCTTTCCGCCCGCGAATTCCACGCGCGTTCCCTGCTCTTCTTCCGCCGTGCGCGTTTCCAGCAGCAGCCGCGAAATCGCCGCAATGGTGGGCAGCGCCTCGCCCCGAAACCCCAGCGTCGCAATCGAAAGCAAATCGTCCGCGGTGCGCAGCTTCGACGTGGCGTGCCGCTCGAACGCCAGCAGCGCGTCGTCGTGGTTCATCCCGCTGCCGTCGTCCACCACGCGAATCATGCGCTTGCCGCCCGATTCCACTTCGATGCGAACGGATTTCGCGCCCGCGTCCAGCGCGTTTTCGAGCAATTCCTTCACCACCGAAGCCGGCCGCTCCACCACCTCGCCCGCGGCAATCTTGTTCGCCACATTCTCCGGAAGTATGCGTATGCGTGACATCAATTTATTTCTCAGGCTTCAAGGCGATGCCCAGGTCATCAAGCTGGGCTGTGCTCACTTCGGATGGCGATTCAGCCATCAGATCCTGCGCAGCAGTGGTTTTCGCGAACGCGATCACTTCGCGAATCGATTTTTCGCCGGCCAGCAGCATCACCACACGATCGATTCCCAGCGCGATGCCGCCGTGGGGCGGCGTGCCGTACGTCAGCGCGTCCAGGAAAAATCCAAAGCGCTTGCGCAATTGCTCTTCGGTCATGCCGAGCGCGCGGAACAAGCGCTCCTGCACTTCCTGCTGGTGAATCCGGATGCTGCCGGAGCCGAGTTCCACTCCGTTCAGCACCAGGTCATAACCCTTCGAGCGAATTTTGCCGCGCTCCTCTTCTTTTTCGAGCAGGTCCAGATCCTCTTCATAGATTCCGGTGAAGGGATGTTGCGCGCTCACCCACGCCTTTTCGTTTTCACTCCATTCGAACAAAGGGAAGCCCGTGATCCACGCAAATTCCCAGCGGCCGGGGGGAATCAGGTTCAGTTTTTCAGCTAGGTGCAATCGCAATTGGCCGGCGATTTGCGCGGCCGCGTCGCTGCCTTTAGCTGGTTCCTTGGCGGCAATCGCGACCACCATGTCGCCTTTTCTCGCGCCCACTTTGGCCGCAAGAGCCTTCACGCCGTCGGCGCCAAGATTCTTTTCCAGCGCGGACGTAATTCCGTCGGCGGCAACCTTCACGGTGTACAGCCCGCGTGCGCCGAGCGATTTCGCGTGCTCCACAATCTCATCGAGCTGTTTGCGCGAGAGCGCCGCCGCTCCCGTGGCCACCATCGCTTGCACGCTGCCTTCAATATGGAACGCCTCGCGCGCCGGCTCGAAAAGTTCGGTCACATCGTGCAGCTCCATGCCGAAGCGCAGGTCGGGCTTGTCGCTGCCATACCGGCGCAGCGCTTCCTTATAATCGAGATGCCGGAACGGGGCGCGGACGAAAATTCCCGCTACGTTGCAGGCGCGCACCATCACCTTTTCAATCACCTCAAAAATATCCTGCTGCCGAGGGAACGACATTTCCAGGTCGAGCTGCGTGAATTCCGGCTGCCGGTCGGCGCGCAAATCCTCGTCGCGGAAACATTTCACGATCTGGAAATAGCGGTCCATGCCGGAGATCATCAGGATCTGCTTGAAAATTTGCGGCGATTGCGGCAGCGCGTAAAACTGCCCGTGATGAATGCGGCTGGGCACCAGGTAATCGCGCGCGCCTTCGGGAGTCGAGCGCGTGAGCATGGGCGTTTCAATTTCGTAGAATCCCATTTCGTCGAGCGTTTTGCGGATTTCGAGCACCACCCGGTGGCGCAGCGAAATATTTTTGTGCGATTTCGGGCGCCGCAAATCGAGATAGCGGTAGCGCAGGCGCGTTTCTTCGCTCGCGTTGGTGTCGTCCTCAATCAAAAATGGCGGCGTCTTCGCCGTGTTCAGGATGTGCACGCGCGAGGCGAGCACTTCCACTTCGCCCGTAGGCAATTCCGGATTCGATTTGCCTTGCCGGCGGACCACCTTGCCTTCGATGGCGACAACATATTCCGAGCGGAGCTGTTCCGCCTTGTGGTGCGCGGCGGGATGCTGCTCGCCGTTGCAAACAATTTGCGCGATTCCCGCGCGGTCGCGCAGGTCGATGAAAATCAGTTGGCCCAGATCGCGCCGCCGATGCACCCACCCCGTCAGCACCACGT
Source organism: Terriglobia bacterium (assembly GCA_041490605.1). Taxonomy (GTDB): domain Bacteria; phylum Acidobacteriota; class Terriglobia; order Acidiferrales; family UBA7541; genus JBGPTK01. The sequence goes on along the minus strand of JBGPTK010000072.1, from coordinate 1,814 downwards.
CGCGGCCCGCGTGCGCCGCGCGCAGTTCGCCGCAATAATTCGTTCGTTTCAAATTCCCCAGTGGCTCAAGCAAGCGGTTCTACCCTCCAGCTCCATGATTTCGTGACGAGCGACTTTGACTGTTATTTTGCCGTCATTCTGAAAGCCGATTTCTGGCCCGAAGAATCCAGAGGCTACTTAAGCTTCAAGACCAGAAAAATCCCTCGCTCCTACCCACGCGCAGAACCCTTCAGAAATTCGATCAAATTAACTTCCGTCAATTTCTGCTGTTCGCCCGTGGCCAGATTCTTCAGCGTGAACTGGCCGGACGCGACTTCGTCCCCACCGATAATCAGGGCATAGCGCGCATGCAATTTATCCGCAAGCCCAAGCGCCTTCTTGAATTTCATTTCCTCGGGCGGAATTTCCACCGATAGGCCTTCCGAGCGCAGCTTGCGCGCCAGGCTTACGCTAGCGGGATAGGCTTCCGCACCCATCCAGGCAACGAATACGTCAAGGCCGCCGATAGCCGCAGCCTCGCCGCTCTCCTGAATCGAAAGAATGGCGCGATCGGTGCCGATGGCGAAGCCAATCCCCTTCGTTGGCGGCCCGCCGATCAATTCTACCAAGCCATCGTAGCGGCCGCCGCCGCACACGGCGTTTTGCGAGCCGAGTCCAGCGGCGGTCACTTCGAATGTGGTGCGCGTGTAGTAGTCGAGCCCGCGAACCAGCCGCCAGTTGATTTCATATTCGATGCCGCGCAGCTTTAATTCCCCTTGCAGCTTCGCGAAGTGTTCGCGGCAGGCCTCGCAGAGATGATCTGAAATGCGCGGCAGCGTTTCGATGATGGGCTGCTCATCCGGCGATTTCGAATCCAGGACGCGCAACGGATTCGTCTCGATGCGCCGCTGGCTGTCGGTACCGAGCTTGTCTTTTACTTCGCGCAGCTTTTCGCGCAACAATTCCACATATTTCGGCCGGCAGTCCTTACAGCCGATCGAGTTAACGGCAAGTCTAGTTTGCGTCAGGCCAGCGCGCTCGAAAAACACCATCAACATCTCAATCACTTCAGCATCAATCGCAGGCGCATCCGATTGCCCCAGCACTTCCGCGCCGATCTGATAAAACTGCCGGTACCGCCCCTTCTGCGGCCGTTCTCGCCGAAACATCGGCCCCATGTAGTAGAGCTTCACGTTCCCCGGCAGCGTTTGCATCCCATGCTCGATGTACGCGCGGCAGACGGACGCCGTGGCTTCGGGCCGTAGTGTGATTTCGTTTCCCAATTTCACTGTGTGCAACCCTCTGATTACCTCCACAGCCCACTTTTCGAGTTCCGGCAATTCCGCCTCGATGATCTGTTGCTCGAGGAACATCTCCTTTGCGCGGCCACGGAAACTGTTTGCACGTGCAAGTCTTTCGATGCGCCCTGCCTCCCTGTCTATGAGATTGAATAAATTCTGCCGATTACTGTCGTTATCTGGGGTGCGCGGCACCTCATCCTTTTCATAGAGGCGCTGATATGCTGACTGAAAGGTTCTCACCTGCTTGAAAAACCAGTATATGTCTCCGAACGACGGCTGTGAGGATTCCCAAATTAGAAGGCTGGAGCGAGTACGTGAAAGGTCGACCTGATCATGATCCTCGAAAGTGTACATCTCTTTCGAGACTACGTCCGTTTCAGTGCCAATAGAGCGAGCAAATAGTTCGGTCTGTTCGAAAATCGGCATGCGGATTTCGCCGTATCCATATGTGGCAAACACTTCGCGGGCGGTCTGCTCGAAGCGGTTCCACAGCGCCGATTCCGGCGGCAGAATGTCGCGAACGCCTTTGATGGC
>JBGPTK010000071.1:0-15329 GCA_041490605.1 Terriglobia bacterium | reverse complement strand
GCCCGTTTGCCGAATGGTGCAGGCTCGGATAGAATTGGTTTTCACCACTGCACCCGACTTCATGCCACTTCTTGACGATCTGAACGAACAACAACGCGAAGCCGTCCTGGCAACCGAGGGCCCTGTGCTGGTGCTCGCGGGGGCGGGCACGGGAAAGACGCGCGTCATCACCTACCGCGTGGCGCAATTGATCGAACAAGGAGTGGCGCCCTCGTCCATTCTCGCGGTTACCTTCACGAACAAAGCGGCGGATCAGATGAAGCAGCGAATCACCGATCTGCTGCGCGCGGCGGGGCGCGACGCATCGGATTTGTGGATCTCGACATTCCATTCTTTCTGCGCGCGGTTGCTGCGGCGCGAGGCGCCGAGGATCGGCTTGCCGCGCGACTTCGCGATCTATGACACAGACGATCAAACGGCTGCGGCGAGAATGGCGCTCGACCGGCTTCAGATTGATAAGAAGGCATTCCCGCCACGCGGCCTGCTTTCGCGATTCAGCCACGCCAAGAATCATGGAGTTTCTTCCGAACAAATGGGGGCGGATGCGGAAGGGAGAAGAGATCCCGAGGCAGTGACGGTGGCAAAGCTTTTTGCCGAGTACGAGGAGATCCTGCGGAAGTCAGCGGCGGTGGATTTTGATGACTTGCTGTTGCGGGCGGTTCAATTGCTTCGGGAACATCCGGAAACGCGCCGCACGTGGAGCGAGCGGTTTCGCTATCTTCAGGTGGATGAGTTCCAGGATACCAACCGGCACCAGGAGGAATTGGTGCGGCTTCTGGCCGGCACGCACAAGAACGTTTGCGTGGTGGGAGACGAGGATCAATCCATCTATAGCTGGCGCGGCGCCGAAGCAGGCAATCTGCAGAAATTCACCGAGGATTTTCCCGGCGCGAAATTAATCCGCCTGGAAGAGAATTACCGTTCGACGCAGACCATTCTGGATGCCGCGGCGGCAGTGGTGGCCAATAACAAGCGGCGGCTCGGAAAAACATTGCGTGCGACTAAAGAAGCCGGAGCGGCCCTGCGATTTTTCGAGGCGCAGGACGGGGCGGGCGAAGCCGAATTCGTGGCCGCGGAAATTTCGCGGCTGGGGCGCGCGGATGCGGACGCGCACTTTGCCGCGCTCTATCGCACCAATTTTCAGTCGCGGTCGCTGGAAGAAGCGCTGCGGCGGCTCAGCATTCGTTACCGGCTGATCGGCGGATTCAGTTTCTACCAGCGATCGGAAGTGAAGGACGCACTGGCCTATGTGCGGCTGGTGCTGCATCCCGAGGATGACATCGCGCTGCTGCGGGTGCTGAATACGCCGCCACGAGGATTGGGAGACAAGAGCATCGCGGCGTTGCAGGCGCAAGCGAAGGCGGACAATGGCTCGCTGTGGGGAGCGATTGGAGCGGCGGTCGAAAACGGCAGCGCAGGCCGTGCGAGCGCAGCCTTGAAATTATTCCGCGATTTAATTGTGGAGCTGCGCAGCGAATGCATGGAGATGGCGCCGGCGGAACTGCTCCGGCGGGTGCTCGATCGAACCAATTATCTGGATTGGATCGAGGAGCAGGACCGGCTGGAGCACACTTCGCGGGCGGAGAACCTGGCCGAACTCGAGAACGCCGTCGCGGAAGCCGCGGAGATGGGCGAGACGCTGGAAGACGTGCTCGACCATGCCGCCCTGGTGAGCGATGCGGATGATTACGACGAATCGGCTCAGGTGAGTTTGATGACGTTGCACAGCGCGAAGGGCTTGGAATTCGATCACGTTTTCCTGGTGGGCCTGGAGGAAGGGCTTTTCCCGCACAGCCGCTCGTTGAATCGTGATGAAGATATCGAAGAAGAGCGCAGGCTCTGCTACGTGGGCATGACGCGGGCCAAGCAATCGCTGACGATGACGCGCGCGATTTACCGGCGCATTTACGGTGAGGAGCGATTGCGTCCTTCCACACCCTCGCGCTTCCTGCAGGAAATTCCTTCTGAGCTGATCGAGACGGCCGCGGGATCGCTGGCGGACGCCGGCGAGACGCGGCGCTACGAACCTGATCCGGATTACCAGGAATCGCGGTTCGTCCGCCGGCCAAGCCGCGCGGCAGCCGGGCCTGGGGCTGGGCGAACCATTGGATCATCTGGCGGAGCCAGCCGGTCCAATCCACTGATCGGCGTTCGAGTGCGGCATCCTAAATTTGGCGTGGGAACCATCCTGGCCATTGAAGAAGATGGCTCGGACCGCAAATTTACGATCAGCTTCTCTGACTATGGCACTAAGAAACTGCTCGAACGATACGCACAGCTCGATTGGGCCTGATTTCCATCAAGGTAAATTAATCGTGATCTGCTGGTTGCGTGCAAGTCGCTCTCAGGTTAGAGTTTGGCGACCTTAGCGTAAGGATGGTGGCAGGTGGACCCCCAATTCTTCCGCACCAAAGACATCGACCAACTGATTTCCGATGCCGACCGGCCTGACCGGCGTCTGAAGAGAACGCTCGGCTGGGTGAGCCTGACGGCGCTCGGTGTGGGCGCGATCATCGGCACGGGAATTTTCGTCCTCACCGGAACGGCCGCGGCGGGCGAAGTGGTTCAATACCCTTCGATATTTAAGGCGCCGCTGCTGGATGTTCTGCTGCATGGCGTTCATGCCGCGGGAACCGCGGGCCGGCCAGGCGCGGGGCCGGCGATCGCGTTGTCCTTTTTTCTGGTGGCAATTGTCTGCGGGCTGGCGGGCCTGTGCTACGCGGAACTCGCGTCGATGATTCCCATCGCGGGGAGCGCCTATACCTATACTTACGCAACGCTGGGCGAATTGGTCGCGTGGATCATCGGTTGGGATTTGATTCTGGAATACGCCGTGTCAAACATGGCGGTGGCTGTGGGTTTTTCCGCTTACATCGAAAGCTTGCTGAGTACATTCGGGATTCACCTGCCGGTTTCGCTCAGTACTCCCGCGTATTCGCCCGACATGGGATGGTCATTCCATTTTAACCTGGTGGGATTTTTGATCGTGATGGTGTTGACGGCGCTGCTGGTGGTGGGAATTCGCGAATCGGCCGGCGCGAACAACATCATGGTGGGCATCAAGCTGGTAGCCATCGTGGTTTTCTGCATCGCCGCCGGCAAATACATCCAGCCGGCGAATTATCACCCGTTCATGCCCAAGGGCTGGCAGGGAGTGCTGACCGGAGGCGCGATCGTTTTTTTCACGTACATCGGGTTCGATTCGGTTTCGACGGCCGCGGAAGAATGCAAGAATCCGAAGCGGGATTTGCCGATTGGGATTCTGGTGTCGCTGTTCATTTGCGCTTTCTTCTATGTGGCGGTGGCAGTGGTGCTGACCGGCATTCAGCACTGGGATTTGCTGCGGAACGCGGCGCCCGTGGCGAATGCGCTGAAAGCGATTGGACTGACCCGAACGGAACGCTGGGTTACCGTGGGCGCGCTGATGGGGATGATTTCTTCGCTCTTGGTCTACCAGCTTGGGCAGGCGCGGGTGTGGTTTTCGATGTCACGCGATGGCTTGCTGCCTGCCGCGTTTTCCCGCGTGCATCCTAAATTCCGCACGCCTCACGTGGCGACCTGGGTGGCCGGGTTGTTCGTGGGAATTCCCGCGGGAATCTTCGACATTGGGACGCTGGCCGATCTATCGAGCATTGGAACCCTGTTCGCGTTCGCCCTGGTCTCGATCGCCGTGATCATCCTGCGTAAGACGCAGCCGGACCGCCCGCGTTCGTTCCATGTTCCCTTCATGCCGTGGATCCCGATAGCCGCGATTGTGTTCTGCGTGGTCCTGATGGCCAGCCTGACGGTGGAGAATTGGATTCGGTTTTTCGTGTGGCTGGTGATCGGAATGGTGATTTATATGTTCTATAGCCGCAAGCACAGCGGACTTGCGTCGACACCCAAGGGGACTCGCGGATGAACGTGCGGGTGCGGGCGGGCGTGGCATTGCTGGCCGCCGTCGCCGTGTCGTTGACGGCGCCCTTGCCCAGCTTTGCCTGGGGTCCGAACGCGGTCCGTTTGATTACGAATAAGGCCGTGGATACCATGCCGCAGGAATTGATGCCGTTTTTTGAGGCGAACCGGAAGTTCCTGGTGCAGCACGTCACCGACCCCTTTGACACGCTGAAGAAAAATCCCGGAGAGCGCAAGAACGAATTCATCCTGCTGGATCACTACGGGCAGTTCCCCTTCAGCGCGCTGCCGCGGAGTTATAACGCGGCCGTCAGCAAGTTCACGAAGCGCACGCTGGAATCATTCGGATTGCTGCCGTGGGAAGTGGGGGTATTCAGCGCGCGGCTGACGGACGCCTTCAAATCGCATAACTGGGATGATGCGCGCGCCGCGGCCGCGCAGCTCGCCTTTTATGTGGCGGCCGCGCACGATCCCTTCAACACGACCATGAATGAGGATGGGAAATTATCCAACCAGACGGGCGTGAGCCAGCGATTCGGCTCCAGCCTGGTGGACCGTTACCAGCTTTTTTTCTTCGTGCACCCGAACGAAGCCACCTATATCAATGACCCCACCGATCATGCTTTCGAGATGTGCTTGAGCGCCCATAGCTGGCTGGAAAATATCCTGCTCGCCGATCGCCGGTCAAAACAGGGACAGTCCGATTACACCGACGATTTTTACGATCACTTTTACAGCCGGGCGGGCGCCGTATTGATCCGGCAAATATCCGACGCCGCCACTGACACAGGTTCCTACTGGCTGACGTCCTGGGTCAACGCCGGCCGGCCGCAACTGCCTTCCCGCTAAGAATTGCCGTGGCGACCAACTCCCCTTCGCAGAAAACACTTCTCGCGGCATTGCCGAAGGCCGAACTTCATCTGCATCTGGAGGGTTCGATTGCTCCCCGCACGGCGGTGGCGCTGGCCGCGCGCCATGGAGTTGCTGTCCCGCTCGAGGATGTGGCCGCGCGGTATTCCTACCGGAATTTTCTGGGATTCCTGGAAGCGTTCAAATGGGTTACTTCGTTTGTCCGGGAGCCGGCCGACTACGCGCTGATCGCGCAAGGGCTGGTGGACGAATTGCTGCGCCAGAACGTAGTGTATGCCGAAGTGATCGTTTCCTGCGGCATCATGCTTCGACGGCAGCAGGATGTGGAAGCCAGTTTTGCGGCGATCCGCGAAGTTGGGGAAGACGCGCGAGAGAGGGGCCTGCGGCTGCAATGGATTTTTGACGCGACGCGGCAATTTGGAGTGCAAGCCGCCGAGGACGTCGCCCGCTGGGCCGTGAAGCTTCGACCCGGCGGCGTGGTAGCGCTGGGGATGGGTGGCGACGAGCTTGCTTTTCCAGCGAGGGATTTCCGGAAAGCTTACGACATCGCGCGCGCGGGGGGGCTGCACTCCCATGTACACGCAGGAGAAGTAGGCGGACCGGAATCAATTCGGGACGCGGTGGAACATCTGGGCGCGGAGCGGATCGGGCACGGCATCGCAGCGGTTCGCGATACGGCCCTGATCGATTGGCTGGCGGCGCGTGGAATTCCGGTTGAAAACTGTCCGACGAGCAATATTTGCACCGGGGCTTTGGCTCGCCAACTTGGGAAAGCGGAAGCGAGCATCGAGGAGCATCCCTTGCCGGACTTCCTTCGCAAAAATTTGCGCGTTGTGCTCTCGACGGATGACCCTGCCATGTTTCATACCGACCTGCTCAGCGAGTATCAGATCGCGGGGCGCCTGGGGCTTTCTACGGCTGAGGTCGTGAGAATGGCGCGGATGAGCTTCGAGGCGGCATTTCTTCCCCTGGAAGAGAAGAGCGAGATGTTGCGGACATTTGACGAGCAGGCAGCCTCCCTGGGGCTGGAATAAGCGCAAGTTCGGCGACCCGAGCTTCGCTCCGGCATTCGAGAAACGATCCTGATATAATGCCGGGCCATGAAAGCTCATGTGTGGGTAATGCCCAAGCTGACCGTCCTTGATCCGCAGGGCCAGGCGATTCAACACGCGCTGGCTTCGCTGGGTTATGCGAAAGTGAAGGATGTTCGCCAGGGAAAGTTTTTTGTGCTGCGGCTGAACGGCACGACGCTCGACGAGGCGCAGAAAGAGGTTGAGCGCATCGCCAAGGATGTTCTGACCAACCCCGTCATCGAAGAATGCCGCTTCGAAATCCTCGAATAGGCCCGCCCGGAACGCTTCGCTTCGAACGCCTCGCTGCGGCTATTTTGGACTCTCTGACATCGAAACAGGTGCTGCCACGCGGCACTTGATGCCTTAAATTTTGTGCTAGTCTGAATTATTACTTTTCCTGGGGATTGGCGCCTGATCCGGTTTTCTAGACCTTAGCGCTGGAGAAGATCAATATGTGCGGGATAGTTGGATATATCGGTGCGAAGAAAGTTGTGCCCCTGATCATTGATGGGCTGAGGCGGCTGGAATACCGCGGGTATGATTCGGCGGGTATTGCCGTGGTGGCGCAGAACGGGCACCTCTCGATCCGGCGCGCGGAAGGCAAGCTTCGAAATCTGGAAGAGACGATCCGCCTTTCGCCGCTCGACGGAATTTATGGCATCGGGCATACGCGCTGGGCCACGCACGGCCGTCCCACGGAAGAAAACGCGCACCCGCACCGCGATTGCACGGGCGACATCGTGGTGGTTCACAACGGGATCATCGAAAATTATCTGGACTTGAAGCAACAACTCCTAAGCGAGGGTCACAAGTTCCAGACCGAGACGGACACGGAAGTGGTGGCCCACTTGCTGGAGAAATTTTCGGAACATGGCGCTCCTCTGGAAGACGCCATGTTGAAGACGGTGAAATTGCTGCGCGGGGTTTACGCGCTGGTGGCAATTTCGACGCGGGACTTAAACAAAATTGTGGGCGCGCGCCTGGGACCACCGGCCGTGATCGGCCTGGGACAAAATGAATATTTCATCGCCAGCGATATCCCCGCGGTGCTGTATCACACGCGCGATATTTTCTTCCTGAACGACGGAGACATCGCCATTCTGACGCCGCAGGGCGTCCGCCTAATGGATTTCGAGGGATGCGCCGTGGAGCGCCCGGTGCAGCATGTGACCTGGGACCCGATCATGGCGGAAAAGGGCGGATTCAAGCACTTCATGCAGAAGGAAATTTTCGAGCAGCCGCGCGCGGTGCGCGATACCCTGCTGGGCCGGATTTCACTCGAAAGCGGCAAGGTGTTTTTGGATGAAATGCAGATCACGGCCGATGAATTCCAGGCCTTCGAAAACGTGAAAATCGTGGCCTGCGGCACCAGCTGGCATTCCGCGCTGGCCGGCAAGTTCATGATCGAACGATTGGCGAAAATTCCCGTGGAAGTGGATTATGGCAGCGAATTCCGCTATCGCGATCCGATCATCGACAGCCGCAGTCTGGCAATTTTCATCACCCAGTCGGGCGAGACTGCCGATACGCTGGCGGCCCAGCGCGAAGCGCGTCACAAGGGCGCGAAGACCATGGGAATCTGCAACGTGGTCGGCTCGATGATCACGCGCGAAGCTTCGGGCACCATTCTGACGCATGCCGGGCCGGAAATCGGCGTCGCGTCCACGAAAGCGTTTACCTGCCAATTGACCGCGCTCATGCTGATGGCAATGTATCTGGCGCAGGAACGGGAGAACCATCCCGCGGAATACGCCAAGGCGCTTCTGCAGGAGCTGACCAATCTGCCGCACAAGATGGAATCGATTTTGCAGCAGGATGAGGAAATTGAAGCGCTGGCGCGGCAGTTCTTCCGCTACACGGATTTTCTGTACCTGGGGCGCGGGATTCACTATCCCATCGCGCTGGAGGGGGCGTTAAAGCTGAAGGAAATTTCCTATATTCACGCGGAAGGCTATCCAGCGGGAGAGATGAAGCACGGACCCAACGCACTGATTGACGAAAATCTGCCGGTGGTGGTGATTGCCACACGCGACGAATCAGATCCCTGCTCGATGACGCGCTACGAGAAAAGCGTTTCGAACATCAAGGAAGTAAAGGCGCGCGATGGCATCGTGATTTCGATTGTGACGGAAGGCGATCGCCTGGCGCGCGAGGCTTCCGACCACATCATTGAAATTCCAAAGGCGCCGGAACTGCTCGCGCCCATTCTCGAGATTCTTCCCCTGCAATTGCTGGCGTATCACATTGCGGTGCGGCTCGGGTGCGATGTGGATCAGCCGCGGAATTTGGCGAAATCGGTGACTGTGGAATAAGGCAGTAAAGAGACGCATTCCTTCTTGCCGGAAAGTTCTGGCGGACGCCCGCGCTGCGAACCATCGCAATTGCATCGGGCGAGAGCCAATCCCCGCGTCGAATCGCCCCTTTCTTCTTCGTGTCCCCTGGCCTACAATTCTGCTCGATCATGCATCATAGATACGGAATGGCCATGCGCGAACAATCCAGACTGCTTCGGCCGGTGATATTTCTTCTGCTCTCGATGGCTTGGGGGGTGGCTCTGCGCGCGCAGACACCATCGAAAATGGAGTCCGGCGGCTCAGGTAAGCTGGCGGCGATTTCCGTAAGCGGCTCAAAGAAGTATTCGAGCGAACAGATCGCTTCCGTTTCGGGATTGCAGAAGGGCGCAACTCTCCGCAAGGAAGATTTCCAAACAGCGGCCAACACTCTTTCCGCGCTGGGCCTCTTCAAATCGGTCCGCTTCAAATTTCGCAGCATGGGAGAGGATGTATCGGTTGAATTCCTGGTGGAAGACGCTCCCACCGTTCCTGTTTCCTTCGACAATTTTCCCTGGTTCACGGACGAGGAGCTGACGCAATCGCTGAAGCAATCGGTGGGAATGTTCGACGGCAGCGCGCCGCAAAACGGAGCGATCCTGGACCAGATGGCCGAAGCTCTATCGAAATTGCTGGCAACGCGGGGAGTGGCGGGAACCGTGGAGCACACGCTGGTGAACAGCGCCGATGGCGATTCGAAAGTCCAACAGTTTCACGTCACCGGCTCAAACCTGAATGTGAGTGGCGTGAAGTTCAGCGATGAATTCGCGAACAAGGAGCTTCACATTCAGGAGCAGTTGGGAAACATTGTCGGAAAGCCTTTTTCGCGCTTTGCCATGGAGCTATTCGATTTCGAGCAGGTGCGGCCCATCTACCTGCAGCATGGGAACATGCGCGTGCATTTTGGGACGCCGATTGCGCGTTTTACCGGCGACCCATCAAAGCCCCTGGCTTCGACCGTTCTGATAATCGTAACGATTGATCCCGGCCCCATTTATAAATTCGGCCACATTACGTGGAGCGGCAATTCGGCGGTGCCTGCTGACGAACTCATGAGGGCGACAGGGCTGACCGGCGGCGAGGCGGCGGACGGAATGAAGATTGAGGCGGCTTGGGACAAAGTGCGGCTGGCCTGCGGCCGCCACGGCTATCTCGATGCGAAAGTGGATGCGGAAGCGAGCTTCGATGAGGCGGCCAAAACGGTCAATTATAAAGTTTCGATTGTCGAGGGGATACAATTTCAAATGGGCGGCTTGGTGCTGACCGGACTCTCTCTCGAAGCCGAACGCCGATTGCTCGCGGCGTGGCGGCTCGATAAAGGAGCCGTGTTCGATCGCGCTTACTATGAAGAGTTCGTCGAAAAGGGAGCCAAGGCAGCTTTCGGTGATCTGCCCTTCCACTACGAAAAGATCGGGCATTGGCTGCGCACAAATCCGCAAGACGCCACGGTGGATGTCCTGCTCGATTTTCAATAGGCCAACTACGCTATACTGTACGGGAAATGCCGAACGAAATTGCTCAACGCGCGCCGGCGCCCGATTTTAGACAAGCTCTGGATACCAGTATTTGTGAAAAAGAAAATCGATTGCTGGATTCGCTGGGCCGGCTCGATTCCCTGCTGGTCGCATTTTCCGGTGGAGCGGATTCCGCCTATCTCGCCTGGGCCGCGCACAAGGCTCTGGGCTCGCGCGCGCTGGCGGTGACTGCGCTCTCCGCCAGTTTTTCAGCTCATGACCGCGAACAAGCTCTTTCATTTGCGCGCTCCGCAGGCTTGCGGCACGAATCGATCGAAACTCATGAGTTCGACAATCCACTGTATGTCGCGAACAATCCCGATCGCTGCTATCACTGCAAGGACGAATTATTCGTCCAGATGGAGCGCCTGGCCATTGAGCGCGGATTTGCAGCAATTGCGTACGGCATCAATGCGAATGACACGCACGATTTCCGCCCCGGCCATCGCGCGGCTGCGGAACATAGAGTGCTGGCGCCGCTGCTGGATGCCGGTCTCAGCAAGGCCGAGATCCGGGCATTGTCACGGCGCGCGGGCCTCGAAACGTGGGACCGTCCCGCCTCGGCTTGCCTTTCTTCCCGCATTCCTTATGGAACTGCCGTGACCAAAGAAATTCTGGAGCAGATCGAACGGGGGGAAGGCGTGCTTCGCGAACTGGGATTCCGCCAGTTCCGGGTTCGCGCGCACGGTGAACTGGCCAGGATCGAAATTGCGCCGGAGGAGATGTCTCGCGGGCTGGAACCGGAAATGGCGAAGCAGATTTCGGCGAGGTTTCACGAGATTGGGTTTACGTTCGTGACGGTTGATCTCGAAGGCTACCGTCAAGGCTCGTTGAATATCCTGATCAAAAAGAAGTAAGCCCGATGGATGGCTTCCCTTCTCTGGGTGACGCCGGGCAATTCCCCAGTGAAAATCAGACTGCCAGGAAGATTCCTCGCCGCGCCAGCTTCGCGGGCAATTTTCAAAATGACGCTGCTCGCATTCTTCGGCGCCATCCGCAGGGAACTTCCACTTGCGAAGATGCGTATACCTTTGATAGGAAGGGATGCCGGAACAATTCAAGGCGCTCTTCGCGGAGAAAAATGCGGACTCTCGCAAAAGTTGCTGAAGTTTTTGTAGCAGTGGGGCTGGCGGCCACTGCCATCGGCTGCGTCAACTCCCCTGGAGTTTCGGGCCACTTCGACCAGACACTGACCGTGTCGGGGCCCATCGTCCTGGAGCTCAAGAATGGTTCGGGAGACGCAAAAATAACGCCGGGAACGGCGGGCCAGGTGCGCATCCACGGCGACTTTACGGTGCGATCGTGGCCGTGGGAGAGTTCCGAACGGCGCGCGAAGGAGATCGCGGAACACCCACCCATCGAGCAGACCGGGAGCCTGGTTCGCGTGGGCCAGAGCCAGTTTCGGATGGAAGACTTCACCGTGAATTACACCATTGAGGTCCCGGTGGAGACGGAATTGCGCGGGACGGTGGGCTCCGGCGAAATCCACGTGAACGGAATTCACGGACCGGCAAGATTGAAAGCAGGTTCGGGGACGATCGAGGCCCGGCAGATCGAGCAAGACACAACGGCTATGGCCGGCAGCGGCACGGTTGACCTGACGGATATTGGTGGGCAGGTGCAGGCGACGGTGGGATCAGGAGACGTGAACCTGACCGGCATCCAGGGCGAAGTGCGCGTGCGCGCGGGATCGGGCGACATCGTGATCGAGCGGGCCAGCGGAGCGATCGATTCCACGACCGGCAGCGGCGACCTAAAAATCCGCGATGCAAAGGCCGATGTGCGCGCAAAGTCCGGCTCGGGCGATGTCAGCATCGAGGGCAATCCAGCGCCGTCCAGTTCATGGGAATTTCACACGGGGTCCGGCGACGTGACCCTGCGCGTCCCGTCGAGCGCCAGTTTCCGTTTCTACGCTCACTCCATGTCCGGAAAAATCGAGACGAACCTCCCGATGGTCGTCGAAGAACGGCCCCGGCACGAATTGCGGGCGCGAGTGGGCGATGGACAGGCGCGAGTGCAGGTGGTGACCGCGTCGGGTGATATTAGCCTTCAATAAGAGTTGTGGTCCGGGCAGTGCCTGTCCGGCCAATTCGATTGAGCGAAGCCTGCGAGTTTCCATCGCTTCTTTTCGATTCCGAAGTACAATCCACAATTGATGGCGCTGCCCAAACTTCTTGTGTTCGCGACGAGGGCCACAATCCTGGTCCTGGTGGTCGCGGCGCATCCGGCCGCGGCGCAAGATCCGGCGCCAAATCCCGCCGCAACCCCGGCTTCACCCACGCCGGGTACAAAACCACAAACAACCCCGCCGGCGAAATCGAAGGCAAAAGAGCAAGCTGCGAAAACACCCGACGCCGATGAAGCGCTGGAACGTGCCGTGGCGGCAGCCGGCAACGACCGAGCCGCGCTTTTGCGCAAGCTCGAGGAATATTTGAAGCAATTTCCCGACGCGCCGCGCAAGGTAGATGTGTATCGCGCGTTGGTGGAGGCTTCGGAACAGCTTCAGGATCACGTACGCGCGCTCGAATACACCGAGCGGCTGATCGCTCTTCACCCGGATGACAATCAGATGATGCTGGTGGCGGCGGGCTTGCTCGAACGCCAGGGTGATGAACACAGCCTGACCAAGGCAGCGGGTTATCTGGATCGCGTGATCGACCGGATCGAGAAAACACCGCCTGCCGGCAAGCCGGCCCGCGTCTCCGCTCCCGATTGGGAGCGGCAGCAGAATCAGCTCCGCAGCGCGATGTATCTGATCCGCGGACGAGTGGAGATGGAGCAGAGAGCCTACGCCCGGGCGAAGAAGGATTTCGACACAAGTTACGACCTGGCGCCGAGCGCGGCCGCCGCGCTCTGGCTGGGGGACGTGGCTGAAATTCAGAAGGATTGCCAGACGGCGATTGACCGGTATATCGAGGCCTTCGTGCTGCCGGAGAAAAGCCAGATCGGAACCGTGGATCATCACGAGGTCCGGCAAAAGCTGGGAAATTGCTGGCGTCGAGTCCATGGCAGCGAAGCAGGATTGGGAGAAGCATTGCTCGCCGGTTACGATCGTGTGGACGAGATTCCGGCTGCGAGTGCGGCGCCGCCCAGGAATCACGGCATCAAGGAGGCGATGGAATTTGTTTTGCGAAAGCCCGATGGCTCGCCGGTGCCGCTGGCGGGGCTGAAGGGAAAAATTATCGTCTTGAATTTCTGGGCCACGTGGTGCGCGCCTTGCCGGGAGCTGGAGCCGCTGTTCGGGCAGATTGCCCAGGATTATGCGGGGAAACCGGAGGTCGTCTTTCTCGCGGCGGATACGGACGAAGATCAGATGCGCGTGCAGCCCTACCTTGCCCGCGAAAAGATCAGCGTGCCGGTGGTGTTCGCGGACGGGCTGGATGAATTTCTGCAGGTTAATTCCATTCCCACCGTAATCGTGCTCGACCGCGGAGGAAAGATCGTTTTTCGTTCCGAGGGCTACAATTTGGATGACTTTGCGGGATTGCTGACCGCTGCCATCAATGGCGCCTTAGCCCCAGCCCCGGCGAATTGAATTCCGCTCCCAGAAAGCAGCAGCTGGTTTTCCCGGGATTTAGCGCAAGAAGGAAGCAGCGTGTTTTTGTGCAGCATCGCGCGCGGCGAGAATGGTGTTGACGTGGATTTGAACTGTGTCGGCCACGTTGTGTGCGTAGCCACCGGCCAGCGCAATCGCCACAGGCACTCCGAGCCGCCGGGCGTGCTCATAGACCATCGCGTCACGCTTCTTTAATCCATCCATGGTCAGCTTCAGTCCGCCCAGTTGATCTTCGCGATAGGGGTCGGCGCCGCCAATATAGAAAAGTAAGCCGGGATGGAAATCATGGAATGACTGCATCAAGTGTTTTTCGAGGATCGCGAGATAGTCGTCGTCACCCAGGCCGTCGGGCAGGTCAATGTCCACATTCGAGGGCGGCTTGGGATAAGGATAATTGTTTTCCTGATGAATCGAAAGTGTGAAGACGGTGCCGTCGCCCCCGAAGATGGCGGCCGTGCCATTTCCCTGATGGACATCGGTGTCCACGATCATGGCCGTCTCGATCGCCTGGTCAAACTGCAACCGGCGGATGGCGATGGCGACATCGTGAATCACGCAGAAGCCTTCTCCGTGATCGGGATAGGCATGATGGAATCCGCCGCCAAGGTTGACGGCGAAGCCATCCGCCCGCGCCCTTTGCGCCGCCAGGATGGAACCGCCCGCGGATAGCCAGACCGCTTCGATCAATTCCTTCGAATAGGGGATCTCGAGACGCATGCGTTCCGTGGCGCTGAGCGTGTTGGTCTTCAATTTGTGGACGTATTCGCGCGAATGGACGCGCAGGACGTCTTCGTCGCTGGCGGGCTGTGGGACAAGGAAGTCGTCCGGTCGCGCGATGCCTTCTGACAGCAAGGCTTCATGGACGAGCCGGTATTTCTGCGAAGGAAACACATGGGCGCCCAGATTCAGATCGTAACGATCATCGTAAATAAGTTTGAATGGTAATGGCATTCTGCGCTGAGATTACCCCGAACCGTAGCGGCTGGCAATCCTTGAACCGATCGTCGCGGAATAAAAAACAATCCGCAGAAGCAAGAATTGCGTACCCCAAGCGGCCATGCTAGCATTTCATTTAATGCGACGGATTCTGGCCATGCTCGTTGTGCTCGGAATGCTGGCGGCGCCCATGGCGTTGCTGGCGCGTGCCGGCGCGTGCGAGCATCCGTGCTGCACTAATCTCTGCTGTGCTTCGAAGCATTCCGCTGTTCCGCAAACAGCGAGCGCAAAGGAAGCGGCGGGAATGATCTGTCACCGTCATGGGCCGGCTCCCAGCGACTCCTGTATCGTAAGGTCGGGGTGCAATCACGCGCTCGACTACGGTTTTGCTTCCCCATTGCCGCCGACGGTGTTGACTGCGGCTGCCGCCTTGATTGCTCCTCAACCACTAAGTGAATTTGTAAGCCTTGCGGGAATTTCGCCTCAGACAGGTTTTTCGATAGCGCCGCTCCATCCTCCACGAAGTTAGTTCTCTTTCGTTCCGGTTCAGACACACAATTTATTAAGGGAACGGAGGACTTCTGTGCGAAGGCTCGGAATTCTATTTGGCATGATTGTATTTTTGTTTGGCGTGGCGATCGCGCATGCCAGCATTTTTGGAAACATTCGAGGAATTGTTCACGACCCGCAACACCGCCCCATCCAGGGCGCAACCGCGACGTTGCGCGCGCTGGGTTCGGATTGGTCGAAGACCACGCAGTCCGGCCAGGATGGCGAATTCCAATTCGATGCGGTGCCGGTGGGAGAGTACCGCATCACGATCTCCCATGCCGGATTCGGCGCGCTGGAACTAACACTGACGGTAACTTCGGGCGAAGCTCCGGTGCTTCACTTTCCGCTGAATCTCGCGAGCGTCTCGCAGAAAGTGGAAGTGACGGCGACGCAAAACCAGGTCAACCCCGAATCTTCCACGACGGAAAGCACGGTCAGCCGCTCGGCGATCGTCCAAACACCCGGCGCCGACCGCACCAACAGCCTGGCGATGATCACCGACTATGTGCCCAGCGCCACGATGGTTCATGACCAGCTTCACATTCGCGGCGGCCATCAAGTCAGTTGGCTGATTGACGGCGTACCGGTGCCGAATACAAATATC
>JBGPTK010000070.1:0-16001 GCA_041490605.1 Terriglobia bacterium | reverse complement strand
CGCCGTTTCTCGCAATTCATCCAAGTCCTCATCCTCTGCTCGCTCGCCGCTCCCGCCGCGTTGGCGCAAAAAGTCACGGTCGAATTCGACCAGGCCGCCCCATTCAGCGATTACAAAACTTTCGCAATCCGTGGCGGCGAATTAAACAGCAAGAATCCCGCCCTGGATAGCGAACTCGTCAAGAAGCGCATCGAAGCCGACATCGTTCGCGCTCTCACCGCCAAGGGCCTGACCCAGGTGGCCGATAAACCGGATCTCAACATTCGCTATCATTTCGGCACCGCCCGCAAATCCGAAGTCGAGGCCTACCCCGCCGGATGGCGCGGCTGGGGCACTCGTTACGTCAGAGTGCCGTACGCCGAAGGCACTCTGGTAATCGATTTTCGCGATCCCAGCACCAAGTCTCTCGTTTGGCGCGGCATCGCCAGCCAGGAAAAAAGTGACGCCAGCAAGATCGAAGGCAAACTCGACGACATGGTTAAAAAATCCCTGGCAAAATATCCGCCCAAAATAAAGTAGCCCGCTGCCCGCGCCAGGGGAACTGCAGCGGCGGTTGCTTCCCAAAACCACGAGGGAGAAAAAATGTTGGCTTCCAGCAAAATCGTCGGGTTCGTTCCCACTCGCGATTCCAAGCAAGCACGAAGCTTCTACGAAGGCAAACTGGGTTTTAAATTCATCAGCGACGACCAATTCGCTTTGGTCGTCCAAGCCGGCGAAACAATGATCCGCATCGCCAAAGCCCCCAAGTTCACTCCCGCCGCCTACACCGTCATGGGCTGGGAGGTGCAAGATATCGAAAAGATCGTCGCCTGGCTCAAAGCCCGCGGCGTAGTTTTCGAGAAATATCCCTTCATCCAGGACCAGGAACTCGGCATCTGGTCCACTCCCGACGGCTCCAAAGTAGCCTGGTTCAAAGATCCCGACGGCAACGTCCTCTCCGTCAGCGAACATCACTAGCGGCATGGGCCGGCAGTCCAAATTCGCCCGCAAAACAGGCCACGGAAACAGGCACCCAGAAATAGACGATTTAGGAGCGATTAGAATTTCATAACCGCACGTGTTGTCAATGAGTTGCGTCATTTTGACATTGTTTCCCGTTGGCGATTAACCAGGCGATTAGAAATCGGCATTTTGCGTTCTGAAAGTATCTGCGGGAGGGGCGTTCCGAATATCGTGAATTTCTGCGGGATGGAAGTGCTGGGGCGTCTCCAGGGATGCTGAAAAACGCGCCTTTTCGTATCATTCCAAGACTCGGGGCCGTTTGCTTGGCTCGGGGGATCTACATTTTCCTTGAGTTTTTGTTCGACTCTGGATTCCTCGCTTCGCTCGGAATGACAGCTAAGACTCTTTTGCAACAAACATCTCGAGGAGCGCGATGCCAGGCGGCGAGGGGCGCCCGGCAGTGGTGATTGGGGGCTGTTCTCGTATTCTCTCATACTACTATGTACCATAAAGCCAACAGTACAGTCAAGACTTTTTATGACTTTGGAAGTATGGCAGCGGGTGTCCAGACGTTCGAAGTCCGTAGGATGCTGGATGTATGGGGGTTGTCGTTCACAGGGGCGCTGCTGGCTTGCCTTGAGCTTTGAAGGGTTTGCCCTGAGCCGCGAAGGGCGGAGTTTACCCCGATGTGCGTATTTTCCACCCTGATGCCTTTTATCGGGGCCATAGATCAGGGCCCGCGATTTTCTTTCCCCGATGCCCTTGATCGGAACGCTCTCCGTTTTCATTTAGTCCCCGTCATTCTCCCCACACTCATACCCCAACGTGACGTACCTCAATGATATTATGCACCCGTGATCGATTCCGCGAACTACTAGGCCCTTGACCGGGGAAAAGACAGCGTCCCCCGCCTCTCGGAGGAAACATGATTCTCGATGATGGATTGAAACTCGCAATCGAACTCTACAAAGAATCAGGTTCCACCGTTACGTCCCTCTGGAGCCTCTATAGCGGAGCATCCCTGGCACTGCTCGGATATATCTTGGGATCGAAGGAACCTGTTCCAGGCCGCGCCAAGATCGGCTTGGGAATCGTCTTCGCGATATTCGCGATTTCGAACGCCGTAGCACTATGGAGGGCCCAGAGCATCGGGTATGCAGCGTCCAATTCTATTTCGATTCTTTGCAAGGGTAGCGATCTTCCACCCTCTCTGACGGCCACGCTATCCAACCTGCAGATGTCGCCCCCTCTCTGGGCTGTCGGCTTTCAAATCTTCTTGACGGTCTGTGCTCTTGCGGCCATTTACGCTGCGCACCGGCACGACAGGATTAGATTTCACCCTCCCCAAAGCGGGGCAGCTGGCACAGGCTCGATGCGCCCACCTATGTAAAACCCTAATGAGTGAATATCTGCGAACGGCTGAGCCAGGAGTGACCACAAGTATATGCTTCTACTCCACGAAGGCAGGTGTGCATAGAGGGCTGATGCCCGAGGATCATTTGGGTTGTATTCTTGATTAGCAAAGCGAAAACTTTGAATGCAGGCTTCTTCTCGACAATATTGGGCCAATGATGCCTGGAGCGGATGCCACAGTTCCTCTCAAGTTCCTTTCTCCAGATCTGATCAAGAACAGATTGCACGCCGGCGATAGGTTTACCCTACGCGAGCTGAGCAGAATTGGCGAAGGTGAGGTCATGGTCGTTCTAGGTCGATGACATCAGCAACCACAATGGCGTTCCTTGTTTGAATTCGTAGGGGCGCTGCTCGCTTGCCCTGAGCCTCGAAGGGCGAAGTTTATCCCGATGTGCGTATTTTGTACCCCGATGTCTTTTATCAGCGTTTTTTATCGGGGCCTTAGATCGAGGCCCGCGTTTCTCGCGTCCCGGTCCCGAATGCGGGATCGGGACGGCTTTTGTAGCACCGGAATCTCCCCGTTCCCGCCTCTCCATCCTTACGAACAAATCAATGTCGGCCCCGTGTCGTCTATTTTTGTTTTAATGTTATTAGCTGCATGAACCGAGTATTGTTGGTTGTTTATCTTGGTGCTTCGTTTTCAATTCGGGAGGCCGAATCGCGATGGTTTACAGGCCAAATATTGACCCGACAAGTTGTTTCGTTTTGATGCCCTTTGACGAGGCCCATCGTGAATATTTCACAGGAATTATTCAGCCCGCGGCAAGGGAGGCAGGACTAACGGCAATCAAAGCGGACGATATCTATGGAACTTCCCCGATCATCCAAGACATTTGGAATCGAATTTGGAGAGCGCGAGCGGTGATCGCTGATGTTACAGGACGCAATCCGAATGTAAATTATGAATTGGGCATCTGCCACGCCTTGGGAGTTCCGACCGTTCTGATTACGCAGCGTCTTACTGATGTGCCATTCGATTACAGGCACATCCGATGCATCGTCTACGACACAAGGCGAGTGAATTGGGAAGACAAGTTGCGTCTGGGCATAACCGAGACCCTCAAGTCTCTCCAAGCAGGCTTTGATGTCTATGAAGATCTCCGCTGGCCCTATGACACAAACGCTCTCCAGGCGATAAAAAATATCAATTCCCTGGTTCCATCCGGGGAGGGAACAGAGTTAGTCATAAAGGGCGCACGCCTAGTTCGCGATGCTTGCGCCACTGCTCTGGGGCCTCACGGTACCAATATCTCTGTGAGTCAGACCTTCGGCCCGACTCGCTTTGACCGGAGCGGTGTTGTTATCGCCGCAGCAACCACCTCCCCAGATCCGTTGCAGAGAAAAGGAATTGAACATGCAAATCGACTTGCATTGGAAATGAATGCTGCGGTAGGCGACGGCTCTAAAACAGCAATTCTGATATTCCAGGAGTTGGTTGAGATGGGATTTACTGCATTACAAAGTGGAGTCGTGCTTAGAGATCTTATCCACGAACTTGACGCTTCCGTCGAGACTGCTATTCGTGCGATCCAAGCAATGTCGCGAGCACCGACTGACGCGGACCTCGCCTCTGTTGCTCGGACTGCTGCTGCTGGAGATGAACAGGTGGGGAATTTGATTGCAACGGCCTTAACTGATACTGGGCCCGACGGGGTCGTTTCATTGACGGAAAGTAGCGAGGCTACGACCTCGGTCGATGTGCGCGAGGGAATTTATTTCGACAGAGGATTTTTGTCGGCTCGATTCATCACTGACGAAACCCGGCAAGTTGCTGATCTGTCCAACGCCTGCGTTCTCATATATGACACGGTGCTGGCTTCAATGAAAGAATTACTTCCTTTGCTTGAGCAGGTCGCAAAAGCCAAGGCGCCACTTCTCGTAATTGCCGAAAAAGTTGAGGGGGAGGCACTCGAAACTTTGGCACTGAATAAAGAACGGGGCACTCTGGATTGTGTCGCTGTGCGCGCACCTATGATGAGTGAGAACCGGCAACTCATCTTAGAGGACATTGCGGTCGCGACGGGTGGCACCGTGATCTCACATTTTTCAACTAGCCTTGAAAGTGTCCGGCTGAGCCAGTTGGGGTGGGCTCTGCACGTTGAAGTCACAAAAGATGGTTGTTGGATCACCGGAGGTGACGGCGACCCACAGGCTGTGGAAGCTCGAGCTTCTGGCATTCGACAGCGGATCGGACTCGAAAAAGGTGACTATGATATTGAGAAACTGCAAGAACGACTTGCCAACCTTGTTGGGAGCGTCTGCGCCATACGTGTTGGAGGAGCCAGCTCTCTAGATAGGGCGGAACGTATGTATAAAATGAAGTCTGCTTTGCACTCTGCTAGAGAAGCGATGGACTCTGGTATTGTTCCTGGAGGAGGGACCGCCCTTTTCAGAGTGAGCGCATCGTTGAAGACTGGTTCTGAAGCAGCCAAGATGATTGCGGCGGCCCTTGAGGTTCCTCTGAGACAACAGATTGCTAACGCTCGTCAAAACGAGCGAGAGGCTCTCGCGGAGATTGAGATGTCCTCTACCAATTCGGTGGGATTTAACGCGGAGTCTAGGGAAGTTGAAGATTTGGAACGAACGGGAATCGTTGATCCTACCAAGATGTGTATTAGTGCAGTGCAGCTAGCGTTTGTACACGCGAGAGCAATTCTGCAAACGGGCTTCTGGGACTTGACGGAGAGAACTGCCCCGCAATTCGATGGTGTCGCTGGAAGAAGTCCGAATCCAGACCGATAGCCCGGCTTCTCCGCAAGTCAACTTGTCAGTCCTGCCGCGCGACATCGAGTCGAGCTTCCTTTCCGAGTGGCAGAGCAAAAATCTTTTGTTCATTGAATGCCCGCGAAAAATCTTCGCGCACTTGTCGTCACTCCAACCCCAACACTCCAAACCCAACAATCCCACCCAAATGACCACAGGCAGAGGGTCTTGCATTTTGGCGAATCCATGCTATTCAAGGTAGGGGGTGTGCATGCGCCGAGCATGGCAGAGGGGGCGTCGGTGGGCGGAAAATGGATTTGAAAAATTCGCTTGTATCCGCTCAAAAAACCCTCATTCTAATCGCCTGGCTAATCGCCAGAGCCAGCCACAGTCAAAAATCGCCAAACGATTTGAAAACAGCGGGATACAGATTTCTAATCGCTCCTATATCGTGCATTCGGGGCAGGCCTTAAAATCGCGCAAAAATAGCTCATTCGCGGCCCTAAAATTCCACTTTGACGGCAGAATCGGGAGAATTTTCATGAACCTGAAATCGCTTGTCTTCATCTTTGCGCTCTCATCTGCTGCCCTGCTCCCCGGAAATATTTTTGCTCAATCGAAGCCGCCTGCGGCCGGCGCTGCGGGCCAGGTGGTGCGCTACCACACCACCATGGACGTGATCAAATATGTTTACGCCACTGCGCCGCCTGTTGCGCGGCTCCATCCCGGCGACATTCTTGAAACCAATACGCCTGACGCCCTCGGCAACGCGGTGCAAAAGCCCGGCGACACGCTTGCCCTGATGAAGGGAGACAATCCCCTTGCCGGGCCTTTTTACATTGAAGGAGCGGAGCCTGGCGATACGCTCGTCGTGCGATTTCTGCAGATTGAAGTGGACGGCAATCAGGGCATCGGCGCGATGGCTCCCGGTTTCGGCGCGGTCAATTCCACCGGCTACACTCCAATGCTGAATCCGCCGCTGCCGGAAAGAATCTGGTTTTATCCGATTGATCACTCGACCAACACCGCCACGTTCCAGGCGCTCGATTCCAATTTCACCGTCAAGATTCCGCTGCATCCGTTTATCGGATGCATCGGCGTGGCGCCCGCCGGAGGCGAAGCGCGCAGCTCCGTGGTGCCCGCGGAAAATGGCGGCAATATGGACGCGCCGGAAGCCAGCGTTGGCAACATTCTTTATTTGCCCGTCAACGCTCCTGGCGCGCTGCTCTATCTGGGCGACGGCCACGCCGCCATGGGAGACGGTGAAGTGGACGGAACCGCGATCGAGGTTCCCCTGCGGATTCGGCTGCAAGTGGATCTGCTCAAAGGGAAGCGCATCGCCTGGCCTCGCTTCGAAAATGAAAACGAAATCATGGCCGCGGGAATCTACCGGCCGGTAGACGACGCCCTGCGCATCGCCGTCAGTGAATTGGTCTATTGGATCAACGCGGATTACGGCCTTTCGCAATTGGACGCTTATGAGCTGCTCTCGAAAGTCGGCCACATCCACTTGACGGAAATGGTGGACCCCAACTACGTGGTCATCGCCAGCATTGACAAGAAATTTCTTCCGCCGCGGAAGAAGGCAAACTGATTCGAAAAGAACGAACATGAACTCGCACATCAATTCGATGATGCACCGATGGCCACAGGAAAAATAAAACCTAAAGTTGCAATCGTGGATAGCGACGCCGCTCCGCGCTCGCGGCTCGCCGCGCTTTTGCGTTCTTCCTTCGACGTGGTGGAAGGCGAAAGCTTCGCCGAAGCCTACCAGTTTCTGCAGGAAACTGATCCGCTCGATGTTCTGCTGATCGATCTGGGCATTTCATCCGATGGCCTTGGAGAATGCATCGAATTGCTCAATGCACTGAGCCAGAGCGACATGGATACGTTCGTCATCGTCTTGAGTGAAGACCAGAAAAAAGCCACCGCTCTCAGCGTGGTGGCTGCCGGCGCGTATGCCTATTTCGTAAAGCCGATCGATCTGGACGTTTTGCGCGGCGCTCTGGAACGCGCCAGCGAAGAGCTTCGCTTGCAGCGCGAAAACCGCATCTTGCGCGAGGAGGTGCAGCGCAAGAAAGCTTTTGGCGACCTGATCGGCTCCACGGAAGTGATGACGCATCTGTTCGATTCCATCCGCCGGGTGGCGCGCGGCACTACCACGGTGCTGATCCGCGGCGAGAGCGGAACGGGTAAGGAACTGGTGGCGCGGGCCATCCACGATCAAAGTCCCCGCCGCAATCGTTCGTTCGTCAGCGTGAATTGCGCGGCCCTGCCGGAAAATTTGATGGAAGCGGAGCTGTTCGGGTACGAGCGCGGCGCGTTCACCGGCGCGGTGGAGACCAAGGAAGGCCGCATCGAGCTCGCCAACCGCGGCACACTCTTCCTGGATGAAATCGGAACGCTGCCCTATTCCCTGCAGAGCAAACTCCTGCGTTTGCTCGAAGAGCATTCCCTGATTCGCCTGGGCGGGAAAAGGCAAATCCGGGTGGATTTCCGGCTGCTCACCGCCACCAATGAGGATTTGGAGGAGGCGGTGCATCAGAACCGCTTCCGCGAAGATCTGTATTACCGCATCAACGTGGTTCCTATTTTTCTGCCGCCGCTGCGCGAGCGCATCGAAGACATTCCCCAGCTCATCGACTATTTTCTGCAGGTTTATTGCGCCGCGAATGGGGTGGCCAACAAGAGAATCTCCGACGAGGCCATGCACGTCCTGAAAAATTATCCCTGGCCGGGCAACGTGCGGGAACTGGAAAACGCCGTTCAGCGCCTGGTCCTCATGGTCGATACCGATATGATCTCCGAGCAGGACCTGCCGCCCAATTTTCTGCAGAAGCCCGTCAACGGAAGAATAGGCGCATTTAAGATCCCCAGCGCCGGGATTAACCTGGTGAAAGAGATCGACGCCTTCGAACGCCGCTGGCTCGAGTCAGCATTGAGCCAATGCGGGGGAGTGAAGGCCGCCGCTGCGCGATTGCTCGGCGTCGATCGGAACCGCATGAATTACCTCTGCCGCAAGCACAGCCTCTGAGTGTTGAGCCATTCAACGGCCGTTGAGGATTTCAACGCCCTCTGGGGGACTAGAACCATGCGCTACTCCACCATCGGTTCCTCATAAGTGCTTTCTTTGCAGCCCGGATTTTCAGGTTGAGACCGAGCTGCGTTTGGCGTGGTACATGCATATCTATAGAACAAGAGCCCGCACAGAGGGCAATCTAAGAGAGGGGGAAGCAAATGACTGACAAGAATTTGGGAAAGCCGATCAAGAAGAACAGAGAGGAAAAGACTTCTCAGGGCTTGCCGAAGGGTTCAGGGCTTTTGTCCGGCATCACTGCTCCTGGTGGGCGCGGAAACGCTCCTGGCGGACGCGGTAATGCTCCTGGTGGGCGTGGAAACGCTCCTGGCGGACGCGGTAATGCTCCTGGTGGGCGTGGAAACGCTCCTGGCGGACGCGGCAATGCTCCAGGTGGACGCGGCAATGCCCCAGGTGGGCGTGGCAATGCCCCTGGTGGACGCGGCAATGCTCCTGGCGGACGCGGCAATGCCCCTGGTGGCCGCGGCAATGCTCCTGGTGGACGCGGCAATGCCCCTGGTGGCCGTGGCAATGCTCCTGGCGGACGCGGATCGAACACGTAAGTCCATTTTCAGAAATCTCGATAGGAAGGTGAAAGGGCTGCTACTGAAAGGTAGCAGCCCTTTTTCTTTGGTAGAGCGGCCCGTATATTTTTCGTACAGGAATCCGCGGGAAGGCGAAGTCACACAGTTCCAAATTTTCCCAAGTGACCTTCGAGGGATTTTCTTGCAATTACCAGATTTGTGAACTGAGCCAGCGCCAGATGCCGCGGCTGGCGCCATAAATCAGAGGCGTGCGCTTGCCGAAAATCTTCGCCGTTCCCGTCATACCTTCTCGAAGTTCACCATTCGAATTCGGCAATTCGAGCGTGACCGCAAAATAATTCGTGAGCGCCTGCCCATACCTTTCAATTTTCTGCGTTTCAATGACCGGTTGATCGGAAGCAGCAGCGGGCATGATTTGTTCGACGTAGCCGGAGTAGGTGTGGAAAGGATTCGCCCGCACTTTTAATTTGACGAGCGCTCCAGGCCGCACATCTTCCAGGTCCAGGTCGCGCACCAGAACACGCGCCTTCATTTGACGGCGGTCCGCGACGACGGCAAATTCATCTCCTTCTCCAACGTAGGATCCAACCTTCTGCCCAATCTGGGGAGTGGTAACGATGCCGGAAATCGGCGAACGCAACGTGAGCGCCGCCAGCTTCGCGCGCGCTTCCTTCAAAGCCGTATCAATCCGCTTGGCATCCTGCGCCGCCTTTGCGATTGCCATTCGATCGTTGCCGGCCTGGGCGCCGGAGAGTGAATGCTCGGCGTTCTCCAGTTCATGGGAAAGGACGGCGGCGCGCGCTTCGAGTTCCGGATTGTGAAGCACGGCAAGAACGCTTCCGGCTTCCACCGAATCGCCCTCGTGAACATTCACCCGCGCAATCACTCCCGGGGCAACGGCTCGGACATCGGCGCGGGCGCCGGGCTCGAGAAGAAAATCGGAAGCGACTCGATCGGGAGCGATGGGCACAATCAGGAATGCTGCGGCGATGGCCGCACCCACCAATTGCCCTTGCGACATCTTCCACCTCATCAGTCTCTCCTTGAACGCCCGGATTTCAGCCCGCGCGAACGGGGCCGACTTTCGGATTCTCTTCCGAAGAATCAAATAAAAAAGGAATAGCGTGGCGAGCATCCCCGCCGTCGTGCCGAAGCGGCGCGTGAAGATACCATTCAAGAGTAAGACCACCACGTAGAGGGCAAAAAGGCGGTAACAAAAAGCCACAATGGAATAGGAGAGATAGATTCGGCGAAGACGCCGGCTGGCTACCGGCATTTCCACTGTTTGGCGGAAGATGCGTTTTCGAATCCAGGCCCATAGATACAGATTTGCGTTTTCACTCAGCCCGTCGACCTCCAGGAACGTGCTCAGCACGTAGTAGCCATCGAATTTGATGAACGGATTGAGGTTGAAGAAGAGAGCGGAAATTCCGGTGAACAGCATCACCTGGTACCCGGCCAGGCTCAAGAGGGAGCCCGGCCGGGAGAAATACCAAGCAAACGTAGCAAAGCTGCAGATGATCATTTCGGTCCAAAGGCCGGCGCAGATGGTCCACATCCGTTTTGAAGTCTTGTCGAAGAGGCACATATCCGTCACGTCGGTGTAAAACGCGGGATTAAAATAAATGAACATCATGCCCATGTGCGGCACTTCGCCGCCGAAATGTTTGCAAGTCAATCCATGGCCCATTTCGTGAAGGCCGATCACGAAGAACATCAGCACCCAGAAAATGGCGAAGTTATACCAGGAGTCGTACATGTTCCGGTAAAAATTGACCGTGTCTGTTTGGATCCGGCTGTAGTCAGTAGCCATAATTCCGGCCATCAGCGCAAAAAGAATCAGGCAGAAAATAACGAAACCGCGCGTGAACATCCCACGAAGGTAGGGATATACGCGATTGAGGAACCGGTCGGACTCCCAGCTGCGCACGATGAAGTAAAGCATGTTCGAGCGTTCCGCGCGTCCCTTGCGTTCCTGCCGGATTTTTTCGAGAACGGCGAGATTCCGTTCTTGCTGGCTGCGTTCGAATAAGTTGGGATCGGCCTCGTTGAGATAGTCGATCGCACTCTGTTCCGAGAAGGGTGATCCAGGATAGCGAGCAGTGATTTCCCGGGCGACTTCGCCGGGTGTACGGGAACCATCGAAGAGCTGGATCAGTTCGTAGTCGTATGGGGTCAGGCGGTAGTAGTTATCCGACTCCGGCACCTTGACCATGTAGCTGACTTCACCGCCGAATACCTGTTCACTGACGCGGAGGGAATTGCGAAAGGCAGCCCGGCGCTGACCCTTGGCGAGGATCTTCGAAGTTTGCAAGCTGGTGGGGCCGAAGCGCATGGTGTTTCCGGTTAGTGCTTGGGACTGGAACTGGTTCCGGGCCAGACAACGCGGGCGGCCATTCCCGGGCGCAGATCGGAAATATCCGGGCCGAGGAGCCGCGCGGTGACGTCGTACGTACCGCTCGCGGCATCGACGGTGGGGCTGACGCTGGCGACGCGCGCCGTGTAGATGCGCTGATGATCGGCCGAGAGCGATACCTTCACTTCGTCACCCAGGCGCGGGTGGTGTCCGGAGCTTTCGGGAATCTGGAATTGAACGCGCAGGGGACTGAGCTGGCTGACGCGGAAACATTTGTCGTCCTTCACAACATTCTGTCCCTGGCGGATGTAACGGCGGACGACGACGCCGTCGAAGGGGGCGCGAATTTTCATTTTTGCCAGTTCCAATTGCGTGGTGCGGAGTTCCGCCTGGACGCGCTCCACTTTCGATCGCTGGCTATCCAGGTCGTATTCCGCGCCCTTGGCATGAAATTCGGCCTGCTCGAGATCGGCGTCGCTGCTGAGCCCATACTGCCGCAGTTCCTGCTGGCGGCGAAGATTGGCGCGTTTGGCTTTTAATTCGGCGTCGAGGAATTTCACATCGTTCTGCGTCACGCGAAGATCCGCCTGAATTTTCTCCGCTTCGGACTCCAGCGACTGCTGGTCGAGTTGCGCCAGAACATCGCCTTTGCGGACGCGGCTCCCTTCATCCTTGGTGATTTCCAACACCGGTCCGTCGCGCTGGGCGAGGACGTCCACTTCGTGCTCCACCGAGAGCACGGTCAGGATATCCTGGGAATCATTGCCAATGGCAGCGGGTGTGGCAGCCGCCGGCGCCGCTTTGGCCGCCGCTGCCGCGGAATTATCAGGAGCCGGCGATCCCCCGCAGCCGGCGCCCGGCAGCGCCCAGACAAGCGCAGCTCCAAAAATCCACCCGGCGCGTTTCATTTTTCCCCCTCGAGGCCTTTACGGCAACCAACCCCACACTTTTTCCCAAGTCCAATCGACCGGCGTACGGAAAATCACGTAGCCGACCGGATACCATCCGCTGTGGAACCAACCCCCGGCGGCCGTGATCTTGGCGCGGCCGGCCATGCCGGTGCGCGCCAAGCCATCCGGATTATTGAAAACCGCGCGCACCAGAAAAAATTGTTCGCCTTCAATCGCAACCGTCTGCGCACTGACGCGCTCGACATTGCCCCGGAAGGCTTGCGTGGGAAATGCATTCAGCCGGATCAAGGCGCCGGTGCCGGGGCGGACGAGTCCAACGTCGGATTCCAGAACTTTCATCTCCGCGGCCATGCGGTCCTGCTCCACCACTTCGCAGAACGCCTCACCGGAAGCCAGGAGTTTGCCCGTTTTTTCCTGCACTTTTTCGGTGACGACGATTCCGGAGATGGGCGAGCGCAGTTGAGCCTTTTCCACCTGCTCCTGATCGCGATTCACTTCCGCCTGGAACATGGCCGCGCGCAAACGCGCTTGCCCGGAGGCGGCCAGATCGCGCTTAAATTCCGCGTCGGCCAGGTCGCGCCGCGCCGCTGCCAGGCCGGACTGGGCTTGAGCCAGCCGGACGCGGGCTTCGCCATCATCCAATTGAGCAAGCGCCTGGCCCGGTGTTACGGAAGAGCCTTCGTGCACCAGCACGCGCTGGATCACGCCGCCCACTTCCGCGCTGACCACGCGCCGCTCGGCCGGAACCACAGAGACGTTGGCCCCGACGCGCATCTTCCAGGGAATCACGATCAGGATTCCCGCAACGAGGGCGAACTTGATGGCGATTTCGAACCATCGACTGCCGGACACGTGCATCAATTTTTGCTGCCGTTCCGCGAAGGGCTTCAAAAAGCTGCCCAGCGGGACATGCTGATAGAGCTCGGCGTTGCGAAGCGCCACGCAGGTCTGATTGGAGAGAATCGTGACCGTTTCGCGCTGCTGATTGTTGAGGAATTCCGCGTCGGCGCTGAGGAGAGCCAGAACGCCGACGATTCCCTGATCGTCGCGCAAAGGGAGGGCATAGAATCCGCTGTAACCATTGGCGGTCAAAAAAGATACCACCTGAGCTTCGCCTTCCGCGGGATCGACGCTCCAGCCCGCTTCGTATTCGTCGGCGGAAACGGGGCCGTTCTGCGTGGACACCCATTCCATGGCATCGCGCAAGCGGGCCATCTCCGGCGTCTTGGGAACTTCGGCTTCCGCGGAGACGGCGCCCAGAACGAAGCGATTGCGATCGAAATAGCCGATGGCGCAACGGTCGAAAGGAACCACCGTGGCGGCCTGATTCACGACGGTGGTGAGCACATGATCCAGATTGAGAGTGGATGTGATTTCCTTGCTGATTTTCAGGAGGGCATCGAGCGCTTCGACCTTGCGCTCCGCTTCAAGCAAATTCGCATTGTGCAGGGAGATCGCGGCCTGCTCGCAAATGCTGCTCAAGAAAAAAAGATCGTCCTCATCAAACGCGGTGCCATCGAGCTTGTTGACCACTTCCACCACGCCGAGCACTTCCGCCTCTTTCATCAGCGGCGCGCACATCATGGTCTGGATCTGAAATTCTTCGCCGGCTACCTGGCGGCCGGCGAGGCGTTCTTCTTCCAGGGCGAATTCGACGACTTGTCCCACGCCTTGCTGAGCCACCTGGCCCAGCAACCCTTCGCCGACGGGCATCTTGGCGCCGTCCTGGGTGGTGGGATCGGCGCCGGCCTGCTGGACGAAATGGAGTTCCGTACCCTGGGGATTGATCAGCCAGAGATTGCAGCCTTGCGCGTTCAAAATATCGCGGATCTTTTCGGTAACTACCGGGAGCAGTTCGTTGAGCTCGAGGGTGGAATTAAAAATGCGGCTCAGATCGTAAAGGGCGGTGAGCCGTTCGAGGGTGAAGAACTGGGCATCACGCTCCTTTTCGGAGGTTAGAAGATTTTCCAGGGCGAGACCGGTGATGCGGCCGGCTTCTTCCGCGAAGGCGGCATCGGTAGCGGAAAAATCGCCGGTGCGGCGATTTAACACTTCTACCACGCCCGCGAAACCCTGGGCCAGGGGCAGGGCAACGTACATGGCTGTTTTTACCCGTTCGCGGGATGCTTCCTGGAGATGCCCAAGCCCTTCGGGATCAATCTGGCTGGCAGAAAACCGGCGCGATTCCCCGTCCGCGAGAACCTCCATCAGGCCACCCTCGCTGACGGGTTCATTCACTGGTTCTATGCCTTCGCCCGGTTCGGACCAGCGCCCCCGGCAGCGCAACCCTCCCTCTTCCTCGCGATAAAGCCAAACCTGCACCGCGCGCGCGCCCATAGCTGGACCGAGCCGGGCCGAGAACATCCGGAGCAGCGCATCGACGTCGCGGCACGAGTAATAAACTGTAGCGAGTTCAAAGAGAGCGGAAAATGATTCCAAGGCGCTCTCCCGGGAAGAGAGATTTTATTTGGCCACGGAAGCCCGCGTCCCATTTGTGGGAACGGCAGGCGAAACCGGGCTGAGGCTAGCAAAGGGCCTCCGGGGAGTCAAGGCAATGGACAAAAATTCCCCTCCCCCTTGATTGGCGGGCTGAGTTCGGGTAGCGTTGGCAGCGCGAAGAGAGGTCCCCGTGAACATTGGCGTTCGAAAGGTGGGAAATGCCACCATCGTGGATTTAGACGGCGCGCTGAAGCTGGGAGAAGCGGAGCAATCCTTCCGCGAACAAGTCCAGCACCTGGTCGATGCCGGGACCAACAAACTGGCGGTGAACCTTTCCGGTGTGACGGAGCTGGATAGCTCCGGAATTGGCGCCCTGGTTCGCGCGTTTACCGCGCTGAAGCGAGCCAATGGAAAGTGCACGTTTTTTGCGCCGTCGAAGCGCGTGACGCAGATTCTGAAGATGGTGAGGCTGGACAGCATCCTGGACTTGTCCGAAGACGAAGCCACCGCCTTGACCCGGCTGTAATTCCGGAAGAAAAACCGGCAGGCAATTCCTAATCCAACTTGCGAAGCCGCAAGGTGAAGAGATCCTTTTTCTGGATTTCTTCGGCCCGTTCGATCATTTCCTCCACATTATCCGCAATGCTGAGCAGGCGTCCGGCGAGCAAGTCCGCCCGGCCGGAGGCGAGAAGCAGAACCAGTTTCACGGCATGATCCGGGGGCACGTCGCGGCCCTCCTCGAATATTCTGCGGAACCAGGGAAGATATTTTTTTCCGGCGGGGGATTCCAGCGAGTGCTCCGACATGGCGGTGCGGACGGTGCCGGGTTGGATGGCGAAGACGCTGATGCCCTGCTGCCGCACTTCCGCGGCCAGCACTTCCGAAAAACGAACCTGCGCGGTCTTGCTGACAACGTAAGCGGAGAGGCAGGGAATGGTCATGGCGCCCGCACCGCTCGCGATATGGACGATGCGGCCCCGGCCGCGAGCGATCATGCCGGGCAGGACGGCGCGGGCGCAGAGGAAGGTGCCGCGGACGTTGACTTCGAACGCGTGCCACCATTCGAAAGGATCCGCTTCCGCGATGGGGCCGATGGGAGCCACCGTGCCGGCATTGCTGACCAGCAAATTCACGGGACCGAACTCCTCTTCCACTTCGCCCAGTAACTTCTGGACGGCGGGGGGACTGGCGACGTCACCGGGAGAAGCCAGGGCCTTGCCTCCCGCCTTGCGGATGCGCGAGACGGTTTCATTAAGCTGATGTTCGGAGCGAGCCATGACGCCAACGCTGGCGCCGGCAGCGGCCAGCGCGATGGCAAATTCCCTTCCCAATCCACGGCCGCCTCCGGTGACGATGGCCACCTGGCCCTGGAGATTGGGAAGCTCCTGCATCGAGTGAATATTCATTCGCGCCGCCCGCATGCTGAAAGATTTTGAATCGGAGTGCCGGGCGGGATTTTACACCGAGTTGCCAGGTAGAAGCGGGGAATGCGACGAAGCAGAGATCCAGGGAAGGGAGAGGCGGGGCGGCAGAAAGCGCGCAAGCTGCGATTTACCAATCGTTTGGCTAGCGGCGGTCGAGAGCGGGGTGGCGGACGTCGCGTCCGGCGACGAGGT
>JBGPTK010000069.1:0-16109 GCA_041490605.1 Terriglobia bacterium | reverse complement strand
GAAGAATAAATAATTCCGCATCTGGCGCGAAATTCGGAGATAATTGTTAGTTGCTGTGGTCAAAGGAGTTGCGGGGCTTTCGAAAATGAATTGCGATGGTGCGTGCAGCCGCCCATAAAATTTGGATATCCTCGAAGATCTTTATTCTTTCGAGGGCGTTTGGAACAATGATTGCTGCTAGTAGGGCGGGGGAACGTACGCCTAATTTTGTCTAGGAGCAGCGGGAATGACGGAGCGTCGCACAGCTCGCCGTTATGACTTGTCTCTTCCTGTGCATGTCCGGATTCCGCTAAATCGGGAACCGGCGTCGCATACAGGTCAGACACGTGACATCTCTACTCGGGGGGTTTATTTTACCGTAAGTAAGGAACTCTCTCCCGGGACGGAACTCGACTTCACACTTACTCTGCCGGCCGAAATCACGCGG
Organism: Terriglobia bacterium; assembly: GCA_041490605.1. Classification (GTDB taxonomy): domain Bacteria; phylum Acidobacteriota; class Terriglobia; order Acidiferrales; family UBA7541; genus JBGPTK01. The sequence goes on along the minus strand of JBGPTK010000069.1, from coordinate 15,682 downwards.
GGCACGGAGGTTTTTGTTCGCGCCCACGGCAAAGTAGTTCGGGTGGAGAAGAGAAGCGATGATGGCCATGAAACGATCGGGGTTGCGGCCATTATCGAACGATACGATATCATCCGCGGTGAGCCAGTCTAAAACGAAGTGTGGGAACGCCGGAAGAGCGGCCCGCTCGCGTGGGCCGTGGTGTTGCCAGACTCAAGCCCTTCTAAAATTAATGAATGACGGAAGGAAATGGAATTTATCCGCTTAATTCCATCTTCTTCCGCCGAGGCATCACCGTTCGTCTTCGAGTGAACCGATGCAAACCAGAATGCGCGCAGAAGCCCTCTCGCCGGGATCCTAGCTGCAGCTCTCCAGAAGAATCGCTTGCGCGCCCGCCGGGGTCGTCCTACCATGCATCTATCTTCTCACCGAGGAGGGTCCGATGAACGTAGCGGACCTGATTGCATCCCGCAAAGAAGTATATTCGCTGAGCGACGAGGCCACCGTACACGATGCGGCCCGCTACTTGCGCGACAAGAAAATTCGCGCCGCAGGCGTGTGCAACAAAGAAGGGAAGCTGGCCGGCGTGATTTCGCAAAGCGACATTTCCGACAAAGTGGCCGCCGAGAATAAATGTCCGGCGTGGATGAAAGTCACGGAAGTGATGACCGCGGATCTGGTGACCGTTCCGCCGGAAACGCCTCTCGACGCTTGCCTGCGGCTGATGGAGCAGTACGGCATCTATCACCTGCTGGTGGTGGATGAAAAAGGGCGATACCGCGGAGCAATTTCCGTCAGCGATCTGCTGAACGTGATTTCCTCCGATCACAAGGCTCGAGCGGACTTGCTGGAAGATATAATATTTCCGAAGCGATAGCGATCCGGCGGGTCTCCGGGCAGCAGCGTTCACGCGTTCATTCAAGCAACCGCTTGAGCAGTTGCACCAGCCGGGCGCGAGCCTCGTAGCCCATTCCCGTAAACTCCACTCCCATCCCCGCGCCCGGTTCGGTGTTGCGGACTACTGCTCGCGCGCGAACGGCGCCGCCCGGCAATTGAAAAAATAATTTCACGATCGAACCCACCTCGGGCGGCGCAGGAGTTTGGATAAATAACCCGCCAAGCCCCATCGTTTCAATTTTTGAGACGATGCGATCGCCCCCGGCCTGCCAGGCGACCAGCACTCCTTTCGGCAATCCGACGCGCGGATACCTCCGCGGTTTCGTTTTGGCGGGCATGTCCGTAGTTCCTACAAAGACTATTCCTCAATTTGAAAATGCCAAAGCGACTTCTATCCATTTGTGTGGAAACGGCCATGTTCACGTGGGGATTGAAAGCCATGGCATTTCAGTGCTTGCCACAGGTCGCGCAGATCTTCCTTGCGAAGAACACCAAAAGTCAGGATGCCGGAGAAAAAGGCGGGCCGCGCGAAAGGAATCGTGTTTTTCCACAGGCAAGCCGCCTGAATTGGCGAGCTGGAAATCAGGCTTCGAGGAAAATGTGGACCCGCATGGACCTTCGATGCATCCGCGGATCACCAAGGAATATCAACTATTTACGCGAGCCTTGCGCGGCTTTCGAATTGCATCGGCGGCCCGTGGGGTCTTCTTCGCAATGCTTCCAAGCCAAGGTGCGTAGTGGAAAAGTCGATTCCCACATGTGAAATGATTTTCATTCAATGTGCGCAAACTTGGTCATTTTGATAAAAAGTTTTAGTACTCTCAATACGGGCCAAATTACGTCCGCAACCGACAGATTTTAAATCTTTTGCAGATTCCTCAGCTCTGAGGATCGCCTCAAACAAGCCGGAATCCCGTCCATCGGGACTTTGGGCGTCCGAATGCACAGTATACCCGCGAAGCTCAAGTGTCCTAGTTTTCAGGCCTGTTGCAAACCGAATGAAGGAACGGATGGAGTTTTAGCTGAGCCCGCTAGTGGCTCAAGGGAAAACACACAAAAACCAATGAATGCCGTCTCCAGTGGCTTCTCACCCGGTCGAATGAACGAATTGCCGCCCGATGATGTGGTATTCGGCTGTTCGGAAGCAATGCGAACGATCCGGCAAAAGGTGGAAAAAGTCTCGGGCACAAACGTCCCCGTCCTGATCCAGGGAGAAAGCGGCACCGGCAAAGAGATTCTCGCCCGGTTAGTTCATCGCAATTCTGTCTGCGGCACCGGACCTTTCGTCAAGGTTAATTGCGCCGCGATCCCCGGCACGCTGCTGGAAAGCGAACTATTCGGCTTTCAAAAGGGCGCATTCACCGGCGCCTATGCGGACAAGCCCGGGCGCGTGGAGATGGCGCATCACGGGACTTTGTTCCTGGACGAAATCGCCGAAATGGATTTTGGGCTGCAAGCCAAACTTCTGCAACTGCTGCAGGACGGGCAGTTTTGCCGCATCGGCGACCAGGAAGATAAGCGCGTGGACGCGCGCGTAATCTGCGCCACCAATCGCCAACTGGAAAAGGAAATCGCCGGGGGAACTTTCCGGCAAGATCTCTTCTATCGAATCAATGTGATTAATATTCAGATGCCGCCCCTTCGCGAGCGCCGCGAAGACATTCCCGCACTGATCGACTACTTTCTGGTCCATTTCAATCAGCGTTTTCAGCGGCAAGCGCCTCGTTTTTCGCGCGAAGTCATCGATATGTTCCAAAGAAAAGACTGGCCCGGAAATACCCGCGAACTCGAAAATGCCGTGGCGCGTTATGTGATCCTGGGCTCCGAGGAAGCGTTCCGGAACGAACTGTTCGAGCGCAAGCCGGCTCCCATCAATTTTGAGATGCGGGAAGACGGCTCGATTCCGCTGAAGTCGATCGCCAAGCAAACCATTCGAGACATGGAGCGCACGCTGATTCTTCGCGTGTTGCAGGCGAACCATTGGAATCGCCGCAAGACCGCGGAAGTGCTGAAGATCAGCTATCGCGCACTGCTCTATAAGATCCGCCAGGCGGGGCTGCCGCCCAAGCGGACGCCACGTAAGCCCACAATTAGCGGGGAGAATCCGAAAAGTTCAACGGGAGAATAGGGCCGGGCGAGCGATTGATGGGGAAGGCTTTAGCTTAACAGGCCGGGACGATTCAATGGTACTAGAACTAGAGCGGAACATAGTTATCCCAATGGTGAAAAGGTTTTCACCCGCCGAAGAAAGATTGCCAAATCGAGTCTCTATGTAATTGAAAATAAAGGCCGCGTGCCGGAACGGCATGGTCACAAGGTTGCATATATAGACCACGGCGGTCCGGGGACTGGATAGACGGACGAATCGATCAAGACAGAGGGCTTGCCACAGGGGTTGCTACTGACATGCTGAGAATCGGTGGACAGAGAGTACCACCCAAGACGATGCTGATGATCGCGTCGGATGTTTTCCTGATCATTGGCGGCCTGCTGACGGCAACTGTTCTTCGCTTTTATAACGGTGGCATGGTCGGTCCCACGCTGCATGCCAGCGAAACTTTTTGGCGGTTCGCCATTGTGGTCCTGGTCTGCGAAATTTCCCTGTATTACAACGATCTCTACAGCTCAGAAGTGCTGAATCGCCGGAATCTTGTGGTGATTCGCCTGTTGCAGGCGCTCGGCGTGGCGTGCGTCTCGCTGGCCCTGCTTTACTACCTGGAGCCAAACCTGAGTTTGGGGCGAGGCATCGCAGCCCTGGCAGCGCCCATGATCCTGGGAGCGACGCTGGGCTGGCGAACCTTGCTGGATGAAACAGACCTCTTCTTCCGCGGTCCCGAACGCGTGCTGATTCTGGGCACGGGACCCGCGGGAATCGAACTGGTGCGCGAAGTTTTGACGCGCCCCGAATTGCACATGAAAGTGGTGGGTTTCCTGGACGAGCACGGTGAAAATATCGGCAAATCGCTCGTAAATCCGGGCATTATCGGCGCGGTGTGCGATGTGGAAAAGATCGTGGAGCGCGAAAAAATCGATCGCGTGGTTCTTTCGTTGAAGGAACGCCGGGGGATGACGCCCGCCCCGCAGTTGCTGCAATTGAAGTTTTCGGGCATTCGCGTGGAAGACGCGCATTCCTGCTACGAAGGAGTCACCGGCCGCATTCTGCTGGAGCGCCTGACCCCAAGTTGGTTAATTCTTTCGGACGGTTTCCGCAAATCGGCATCTCTTTTGGCCCTGAAGCGTTTCGTCGATTTGTTCGTCTCTTCGGTCTTGTTGATTCTGGCCCTGCCTGTGATGGCCATGACTGCCGTGGCCGTGTGGCTGGAATCCGGATCGCCAATATTGTTCCGCCAGACACGCGTGGGCCTGGCCGGAAGGCCCTTTGATGTCCTGAAATTCAGGTCGATGGTGCAAAACGCGGAAGCGGATGGCCCCAAGTGGGCGGTGGCAGGCGACGCGCGGATCACCCGGGTTGGAAAATTTATTCGCAATTGCCGGCTGGACGAACTGCCGCAACTGATCAACGTGTTGCGCGGCGAGATGAGCCTGGTGGGTCCACGGCCGGAGCGGCCCCACTTCTGCGAGATGCTCGAGAAGCAGATCCCTTACTTCGGACAGCGCCACGCGGTTCGCCCCGGCGTGACGGGCTGGGCACAGATCAAGTATCCGTACGGATCCACCGTGGAAGACGCAAAAGCCAAGCTGGAGCTGGATCTCTTCTACATCAAAAATCTGTCTATTACGCTCGATTCCGCGATCATTTTCGAAACCGCCAAAGTGATGCTGCTTCGCCGCGGGGCGAAATAGCTAAAGTAGCAACTTCCACCAGATTTCGATTCCATCGGCCATAGTTTTGCCTGATGGAAATGATTTTTCCGCGGAAGGGAAAAGGATTTCACTTTTCCCTCCCTAGAAAGTAACAAAAAACGGCCAGGCAGGAAGTTATTGATTTGATGGAATTTAAATAGGTCCAGGACTGTGCATTTGGCACCCTGCTTGCTTAAATACTGACGAGACTTTCCCACCATCTGCAAAGTGTGGGTTGAGCGATTCCAGGCGACACGAACGACAGGAGAAATAGGGACCCTATGAAGCGCAGAATCGAACTTCTGATGGTGGTGGTGGCGGTTGGAATCTTTGCAGGAGCCTGCCAATCGGCATGGGCTCAAGGCGCGAAAGGCAAGCCAGCCCAGCACGCGCAGAACTACAAGGCGGCGCCTGTCCCGGATGATTGGCGGGCCGCAGCCTCCTCTGCTCAGGCGATCAATCCGAATGAATACACCGTGGGAGAAGCCGATATTCTGGAAATGAGCGTATGGAAAGAGCCGGAGCTCACCCAACGAGTCGTGGTTCGCCCGGATGGAAAGATCGCTCTGCCGCTGGTAAACGAAATGAAAGTTGCGGGCATGACGCCCTTCCAGATTCAGCAATTGCTGACCGATAAATTGAAAGCCTATTTGGTGGCGCCGCAGGTGACCATCACGGTGGCGGAGATTCACAGCAAGACCGTGTATGTGACAGGGGAAGTGAACCGCGCCGGGGAATACCCGTTGCTGACACCGATCAGCGTGCTGCAACTGATTGCGCGGGCGGGCGGGCTAACGGCTTACGCCAATAAAAAGGCAATCTTCGTGATGCGCAACGTGGACGGCCACCAGGTGCGATATCCGTTCGACTATAGCAGCGTGATTCACGGGAAGAACGGCGACCAGAACATCGAACTGCGTACGGGGGATACAGTCGTAGTTCCGTAAGGAATGAGGGGAAGATGAAGACACGATCGATTCAAAATTTCCTTTTGGCTTTAAGCCTAATGGCCGTTCTGGGAATGGGCGCCCAGACGACGTGGGCGCAGGATCAGTCACAAAGCTCCAACTCAAAGCAGGATTCCAGCTCGAAACGCGATGCGAATGCGAGCACGGCGGCTCCGGACGCGCGAGTGGATTCGAGTGTGGCGGCTGCGACGGCACCGGATGAACCGGTGGCAGGCTCCGCGCCGGTCCAATACGCACCCATGCTTGGCAGCGATCGATTGTTCCAGGTGGGCTCGGGACCGCGGCTGCAGCTTCTCTACGGGTCATCGTTCAGCGGCATCTACGACACGAATCTGGGCAGTGGTGGGAGCGGCAGCGCTCTCTCTTCCTGGGTTCCGATGATCGGTTTTATCGGAAACACTCCGCGCTCACATTACATGCTGCAATATTCAGCAACCGTGACGGATTTGAAGAACGGAAACCAGGGAGTGCAGGCTTACCACCAGGCCGCTTTCTACGCGAGCGGCGAGTTCAACCGAGGTTTCGGCTGGGATGTGGACGCTTCGGGCCACTATGGATTGGACCAACTGCGTCTCTTGTCCGGACTGAGCTTTGGCAGCGTGCAGGGCGTTGCGGGCGCTTCGGGGGGCAATGCCTCGTTCGCCTTGAACAACCAGCCGGTTTCCTACGTGGAGGATTCCGCAGGATTCCACTGGCGCCCGAGCGAGACTCAGAGCTTCAATGTTTCCGTCTCGCACACCTATTACTTCCTCAGTACCGCGACACTGGGGCACTTTAACCAGGTGGCGGTGCGGCTTGCCTATCAGCGCGCCCTGGATCGGAAGTGGAGCATTGGCGCATACGAAACCACCGGACACAACTTAGACAAATCAAACTGTACATATGCCAATGCCGGAGGCAGCCTGACAGTACGGCCGACGGCGCGTTTGACCATCAGCGGTGGCGCGGGCCCAGCATTTGGCTCCACCGGCTGTTTCCCGGAACTTGGTTTTAACGGCTTCGGCTCGCTGGTCTACCAAGCGGGCGCGCGCTCGGAGTTTTATATCAACTACGTTCACCAGCTCAATACCGCGGTGTTGCTGCCGCAGGGCCAGACTCAAGACAACGTGACGGCCGGCGGCGTCCGTGTGCTTACGCCTCACTTCCGGCTGCGAGCGGACGGTGGATTCATCAACCTGAAAGATTCCGTGAGCAATCCATTAGGCAATGGCCATGGATTGTTTGTAGGCCCGACGGCGGAATGGACGCTGGCACCGAGCCTGGTGCTATCGGCCTCCTATCACTTTTATTATCAGACTTTTGGCATCGCCCCGGTGACGGGGAACCTGAACCGCAGCCAAGTGTTGGTTTCCCTGGCCTGGCAGCCGCAACCGAAAGGGCTGACCAAGTAACAAGAACGAACGGAACGATATCGAGGACGAGCAATTCATTAAAGGGAGTTACGGAATCACATGAGCACTGACACGATGGACCAGCCGATCGAGCTACTGAAGGAATACTGGCAGAGTGTTCGCCGGAGCGGGTGGTGGATTTTCTTGACCACGCTGTGGCTCACCCTAGCGCTGATCGTGGCGATTGCGCTGCTGCCCGATCAATATCAGGCCACAACCACCATTCTTGTCGACCCGCAAATGGTCTCCGATCAGTACGTAACGCCCCCGGTCAAGGAACTTCTGACGGACCGCTTGCAGACCATCACGCAGCAGGTGCTGAGCACGACGCGGTTACAAGAGGTGATCGATCATTACCATCTCTATCCGGAGCTCCGCCAGTCGATGTCGCGCGATCAAGTGGTCCAAGTGATGCGCGAGAACGTGAACATCGAGGTGAAGCATGCCTCGGGCAATGGTCCCGGGTCCTTTACCATCACCTACCAGGGCCGCAATCCGGTAGTGGTGGCGCAGGTGGCCAATGACCTGGCCACGCGGTTTATCGCCTGGAACCTGCAGTCCACCGAGCAGGTGACGGAATCGACCACGCAATTCCTGAACGAACAGCTGGTTGAAGCGAAGGACAATTTGGAAACGCAGGAACAGAAGGCTCGCGAGTTTAAGATGAGCCATCTAGGCGAAATGCCGGACAATTTGCCGGCCAACCTGGGCACGCTGGGCCAATTGCGCGCGACGTACCAATCCAATAACGACGCGCTGAACCGCCTGGAGCAGGAACGATTCGAACTTACGCGACTGCCGATCGCGCTGCCGCAAACCGGCAATAACCAGTACGTCCCCGGGCTGAGCCAGCGCGAACGGCTGGCGATGGAACGCGATAAGCTGGAAGATCAGTTGATGGACCTTCGCCGGCGCTACACGCCGACGTACCCGGAAGTCATCGATCTCACGGCCCGTTTGCAGCACGTGCAGGAAGAGCTGAGAGCGCTGCCGGGCGCCGACTCCAAGTCCGCGGCCGATCCAAGGGATCTATCGCCCACGGCCGTGCGCCTGGAGCTGATCACGCGTGATATGAAGCGTCTGACGGAAGAGCAGAAAACACTCGGGCAGCAGATGGCCGCTTACCAAGCCAAGGTGGACGCGATGCCATTGCGCGAGCAGCAGCTTACCGACGTGACGCGCGATTACGAGATGTCCAAGGATCAGTATAAGAACCTGCTTTCCAAGAAATACGCCGCGGAAATGGCCGGAGACCTGGAACGCAAGCAGAAGGGAGAACGGTTCACGATCCTGGATGCAGCGGAACCGCCGCAAAAGCCCATCAAGCCAAACCGTTCGGTGATGATGATCGGCGCGCTGTTCGGCTCGTTCGTGTTCTCGATCGTTCTGGTGATCGCGAAAGACAAGTTGGATCCACGAGTTCGCGCGGAGAGGGAAGTGAATGATCTGTTGCCGGCCTCCGTATCGCTGCTGGCGACCATTCCCTCGATCGTGACGCCTTCAGACCGGCATCGCCGCATTCGGTTCGCAGTTTTTGCCCTGACCACCTCGGTGTTCGCATGCCTGCTGGTGGCCGGATTCCTTTGGAGGGTACACCCAGTCCTATGAGCCAACTACCAGGTCAATTCACCAACGACGCGCTGAACCCTTCCGCAGGGCAGCTTTGGAAAGCGGAGCCGATGACGCACGGCGCCTCGAACAATGGTTTCCGGAAGATCGATCTGACCCCGGATGTTAATAGCCGGATGGTATTTCAGACGGAGCCCGACGGAATCGCCATCGAGCAGTACCGCCTGCTCCGGCACAACCTGGCAGAACAGTTTCCCCAGGGCGGGATCTTGATGATCACCAGCCCGGCGAAGGGCGACGGCAAAACGCTGAACGCGATCAATCTTGCCTGGTGCCTGGCCGAAAGTAATTCGCCCACGCTGCTTGCCGAATTTGACCTTCGCCAGCCGGCGATCTCCAGCGCGCTGGGAATCCGCCCGTCGCCGGGGATCGAAGCGGCGCTCAGCGGCGAAGTTTCCCCAGAATCCGTAGTGGTTGCGGTCAACGACTTGCCGCTGTACATCGCTGCCGCGGCCAAAGCAGTGCGGCATCCCCTGGCGGTATTCAAAAGCCCCTCCACCACTGAATTCCTGGCGTGGGCTCGCAAGAAATTCCGCTGGGTGATCATGGATGCGCCCCCGGTGATCGCTTCCGCCGACGTGCCGGAACTCGCGCCGATGTCGGATGCTGTGCTGATGGTCCTGCGCGTCCATGCGACGCCGCGCGAACTGGTCCAGAAATCGTATCAGCTCGTGGGGCAGCGCCTGCGCGGAGTGATTTTGAACGAAGCGGACCTCTGCTGGGATTCCTACTACCGATACATGAGTGCGTACCAACCACTCGACCGGTAGTCCGCGGGTGGCACAAACGGTGCAGGACGCGAATAAACCCGGTCGCGTCACTGAGGGCGGCCGGAATCTGAGATCGAGAGAAAACGGATTAAGGCTCTGCGAACATGCACGGGCTTCCGATGTGGCAGGCTCTCGCGAAACTCGTTCCTCTGTCCCACCGCTCTGAGCGGTTCATCGTTTCCCATCTGACCGGTCCTGGTGGATGGAATTCCAAATCTGGTCTCGGTAATCGGTGGGCCGATGGGCGGGTGATTTGGGGGAGAAGAACGGGCATTCGGGGCTTCGCGAAATCGCATGAGTGACTCAAACAAAGAACTTCGAACGCTGCTGCGTCAGGCCCCGCACTATCTGGGCGGGCGCGTGGGCGTGATTTTGCTCGGGTTCGTCTCCTTTCCGGTGTTCACGCGCCTGTTCTCAGTGGCGGATTACGGCGTGATGAGCCTGGTGGCAAAAGTGGTGGCCACGGTAACGGTTCTTGCCAAACTGGGCATTCAGAATTCGGTGGTGCGCTTCTATCACGAGCACACGGTTTCCAAAGAGCCCGGCTCGCTTCGCCGCTACTTCTCCACATTCCTGGCCGGCACCATGGCGATCGCGGCGGGGGTCACCGCACTCTTTATCATTATCACCTGGGGCCTGCCCGTCTCGCTGGTGTCGCTGCCCTTGAAGAAGCTGTTCGTTCTGGCCTCGCTGCTGATCTTCACCCGGGCGGTGAGTTCGATTCTGAGCGGCTTTTTGCGCGTGGAAGAGAAGACGACGGCGTTTAATGTCCTGGACGTGGCCTCGAAAGCACTGATGATCGTGGCCGTTTGCGCATTGTTCTTTGGCTGGCAGCGCAGCGTGTGGGCGTTCTTTGCCGGCAGCATCCTGGTTGACTTGCTCCAGGACATCGGGATCATCGTCTACTTTTTCCATCGCCGCCTGTTGAGCCTGGGGATTTTCGATTCGGCCCTGTTCAAAGGGGCATTGATGTTCGGCGCGCCGCTGATTGTGTATGAGCTGGGCTTCATGATCCTGGATTCCGGCGATCGCATCCTGATTCAGCATTATCTGGGCGCGGAGCCGCTGGGCTACTATTCGGCGGCCTATAACATGGCGACCTATTTCCTTGAGGCGCTGATGGTGCCGCTCAATCTGGCCCTTTTCCCCATATTCATGCGGCTGTGGATAAACAAAGGAAAAGAGGAAACGCAGGCATTTCTGTCGCGGGTCTTCGACGTATTCCTGGGCGCCGCGATCGGCTTGATTGCCACGATGATTCTGCTGAAGCACGATCTGCTGATCGTGCTCGCTTCCAGTAAATTCCGCGCCGCAGACAGCCTGCTGCCCTCGCTCTTGATCGGCGTGCTGTTCTACGCGCTGGTCTCACTGGTGAACCCCGGTCTGTTGATCTTCAAGAAGACCCACACCATGGCCAAGCTGATTATCTATTCAGCCATCTTGAACGTGGTGATGAACATTGTGCTGCTGCCAAGAATCGGCCTGCAGGGAGCGGCCATTGCCACCCTGGTCAGTTTCCTTTTCTTCTTCCTGCTGACCATGCATGCTTCCTTCAAGCTGCTGCCCTTTCCGATTGAAGGCGCGGCGATCTTGCGATACGTGCTGGCAGCGGGCTTGACGGTCGGGATTCTATTCAAATTGGAGCTGGGAAATGCGTTCTTGAACGTCGGTACCAAGGGTCTATTGGGCCTATTGATCTATCTTGGCATCCTGTTGGTGATCGATCCCAGGGTGCGCGAGATGGCTGCCAAGTTGAATTGGCCCGGCACGCAGCAGCAGAACCAACCATCCGTTGCGGCAGCCATTGAACTGCCGCGGGGCGGGAAGAGCTAAGTCGAAGTATTGAATTCGGTAATGATTCGACCGTTGATGGCGCGCAGGCAGGAATCGGGCTCGCCCTCCCCGGTGAATCAAGCGAGGTAGCTAGCATGGGTTTCGGATTTGGACTCGGACTCGATTCAAGCCTCGGGCTGCTCCTTTACATCGGCGGGATTATTGCTTTCCTGCTGTCCATCGGTTGGAAGCCCCAAATCTGCCTTTACTATCTGGTGCCGCTGCTGCCCATGCAGACGATGCGCTACCGCATGATTGTGTATCCGCTGGGACAGCACTTCGTGGACATCATGCTGTTGGGCGTGGTGCTGGGCACGCTGCTGCGTGGCGGGACATTGATTCCCAAGAATCCGATGAACCGTCTGTTCGCCATTCTTGCCGTCATGTTCTACATCTCGATGTGGCGCGGCTGGTTTTTCATCGGCGGATCCTCGCCTCTCTCCTTCTCCGACGAGCGGTTTTCGGATTGGAAGAACTACATGGTGCTGCCGATCCTGTGCCTGGTGGTGATGATGGTGATCAAGAACACCAAGCAAATGAAGATTCTTTTCGCTCTGATGGTTCTCTCGGCCCTGTTTGTGAACCGGGAGTACGCCCACACGGTCAGCACGCGCGACACGGAACACTTTTCCTACGGCGTTCGCTCTTCCGGATTGCTGGGCTACGCCGGGGAGAACGGATTCGGCGCCTTCGAGGCTGGCTTCCTGGTTTTCCTGCTGGCATTTTATGCCTACACCAAGAAAGTCACTTTCAAGGCCGGGATTATTCTGTTCGTAGGTTTGGGCCTGTACTGCCTGTTGTTTTCCTTCTCGCGAGGAGCGTACGCCGCCTTCCTGATCTCAATCATATTCCTGGGATTATTTCGAGAAAGAAAGCTCCTCATTTTCGCGCTCCTCCTGCTGGTGGTCTGGCAGGTGGTGCTGCCGGTGGCCGTGCAGGAACGCATCACCATGACCTATAACAAGGGCGAGGGCTTGGACTCCTCCGCGCAGGAACGCGTCACGTTGTGGCAAGACGCGCTGGTGCTGATCGTCCATGACCCTATCTTCGGTACCGGTTTCGACACCTATGCCGCGTTACATCGCGTCGGTATTTACGAAGACACGCATAATTATTATCTGAAAGTAATGGTCGAAACAGGAATTCTGGGGTTGATCCTGTTCCTGTGCCTCCTGGGTAAGGCTTTCCGGCTCGGTTTCCGGCTATTCCGCCAGGCGGACGACAGTTTCATGAAGGCGCTGGGACTCGGGTTTGCCAGCATGATTGTCTGTACGGCGGTGGCAAACTTGTTCGGAGACCGCTGGACCTATCTGCAGGTGAACGGTTTCCTGTGGGTTCTGCTGGGCTGCGTGATGCGCAGCCTGCAGTTGCTACAGCAACAACAGGAACAGGAGTCGGAGGCGAGAGTCCCTCAATTGACTCCGGTCGCCTCGTTCACCGGCACGCCGGGGCGGATTTCGCCGGCTTAGTCCAACGAAAGGAGCCATCTCGACCGCGAGTTGGGGGATGCAATTTTGGGGAGTCTGCAAACCACCTGGCCCTGCTTGGGACGTTAAGCAAATCTTGTGATAGAGGCTGCTTCAATTTCGGAAGATCCATGCCTGGGTGGAGAACCGCGGGCGATCAGCGCGCCCCAGCCGCCGGCCGCCGTGTCCGCCCTGGCAACCACCCCTCTGCCGCATGTTCTCTACCTGATCGATCGCTTTGTCGGTCCGCATAGCGGCGCGGAATCAGCGCTCGTAAAAATGATTCGCCTTCTGCCCCGCGAGAAATTCCGCTGCTCGTTGGTGATTTTCGGCGTGAACCCGGCATTGGACCTCTCCCAGATATTTTCATGCCCTGTCTATTGCTTCAATCTCCGCCGCACCTACGACTGGAACGCGCTGAAAACAGCTTGGAGTCTTTCTTCCTTGATCCGGCGGGAACATGTCTCCATCGTACATTCATTTTTTGAAACTTCGGACCTGTGGGGCGGAATGATCGCCAAGCTGAGCGGCTGTCCGATTCTAGTTTCCAGCCGCCGTGACATGGGCATTCAGCGGGAGAAGAAACACGACACCGCCTATAAATACATGCGGAGATACACCGACCTTGTCCTGCCGGTCTCGAACCAGGTGCGGGAATTCTGCCTCGAGCGCGATGGGCTGGATCCGGGAAAAGTGGTCACGCTCTACAACGGCGTGGAAATGAAGCGCTTTGAGAATGACGGCGGCAATGAAGCGACTCGCGAAGCTTTCGGACTCGAAAACGCTTCGCACATCATCTCCGCGATCGCCAATATTCGCCCGGTCAAAGGGCTGGATGTGATGGTTCGCGCCGCGGCGATTGTCTGCCGGAAGTTTCCGCGCGCTTATTTTGTGATCGTGGGCGAGCCCCACAAAAGTGTTTTCTTGCGGGAGCTGAAGGCGCTGGCCCGGGAGTTGGGTGTCGGCGAAAATATCCGGTTCCTGGGCGGCCAGAATGAGATTGAACGGTTCCTGAAAATCAGCCAGGTGTTTTGCCTCCCTTCGCGTAGCGAGGGATTTTCGAATTCCCTGATTGAAGCGATGGGGTGCGGCTTGCCCTGCGTCGCCACGGACGTCGGTGGCAATCACGAAGCGCTCGAGGACGGTGTGAGCGGCTACCTGGTCCCCAATGAAGACTCCCAAACCATGAGCGCGCGCATACTCGGCCTGCTCGAGAATCCAGAGCTGGCGCAACGGCTGGGCGCGGCTGGACGGCGCAAAGTGGAGGAGAAGTTTACCGCCGAGGCCATGATGTCCACCCTGATCGGCCATTACGAAACGTTGTTGAATCAAAAAAGCAACGGAAGGCAATCCTGAAATGTCCGGACTCGCACAATTCGTATTTTGGGCCTGCGCGGCAATTCTTTTCTACGTCTACGCCGGCTATCCGCTGCTGCTCGCTTTAATCGGCGCCTTTGTTCACCGCGAAAAACCCGAGCTGGGTTATGAGCCCACTCTTTCCGTTCTCATCGCCGCCTACAACGAAGAAGCCAACATCGGCCGCAAAATCGAACAGACGCTGGCGCTCGAATATCCCGCCGACAAGATCGAAATCCTGGTGCTATCCGACGGCTCCTCGGATCGCACCGATGACATTGTCCGGTCCTATCCGGATTCCCGCGTGCGACTGGTCAGGATTCCGGAGCGGCACGGAAAGACCCACGCCCAGAATGAAGGAGTGCGCGCGGCGAGGGGCGAAGTCCTGATCTTTTCCGACGCGACGACCGTCTATCACCGCAAGGCATTGCGCTATCTGGCCTCGAACTACCAGGATCCCCAGGCCGGCGCGGCCAGCGGGCGTTACCAGTATTTCGATGCGGAAGGCAAATCGCCCACCGGCCTCGGCACCGTCGCTTTTTGGAATTACGAGAATCTTATCAAGACGCTGCAGTCGCGCATCAAGACCATTTCCGGATGCTGCGGCTGCATCTACTCGGTCCGCAGGAAAGCCTATACGGACCTGCCGGACGACATCATCAGCGACCTGGTTCAGCCGCTGTGGGTGATCCAGAAGGGCTACCGCGTGGCGTTCGAGGATCGCGCGCTGGCTTACGAAGAAACCACCAAGGGCACCAAGGAAGAATTCCGGATGCGCGTGCGAGTGGTGACCCGCGGCATGAACGGAATTCTGAGCGTTTCCGATTTGCTGCTGCCGTGGAAATACGGCTGGGTGTCGATTCAGTTGCTCTCGCACAAGGTTTTGCGCTGGCTGGTTTCCGTGTTTCTGATCCTGCTGTTTCTTTCGAGCGCGCTGCTCTACCAGCACCCGCTCTTCCGCGCGCTGCTCCTGCTCCAAGCGGTGTTTTATCTGGCGGCGATGCTGTCGCTGGTCTTTCCGCTCCATCAGCGATTTAAGCTGCTGGGAATTCCGCTGTATTTCTGCACCTTGAACGCGGCGGCGCTCTGCAGCATGGTGGAATTGGCGCGCGGCCGTAAATACGCCACCTGGCAAACGGTGAGGACCTAACGACCATGAAAATTGAATTCATCTCGCAGGACGATCCGCTCTACATTCTTCCGTTCTTCGAGGAATTTTTCCGCAATTACTCAAAGGATTTCGAAATCGCCCAGGTCTCCATCAGCCGCGCGATGGGCAAACGGCCGCGCACGCAGCTTTTGAAGGAGCTGGCGTGCCTTTATCGCCCCGCCGGATTCGCGCGCATCCTGGGCCGTGTGGGCCTGGCCAAGATCATGGGAGCATTGCCGCGAAGCCGGTCGGCGTCGCGATTCTATACGCTCTCTCAATTGTGCCGCGCCTATGGAGTGCCGTGCCAGCCGATCGGCAATCCCAACGCCGCCGAATTCATCGAAACCGTAAAGAGGAGGTCGGCCGATGTGATCGTCTCGGTGGCCTGCCCGTTCATCCTGAAGGAAACGTTTCTCAATTTGCCGCCGCACGGCTGCAT
>JBGPTK010000068.1:0-16260 GCA_041490605.1 Terriglobia bacterium | reverse complement strand
TCATGCGGCTGTGGCGGAGCAGCAACGAGAGGCAGGTGGATGCCAACCAAAGCGAAATCGCCAAAAGCAGGAGGGCGCGAAGCCAGCGCCTGAGGCTGCTTGGCCGGCGAATCGTTTGGACTGCTGGAGCCGGGATGGATGTTGCCAGATGCATGGAGATGGAATTGTGTCAAAAGCGGCGAGCGAAGGGAAGCGAAGGGATTCGAAGATTCACAGCCCATCGCGTTGCGTATTGTTACGCGAGTTCAGAGGTTTCATTCACAGACGGCCGAGGATGAGGAGGACCAGGATTATGAGGATGACTACGGCGGCGCCGGCGCTGGGATAATAGCCCCAAGTTTTGCTGTGAGGCCAGAGGGGGAGGCTGCCAATGAGGGAAATTACCAGGACGATTGTGAGAATTAGAAACATGTCTTCTACCTCCTAAGAGGTTAATGCACTTGGCGGAGCATGCGGCTCCAGCGGGTGCGGCTGGGAAGGTGCACGATGAAATCGACCAGGGCAATCAAATTGCCGCCGATTCCGCGATCGCCGTAATCGGCGCTGGTGGCTTCGACGGACCAATAGATCAGCACCGGGCGGCCCATGATGGCATCGCGATCCACGAATCCCCAGTAGCGGCTGTCCCAACTGTGGTCACGATTATCGCCCATGACAAAATAGTGGTAGGCCGGGACGACGAGCTCGCCCTTCTGCACGTAGTTCAGGAGTTCGCGAGCCCATTCCTGGCGGACGCTGCCGTTGAGGAAATAGCGGTCGGAGGGCGGGAAATTGTCGGCGAAGGGATCCTCGGAAGTTTCGTCGTGGACGACGTAAGGCTCGGAGGATAGCTGGCCGTTGATGTAGATCTTGGCGTTGATAATTTTGATGCGATCGCCGGGCAAGCCAATAACGCGCTTGACGTAGTGCGGATGATCGTCGAAAGGAAATTTGAAGACGATGATGTCGCCGTGGCGCACGGGGCGGTAGGGGAGAAGATGTTCGTACCAGCCGCCGCGGCCGCCGAAGATAAATTTGTTGACGAGCAGGTGGTCACCGACCAGGAGAGTGGGCTCCATGGACTGGGAGGGAATTTTAAAAGCCTGGACGACAAAGGTGGTGGCGAAGAGGGCGAGGACGATGGTCACCAGAAGCGATTCGGCATATTCGCGCAAGGTGGGTTGCGCTTGCGATTCCGCGCCGCCGCGATCTGCATTTTCGGATTCGGCTAGTCCGGCCGCTTCGGCCATGGATTCCCCAGTCTAACACCGGATTCTTATTTCTTCGCGGCTGGATCGCTTTCGGGCGCGGCGGCTGGAACTTCACTCTCGAGATGTTCCAGAGCTGTGCGAGCCGCTTTCTGCTCGGCCTCTTTCTTGCTGCTGCCTTCCCCGCCGGCGACCCTATGTTTGTCGAGCCAGATCTCCACGGAAAAAATCTTCTGGTGATCGGGGCCGCTTTCCCTGACCACGCGATATTCCGCCAAGCCGCGTCCGCGCTGTTGCATCCATTCCTGCAGCTCGGATTTGTAATCGCCCTGCTCGAGCGCGTCCGGCTGAGCGGCCGAGACAGTATCGAGCAAAGCGCCGCGAATAAAACGGGCAGCAGCTTCGAGGCCGCCATCCAGGTAGATGGCCGCTATGACCGCCTCGAACACATCGGCCAGCAAGTTACGCTTTTCGCGGCCACCGGTTTTTTCTTCGCCTCGCCCCAGCCTTAAGTGCCGGCCCAAGCCGGTGCGCCGGGCTGCCGCTTCCAGAGAAGAGGCGCTGACCAGCCGGGCATTGCTTTTCGAGAGTCTGCCCGCATCCCAATCGGGAAAAGTAAGCAGCAGATGCTCACTGACCACCAGGCCCAGAACGCGATCACCGAGAAACTCCAATCGTTCATTATCGGAGAGACCGGCCGCGGCCAAACCTTCCCGATGAGAGCGGTGGGTGAGCGCCCGTTCAAGCCATTCCGGATCACGGAAATGGTGGCCGAGCGCCGACTCAAGTACTTCTCGTTCCGCTTGGATCATGAAGGCGAAGCGCCTCAGGGCTTTTTCGGAGTTTCCGTGGCGGCCATGCGCTTGGATTGTTCTCCGAATTGCTTACAACGGTCCTGAAGCTGGCCGGGCATTTCGGCGCACTTCTGGAACGCCGTGACGGCATCGCCATAGCGTTTGAGGTTTTGCAGATCGACCCCGATGATGAAGAGATCGACCGGATCGGGATTGGGCACGAGTTGCGTCGCCTGCTGCAATTCGGTGACCGACTCCGCAAATTGGCCGAGACGGAAATAATCGAGTCCCAGGCCGCTATGGCTGCGGGAAAGCGCTTCCGCCTTGGCTTTGCTGAACGCATCGTCCGTCAAGCCTTCGGGCTTGGGCATAGTATCGAGCAACTCGATGGCGTGCTTGGAGTACTGCTCGGACTTGGCGATTTTCTGCTCGGTATCCGAGTCGTTGGGGTTGATATTGTGGGGAAGCACCCAGCCGATCAGGGCCAGAACCGAAACATCGTCGGGATTGAGCCGGATGGCTTTATCGCCACTGGCGAACATCTTGTCCATCTCCTGCTTGCCGAAATAAGCCTGGGTCAAACGGGAATAGACGACCTGGCGATAATGGCTCTCGGGGTATTTCTTGAGGAACTCTTCGCCGGACTGAATTTGTTTGTCGAGGTCTTCCGGCTTCAAATCGAAAAAGGCCTTGTAAGCAGCGGCTTCGGCAGGGTCCGCCTTGGGCGGTTCGACCGGGGGCATCTGTTGGGCGGCTTGTCCCGAAGCGGGCGCCGTTTTCGATGGGGCCGGTTGCTCTTGAGCCTGGGGCTGCTGCATTTGCGCGAGATTTTCAGCGGCCGATGCGCTCGTGATCCAGAGCAGAAGATTCAAGGCAATCGCAGCAGCACAGAGGGCCGGAGATTGATTTGTAAGAAACTTCATATTTCTCCCCTTCTTCTTCATTAGTTTCCATCCGATTTCCGCGGAAAGCGGATGGTGTGAATCTAGGGCCGCTTGGAATCGTCAGCGGGCCGTTTGGGCTGATATCCGGTGGAAACGCCGCGTTGGGCAGCCACACGAGCGGCCTCCGGAGCACCTTCCACGCCCAGCGCTGCGCGATACTCGAACAATGCCAGATTCCGATCGCCTTCCACATCATGGATTCTTCCCAGGTAGACATGCGACCAGGCCAAAACATCCGGTTCAACCGGCGGCGGCGCGCTGCCGGAAGCGGACGGCGCCGGAGGCTTCACCAGCTTCTCGAATAATTCCTTGGCGCGATCGCCATTCCTTTGCAGCACGGAAGCCACGGCCAATCCGTAAACCGCGCGCGGCAGGTCCGGATATTTCTGCAGAATGTGCTCGAAGACTTCGGCGGCGGCAGCGCCGTTCTGCAAAGCGATCTGGCGATCCCCTCCCGCAAGCCAGCGATCGAGTTCGGTTTCGCCGGAATGGGCGTCCAATTGAGATTGCGCGGCAGTTTCGCCAGCCACCGCAAATTCAACTTTTTGCAGCCGCAGCTCTTCGGCTGCGACATCGATCCCCTTCACCAGGTCGGGGAAATAATAATGCATGGCGGGTTCCGCTTTCTCAAACTTTTTTAATTGGCCGACCAGAGGCCGGACCAGAACGAAGCCGGAGCGGTCGGCGTCAACCAGCGCCGCTTCGAGCTGGGCGGGCGACAGGCGCGTGAGGCGCAACTCGACCGCGCGAATCAGGCATTCCGTGAACAGCGAAGTGAAATCGCGCTGATATTCGACCGGCAGACGGGGCGCTCGAGCGGCGAAATTGAGCAGGGCCTTCTTGCTGAGCACGAGGGCGTCGAATTTCAGCGGCAGCGGATCGAGAAGGAAATGCAAGAAAGCGTGCTGGATGTCGTCGAGCGGCAGCACCGGTGAAGGATTGACGACCACATCGTAGTGATCGAGGTAATTTCGGAAATTGGTCCGGGAGCCGACCAGGGGCTCGACATACAAAGTAAAGGAGCGCTGCGAGGGCCTCAAAATCTCGCGCAGGTAGGCGGTGGAGACCGTCACAATCCGGCGAACCGGAGAATCAAAGCGCTGGATGCCCTTGTTATATTCCGGCTGGATGGCGCGCCAGCGCTGCTCGATTTGAGCCTGACGATAAAAATTGACGAGCACTTCGTCGAACCCTTCCAATCCGAGAACGTCGGGCGGCAACTGGTCGTGGTTCAAGAGGAAGGGGAATTTCGGCGGCGGGCCGACGACCAACGCAAACGAGATGTACGGCGAAAAAGTTTCCCTGGCGTTCGCCAACTGGTGCTGGCGGTAGAATTGCCGGAGGGCATCGACTGCCGGACCCTGCAGCTTCAAGAGATCATCGCGAAGCTGCTCCTGCGCCGGGGTGGCCGCCAGAGCAGCCGATTCGGAATCAAATCCCGCCGCCGCCAGCGCGCACATGGCCGCAAATAATTGCGGGCTGCTTTCCACATTGATGCTGGAAAGATTGCGGGATTCCGTAACCTGAGCCGCGGCGGAATTGGGAAAGCTTCCGCACAAACAGACGCAAGCGATGAGGCAAGCGCGAGATAAAAGATTGTGTGCGCTGCAAGAACGCCGGCGGGAACCTCGGATGTTCAACCTCCTCGACGAATGAAACAATCCGGAAGCGAAAACCATGCTGACAGGCCGCCCGGACCAGAGCGGCCGCGCTTCGCCAAGAAACTCTAAAGGGATGCTACTGCGGAGTCAAGGAAAGGTGGACGCCGGAACGGGCTGGGGGGTTGCCTGTCTATCCCTTAACGCGGACTTCGCTGAAGCTCAGCATCACCCGGCCACCGGAAGTTGGCCGGCCAAAACTCATTTGCGGACGAAAGCGCGAGAACAAGAGAACCTGGTCGAGTTGACGGCGCACGGCGGAATTGTCGGGACCGGCGAGAATGTTGTAATTGACGACGCCGCCCTGCGCATCCAGGGTCGCTTCGACCAGCAGCACTCCGGAATCTCCCCGGTCGCTGGGAACCATGATCCCGGGCGCCGGGAAGGGCGCCAGGCTTTCGAGCCGCGCCGGCTGCATGAGATTTGTGGGGAGATCGTTGGGCACGGCACCGACCGGCATGCCCACGAGCAAACTCTGGACCACGAAGACGAATGCCAAGATGGCTGTGACGACGCCGCCGGTGGCAGGCACGGCCAGAGGCTCGAGGATGTCTTTAAAAATCATGGATGCGCGAACCCAATATTGATGAGCCCGGTTTTCGACGGCGCGCGCTTGCGAAACACGCACGCGGATTTGCGTCGCCAGTCCGGAAGGAGGCGCGGCGGGCCGGGTGCGGCCAAGCAATGCCGACAATTTGTGATAATGCTCGAGCTCCGTGCGGCATTCCGAACAAGAATCGAGGTGAGTGCGAACACGCGCGCGTTCACCAGTGCGGATGGCGCCGTCCATATATCCCGCCAAACGCTTCCGAGTCTGATGGCAAGTCATCGGCCGTCTCCGCTCCCGCGCTCCGGCGTGAGGGCCGCCGGGTGCAGGGAGGAAACTTGTGATGGGAGACGAAACGCGACGGCTTCGGAAGCGCCGGCCTCTGGAGACTGCTGGTGCGACCATTGCGAATGATGTTCGCGCTGGGAAGCATCTGAATGCGGATGAACCGAAGCGTGTCCGTTCAAGAGCGGGTCAAGAATTTCCCGTAGAGCGCGGCGCCCGCGCAGAATCCGGGATTTGACGGTTCCCACCGAGACATCCAAAACCTCTGAAATCTCCTCGTATGCCAGGCCTTCGAGATCGCGCAAGATCACCGCGCTGCGATACTGTTCCGGCACCGAAGCCAAGGCGTTTCGAATCACAGTTTGGGTTTCCAGAGCGGCGAGCTTTTCAAATGGAGTGGCATCGAGATCTTCGAGATCGATGGCGCGCTGGCCTTCTTCATTTTCCGCGTCAATCGAAACTTGTTGCCGGTGATGCCGCCAGCACCAGCGCCTGTGATTCAGCGCTTCGCGAACGGCGATGCGGTAGAGCCAGGTCTTCAGCGAACTGCCGCGGCGGAAACCGCGGATTCCGCGGAAAGCTTTCATGAAAACTTCCTGGCTTACGTCGGCTGCATCCGCGGCGTCGGCGAGAATTCCGAAGACCAGGTTGTAGACGGGACCGTGGTAGTAGGTGACCAACCAATCGAACGCGGCGTCAGAACCAGCTTGCAGTTCCGTCACCAGAACCGCTTCGTTCTGACCCCATTGTAAAACCTGTGCGAGATCGGACATTTTTCCCGTTGCCCTTCTCAGGCTGCGCCCAGATGCTTCAGCGATCAGGTCGCCCGGTTCGCGTCTCGAGGAGTTTAGCCTGGCTGGGCTGAGGCTTCGAGACAAGCCAGTCATTTTCTTAGACACCAAACCGGGTGCCTTTGTTGCTAGGATACCAGAAAAATCGGGACAGAGTGCCACCTTTGGCTGGCGCATGGGGGTACAGAGAGCAATTGGGATGCCTGCGCAAGTGCTGTAAAATGAGGCGAGTAGCTTGATTCCATTGACCTTTTGTGGAACGGGATGCTATAAAAGTGAAGTTGCTTTCCTAATTGTGGGGCGGTTAAGCGGCCGGGAGCGCGTTCCTGCTCCGCCAGGAAGACCGCGGCTAGGTGGTTGTTGGTTTGGATTTTTTTCGTGGGGCCGTAGCGCAGCTGGGAGCGCGCCTCGATGGCATCGAGGAGGTCGCGGGTTCGATCCCCGCCGGCTCCACCAAATTGTAATTTGTATCGCTCCTTTCACACTGCTGTGCTGGCGTGTGCCGGTTCCACCGGAAAGGTGGCGGATTCGAGTCGCGCGCGCGCCGGAAGAAATACAGAACAATTCCCACTACTTCTTTTGTGCATCTGCTGTGGCAGCACGCCGCTTTGCTTTGATCAGCACATCCATTGAGTCAGGCCGGCCATTCCAGAAATCCAGGCGAATGCGATTATCCGGGAGTTGAGAAATTGTCGCGGGGATGGCGCTGGCGGTGAGGTACCAGCCGGCTGGAAGGACAACCGCGTTGCGCGAGCGTCCGAGGCTGCGATCGAAAACCAATTCGTCACCATCGAGCCGGTAGCTGACCGGAGCGGTGTAGGTTTCCGAGATTCGCAGGCGGATCGATTGGCCTTTCTTGACCGGAGGAAATGGAATTAACACGACTTCTGATTTCGGCGCGATCGGTTCACCGGCATCGATTTTTTCGGCGGCGAGGTCTTCCGCGCTCAACATTCGAGTGGCGAGCTTTTCGCCGGTATCCAGAATGTAAGCCGAAGGATTCGAGACCGTGCTGCCTTCGCGAACGACATTGAGATATTTGTCGAAGCCCGGGCGCGACTCCGTGTAGTCGTGATACAGGCTGAAGGCGTGAGTTTCGGGCGATTGAAGAAAATAGACGATGTCGCGATCCTGGTGGGCCCGCTCGGAAAGTCGATCTTTTTCAGTCTCGCCCGGGAATGGCGATTCCCAACTGCGAGCCGAGGAAGGCGGATGAGGCGCGGCTGCCGGCCCAATCTGAGCGCCCGGTTTTGCGCTGAGAACGAGCGGCGCTTGGCCGACGCTGCCGTTCATGAAACTGATCGCGATGCGGCCATCGGATTCCGGGAGCACCTGGGAGGGAACGTTGCAGCCAGTCAATTCGTATCCGGCCGGGAGAACGACACGGTTGCGCTTGATCCCGAGGGGACGATTGAAAACGATGGCATCCCCTTCGCGGTAGTAGCTATTCGCATCCCTATAAGTCTTGAGGATGATGATGCGGCCCTGGCCTTGCGGCGGCACCGGGCGCGCGAGACAAACCTTGATGTAATTCGTGGAAAGATCGGCATCCGCCATGAGGGGATCCTTGCGCGCGTCCGCGCCGCTGACGACTTCGAAGCGAAGCGGCTGGCCGGACATCGCGTCCATCACCGATTCGTCGCTGGCCACGCTGCCTTTGCGGATGGGATTGAAGTAATATTTCGCGCCGGGAGTGGTTGCGGTGACTTCGTAATAGATTTTGAAGCTGGCCGTCTCCGGAGCGAGCAATTCATAACGAGTGTATTCGTCCGATTCTGTTTGGAGCGCCGAGGGGGATGCGGCATCCACCGCGGGCGCGCTCGGGGGTGTCTGCTGCCCGCGCGACGAGGCGCTGGCGAGCAAAAGCATCAGTACCGCGGTAAGTGCAAAACAATTCCTCGCCATCGATGTGCTCCTTGGAGCGACGTTCCGGTTTCGGACTGTATCAGAAGAAAGTGCGGCATTACATCTAACGATACATAAAGCTGCGAAGAGGATGTGGGGCAATGACGAGAACGAAACCAGCGAAGCAAATTTCGCGCATTGAGGAAACTTCGAGCTAGAATAGCGCGCCTATGGCAAAAATAACCTTTCTGGGCGCAGCCGAGACGGTGACGGGGTCGAAGTATCTGGTGGAGGCGGGCGGCAAGCGCTTGCTGGTGGACTGCGGGCTGTTCGAAGGCAGCCGCGAACTGAAGCAGCGAAACTGGGAGCGGCTTCCGATCGATCCCGCGTCGATCGATTGGCTGATACTGACGCACGCGCATATCGATCACACGGGATATTTGCCGCGGCTGGTGCGCGACGGATACCGCGGGCCCATCTACTCGAACTCCGCGACGCAGGAACTTTGCCAGTATCTGCTGCCGGATTCGGCGCATTTGCAGGAAGAAGACGCGCTCTACGCGGGAAAGAAAGGTTTCAGCCGGCACAAGCCTCCGCTGCCGCTCTATACGGTGGAGGAAGCGCAGACCACGCTCCAGAGATTTCAACCGATTCCGCGGATGGATGCGTTCGCGATCAGCCCGCAATTCAAGGTGCAGCCGTATGACGCCGGGCACATTCTTGGATCGTCGTCACTGGAACTGACCATCACGGAAAACGGGAAATCGATTGTGGTGGTTTTCTCCGGTGATATCGGGCGGTACAATGCACCGATTCTGAAGAACCCTCAGACACCCAGCCGCGCGGATTATTTACTGTGCGAATCCACTTACGGCGATCGCGAACACCCGGCCGATACGAGCTATGAAATGCTGGCCAGCGCGGTTTCGCGGACGGCGAAACGCGGCGGCGTGGTGGTGATTCCCGCTTTCGCGGTTGGGCGCACGCAATTGCTGATGTACGTGCTGCGCAAGCTCGAGGAATGTCAGCGCATCCCGCATCTGCCGGTCTATGTGGACAGCCCGATGGCCATCAACGTAACCGACCTGTACGTGCGGCACCACGAAGACCACGACCTGAACTTCACGCGGGAAGAAAACGGGGGCGATCCGTTGAATATGCGCGAAGTGCACATGACGCTGGCGGTGGAGGATTCGAAGCAGATCAACAACGTCAACACGCCTTGCATCATCATTTCGGCCAGCGGCATGGCTACCGGGGGCCGGATACTTCATCACCTGGCGCGACGGTTGCCCGACTCGCGCAATTGCGTGCTGATTGCGGGATACCAAGCGCAAGGGACTCGGGGACGGGCTCTGCTCGACCATGCGCCGACAGTACGCATCCATGGCGAAGACGTTCCGGTGCGAGCCGAGGTGGTGGAACTCTCGCAGTTTTCGGCACACGGCGACCGGACGGAATTGATTCGATGGCTCTCGGGATTGAGCGCGCCACCGAAGCAAACGTTCCTGGTTCATGGAGAGCTTTCGGTGATGCAAGCTTTTCGCGCGACGCTGGACGCGCAATTCCACTGGCCTCTGACCATTCCCAAGTATGGACAGACATTCGAGCTTGCCGGATAATTCCTGCTGTAATTCCGTGGACAAACTCACCGCTCTACGACGGCACGGCAGGCAATTTCTATCCTTGATAAACTCGAGCCATACGGATTGCTACCCACGCCACGCAATCGAAGATTTCATCGGACTGAAACCATTCAAAAACTAGAGAAATATGCGAGCGGCAAGCGTAAGATTGTGTGCAGATTCCAATAGAGCTGCGTCCTCCGGGCCGGCATACGGATCATAGGAAATAGGCAAGTGTCAGGAGGCCCCGTGAAAAGACCGGTCTTCATCCCCATATCCTGCTTCCTGTGCATCTTGTCCCTGGCCGTTGCCGGCCGGGCGCAAATGACCAGCCGATCGAGCACTCCTACCACTCGACGAGTCACCATCGACGGAACCATTCGTTGCGAAGATAATACGGCGGTTCCGAAGCGCCTTCGCCTGGATCTGAATGCGCCGACGGGCGGAGTGATCGCATCCGCTTTCACCGATGACAATGGCCGGTTCAGCTTTACGGGCATAACTCCCGGGGTATACCTGATCCAAGTGGAAGAACCCGGGTTCGAGCCGATCCGCGAAAGCGTTGACGTTTCGATTGGCAGTTTTCACGGCGTGACCCTATCGCTGAGAAAGATCCTAGCGCCCGCCCGGACGGAAAACGGACCCATGGTTTCGGTGCATGAACTGGCTCTGCCGCAGAAGGCCCGCGACGCCCTGCGAGACGGACGCAAGAAACTTTACGTAAGCGGCGACGCGCCCGGCAGCGTGGCGGATTTCCAAAAGGCCATCCAGGCCGCGCCCGAGTGCTATGAAGCGTATTACGATCTGGGAATCGCCTACTGGCAATTGAAACAAATCGAAGAGGCCGAGACCGCATTGCGAAAGTCGGGCGAACTGAGCGCGAACAAATATGGACATGCGGACATGGCCCTGGGAATGATTCTGGCTGACCAGCAGAAATTCAGCGAGGCAGAGAAGTCTCTGCTTCTGAGCGTGCAAGCCGAGCCTGCTTCGTGGATGGGCCAATTCCAATTGGGGCGCGTATATTACAGCGAGAATCGCCTGACGGAGGCGGAAAAACCCCTGGAACGGGCCCGCGAATTGAAACCGGATGCGCCGGGCATCCACCGGTTGCTGGCCATGGTTCACTTACGGCTGCACAATTCCGCCGC
The DNA here is from genome assembly GCA_041490605.1 of Terriglobia bacterium. Lineage (GTDB taxonomy): Bacteria > Acidobacteriota > Terriglobia > Acidiferrales > UBA7541 > JBGPTK01. Next base: position 5,433 of record JBGPTK010000068.1, on the reverse strand, counting down.
GGCGCTGGAAGATTTGAATGCATGCATCAAGCTTGATCCGGATAGCGCCGCCGGCCTCCGGGCGAAAAAGATGCGCGATCAAGTGCAGCAGTCGCTGGCCCAGGAACAATCTTCATCAACACCAGCCAGTGCCGCGCCCAAGCCTTGAGGAGAATGAAATCGCGAAGCGGAAACGAGCGATGCCCGTGCAGGGCTTACGAATGGGAATTCCTCGGGATACGATGCAGCGAGGTGCTTCATGGTGAGACCTTCCAGATTCCTGCCAGTCATTGCCGTCCTGCTGCTATATCCGTCTCTTTCGAGAGCGCAAGGCGGATGCACCCCTTCCTGCTCACTGCGGGGAAGCGTGCGCTCGGCGGATACTCGAGCGGCTCTGCCCGACCTACGCGTCGATCTGGTGCTCACCGAGCAACCCAGTCAGATTGTGAGGAACGGGCGTACCGACGGCGGCGGGAGATTCAATTTCGAACAACTCAACAAAGGGTACTATACGGTAATTGTCGCGGATCCGAATTATGAAGCAGCGAGCATTCAGGTAAACCTGACGTTCGGTTCTCGCTCGGATATCGCCTTGTTTGCCAAGCCGGTAACTCCCGAAGCGACCGCGCCGGCGGGGCCGCCCATTTCCGCGCACGAACTTTCCATGCCCAAGAAAGCCCGCCAAGCCGCGCAAGAGGGGAGACGCAAACTGTACGTGGAGAAGGATGCGCAAGCGAGCCTGGGGGAATTCGATCGCGCCCTGCAAGCCGCTCCGGGATATTACGAAGCGCTTTACGAACGAGGCATGGCGAATTGGCAACTGGGGCATTTCGGGGAGGCGGAAGAAAGCTTGCGGAAGGCCCTGGAGCTAAGCGATCAGAAATTCGGACAGGCCGGCGTAGCGCTGGGGGCGATTTTCAACGGCCAACAAAAATTCGCGGACGCGGAAGCGTATTTGCATCCTGCCGTGGAACTGCAGCCCAATTCCTGGATGGCTCAATTTCAACTCGGCCGGACCCTGCTGGGTTTGAACCGGCTGGAAGAAGCCGAGAAATGCGCGAATCAAGCCCGGACACTGAAGCCGGATCATGCAGGGATCTACAGCCTGCTTGCGAATATCCACAGCCGAATGCATAACCAACCGGCCTTGATCTCGGACTTGACTGAATACATCAAGATCGACCCCAATAGCCCGGCAGGGATGAAAGCAAAGCAGTGGCGAGAGGATGTCCAGCGATCCATGGCTCAATCGCAGCCGGTCGAATCACAACCGAAACCCTGATCCGGCTAGAAACTTTTGCCCCGCGGTAACCCTTTAACCGTTTTGGAAGTCTAAAAACCAAACAGCATCGCTTGCGGGGTGGGAGGATTCCACCACAGGGTAATCAGCCAGCTTCTCGCCCCGCATCCTCATCAACAATTCCGGGGCCGATTGCGGAAGGAAGCGTCTTATGAAGGGCGCGATATAGACTGTCGCGGCCGATCCTGATTGGGAGTTACAAGCATAGTTTCGAACCGGCCAAGCATCCGATTGGAAGCGGATGATCGGAGCCCCCCGCTCTGAGGGGAGCGGTGGTACAATCGCGCCAGGGTCGAAGCCAGGAGGTTTTCATGCGCCGCCTCATTCTTTCCGTTTTGACGTTTGCTTGCGCGCTCCTTGTAGTGACATCGTGCAGTGCCCAGGCCGGCGGCGGATCGGGTGGCAAAAACAATCAGACCAAAACCGTCGATCTCGAGGGAATGGTCTACGGTCCGAGTAGCGGAACGGCTCTCAACAATATCAAGATTGAGCTGCTCTCCCCCCACGGCGGAGTGATTGCGACATCATTCACCGATCCGAACGGCCGATTCTCCTTCCGAGGACTGGCGCCTGCCACTTACATTATCCAGGTGAATGAAACGGGATACGACGCCGTTCGAGAGAGCTTGGATTTGACGTTCGGCTCGAATCGGAGCGCCAGTATCTTCCTAAAAAACAGTGAGGTGAAGGGGCAGACTCAAAGCGGCCCCACGACCTCCGCGCACGAACTCGCCCTGCCGCAAAAGGTGCGCGATGTGCTGGAAGAGGGGCGGAAAAAACTCTACGGCAAGAAAGATCCGCGAGGCAGCCTGGCAGATTTCCAGACTGCCATTGATGGCGCCCCCGGCTGCTATGAAGCCTACTACGAGATGGGCGCCGCCCACTGGCAGCTCGGGCAAACGCAGGAAGCGGAAGCAGCGTTTCACAAGTCACTTGAATTGAGCGAGGAGAAATACGGGCGCGCCGACCTGGGCCTGGGCGCGCTTTTAGCCGACCGAAACCAGTTCGCGAACGCCGAGAAATTTCTTCGCCACGGGCTTGAATCCGAGCCCACTTCCTGGCTGGGCCAGTTCGAATTGGCCCGGGTCCTCTTTGGCGAGGGACGCCTTGAGGAGGCAGAAACATCTGCTCTGCAAGCCCGCGACCTCAAACCCGATGCACCCGGCATTTACCGGTTGCTCACAAACATCCATCTGCGGATGAACAACACCGTGGCCGCGCTCCAGGACTTGGATATTTACATCAAACTCGATCCGGACAGTCCCGGGGGCCAACAAGCAAAACAGTTGCGCGAAAAAGTGCAGCGCTCGGCGGCACAGGCGAAATCCCCGGCAGCGGAGCCGCCGAAGCCCTAAATAACTCTGAAGATTTCACACTGAATTGGTAGCCGCTTACCGGTTTCCTTAATCTAGAAAAATATAGAGCACCACTCATGGGGTGGATACCGGCTGCTCACCCCGTACTCCCTGGTGAAACTGAGGCAGGCTGCTGGAGCGAGGGTTCCGAATGGGGGCTTTAGCCGGCGGTGGATATCTTTGTGGCTGCGCCGGCCTGTGCGAAGGCGGAAACTTCTTCTAGCCGCAGCCCGATTACGAACATGGGCGTGGGCGCGACGCGGCCCCAACGAGTGAGTTCCCAGCGGGCGCGGACAAATTTCACTTCCGGGCGAAGAGCGAGATCGAGTACCTGGCGGACGTGGCCCCGGTAGAAACTCTGTGGAATTTTGAGCAAGGGCTTGGAGCCCCATTCATTTCCATTGGCCGAACCCCAGATAGAGAGATCGATCGATTCCTGTTCCAATTGATCGATGATTTCCAGGGTGCAGAGAAAGGTACGAGTGGCGCTGCCACCGATATCTTGAGCGGGGCCGTCGCCCTTAGCGGTAACCCGGGTGCCAAACGGAATCAAATCGAATTGCATGGCCATGCCGTTTTCTCTCCAGAGTGACTGGCGGATTCTAGCACAGCTTTCACGCCCGTTTCGCCGCCAGTCCGCCATTTGGCATTGGATCAGGCGCGGCTAGGACGAAGCTTGGAGAGCCGGACGGCGGCGGCTTCGAGGGTGGAGTCCTTCTTGCAAAACGTAAATCGCAGATGGCGGCTGCCGTCGGCGGGATGGTGATAGAAACTCGAACCAGGCACCGCCGCAACGCCAATCTCACTCACCAGATACCGCGCGAACTCCAAATCGTTAGGAAAACCGAAAGCGGAAATGTCGGTCATGATGTAATACGCGCCTTGCGGTTTGAAGCAGCGGAAGCCGGCTGTTTCGAGGATGCCGAGCATCTTGTCGCGGCGCAGGAGATAGCCGCCGGCGAGCTTCTGGTAATAGCTTTCGGGAAGGCGGAGAGCCAGAGCGCCGGCTTCCTGCAGCGGCGCGGCGGCGCCGACGGTCAAAAAATCATGGACCTTGCGAATGGCGGAAGTTACGTCCGGCGAGGCGATGGCCCAGCCCACGCGCCAGCCGGTGACGCTGTACGTCTTGGACATGGCATTGATGGTGACGGTGCGATCGCGCATTCCGTCGAGCGAGGCGATGGAGATATGCTCCGCGCCGTCATAGAGCATGTGTTCGTAGATTTCATCGGTGATGGCAAACACGTTGGCGCGCACGCAAAGATCGCGAATCTGTTCCAGCTCTTCGCGGCGAAATACTTTTCCCGTGGGATTATTCGGCGTGTTCAAGATGATGGCTTTGGTGGCCGGGGTAAATGCGGCCGTGAGTTCCTGAGGGTCGAACGACCAGTCTGCCTCGCCGCGCGGCGGATGCAGCTTCACGAAACGCGGAGTGGCGCCGGAAAGAATCGCGTCGGGGCCGTAGTTCTCGTAAAAGGGTTCGAAGACGATCACTTCATCACCGGGATTGATGATGGCCATCATTGCCGACATCATCGCTTCCGTGGCGCCGCAGCAAACGGTGATCTCGCGTTCCGGATCGATCGTCACTCCCTGGGTGCGCTCGAATTTCCCGGCGATGGCGTTGCGCAATGATTTCGCGCCCCAGGTGATGGCGTACTGGTTGATGTCCGCGTCGATCGCGTCTTTGGCGGCGCGCTTGATTTCCTCGGGCGCGGCGAAATCCGGAAAACCCTGCGCCAGATTGATCGCGCCGTGCTGAATCGCCAGGCGAGTCATCTCGCGAATTACCGATTCGGTGAACCGCTCCGCCTTGGCGGAAAGACGACTCCCCGGCAATCCCACGCGCTCCGGCCCGGCCGCATTCATCGTTTCCCTCTCCTGTGAGTCTCCGCAGTTACCTTCGGTTCGGCAGCCTTTTGCCGGTTCGCTTCTTTACCGGAAAGGTCGTGCCGGAAGGACTCAGGTCCGTAAACCTGGCGGTAGATCGCTCCGTTGCGCATCACCACTTGCACATATTCCCTGGTTTCCGTGAACGGAATGGAATCCACAAATTCGGCCGGCTCGTCGTAGGTTCGTCCAGACTCCCAGGCCGCGACGCGATCTTCACCCGCATTGTAGGCGGCCAGCGCGGCTTCCAAACTGCCGTAGCTCGACTTCAAGTTCGCCAGATAGACCGTGCCGAGGCGGAGATTGTACTCCGGCTCGAACAAACGCGGGCGAGAGAAACGGAGTTTAGTTTGCTTGGCCATTTTCTTCGCGGTGGATGGGATCAATTGCATCAAACCCATTGCTCCGGCATGCGAAAAAGCCTCCGGCTGGAATGCCGACTCCTGGCGGATCAATCCCGCTACCTGCATGGGATCGACGCCGGCGCGGGCGGCCGAGCGCTCAAGCTCGGAGCGAAACGGAAGCGGATAAGCAACGCGCCAAACTTCGGACGAGACCTGGCTAAAGGGCCGGGATTCCAGCTGCGATACGATCTGGCGAATGGTGACGAAGGCAACGCCATAGCGCCGGGCTTCCACGGCTTCTTGCGCGGCCTCGAGCAGCAGGCTGGGCGCTCCCGTGGCAATGTAAGCGGCTCGAAATTCGAGCTCCGCGGAGGCATCGAAAGCAATCGAGTGCAGGGCGATGGCGCGATCCCGGCGAGCGGCAGCAGCAGGCGGAACATCTTCGTCCAGCCGGGGCGCGGCGGGCAGCAGCGGAATTTGCGAGAGAATGGCGACAGCGTCCGTAAGGCCGGGACCGATGGCACGCAGCCGTTCCACGGCTCGCGCACCAAAATAATTTTGTGGG
>JBGPTK010000067.1:0-16330 GCA_041490605.1 Terriglobia bacterium | reverse complement strand
GGCGATTCGCTTGCGCGGCAGCAGGCCGAAGCATCGAGCAAGGAACAGGTGCTCGGCGCGCTGGGTTCCGCTGTTTCGAAAATGCGCGGCCAGCTCGGCGAATCGCTCGCTTCCGTTAAAAAGTTCGATGTGCCCATCGAACAGGTGACTACTTCCTCCCTCGAAGCGCTCAAGGCCTATGCGCTCGGCAACAGCGAGTTCAACAAGGGCCACGAACTTGATTCGCTGACCTACTACCGCCGCGCCGTGGAGCTCGATCCCAATTTCGCCAAGGTGTATGCGCGCATGGGAGTGATCTACGCAAACGCGGGAGCGGATGGCCCAGCCAAAGAGAACACGCAAAAGGCTTACGATCTGCGCGATCGAGTGAGCGAACGGGAGCGGCTGTACATTACCGAGCATTACTATGAGACGGTTACCGGCGAAGTAGACAAGGAAACCGAAACGCTACAACTCTATGAACGCACCTATCCCAGAGACGAAACTCCCAGCAACAATCTCGCGGTGGGATACGAACTAGCCGGCGACTTTGAAAAGGCCGCGGAGCAAGCCCGCCAAACCATCGTCATCGATCCGGATTATGCCAACGGCTTCATGAATCTGGCCTATGCCTACCTGTCGCTCCGCCGTTTTGACGAAGCCCGGCAGACGCTCGAGCAAGGGCTGGCGCACGGCCCGGAATCGGAGAGTTTGCACTGGCTCGCGTATTACACGGCTCTCTTGAAGGACAAGCCTGCTGATGCACAGCGCGAACTGGATTGGGCCAAGGGAAAATCGGGCGAATACCGATTTGTTTCCACGCATTCGCGCGCCTTGCAGGTTCAGGGAAAGTTGAAAGGCTCGTTCGATGTGTCGCGGCATGCCATGGAATTGGCGGAGAACCAGAAATTCCCGGAAGTGGCCCTAACCGAATTGGGATGGCAGGCGATGGTGCATGCCGACTTCGGCGTCTGCGGCAAGGCCCGCGAGGATGCCTCGACGGTCGCGGCGAAGCCGACGCGCAACGGGCTGGCCTACGCGGGGTTTGCATTGGCCACGTGCGGGGAATCACAAAAGGCAGACGCGCTGGCGGGCGAGCTTGGCAAGAAATATCCCCTGGAGACGTTTGCGCAGAAGCTCGATATTCCCATGATCCATGCGCGCCAGGAATTGCAGCGAGGCAACGGCGCCAAAGCCGTCGAGTATCTTCGTTCGGCGGAGGCATACGAGTTCGGATTTGTTGCCCTGGGCATTCCAACCTACTTGCGCGGGCTGGCGTATCTTGAGCTAAAGCAGGGCGCCCAGGCAGCGGCGGAATTCCAAAAAATTCTCGGTCATCGCGAAGCCATAGGCCCTTCACCCTATTTCGCGCTCGCCCGTCTCGGCCTCGCCCGCGGCTACGCGATGTCAGATGACAATGCCAAAGCTCGCACCGCCTACCAGGACTTTTTCGCCGAGTGGAAAGACGCCGACCCCGACATCCCCATCCTGCAGCAGGCCAAAGCCGAATATGCGCGGCTTGCAGCCCGATGAATTAGATCGGGGCGCCAAGCTGAAGTGATTCGCCGGCAGCGGAAGTTGTGAAACTGGAATGCAGTCGCCAGGCTACTTCGGCGGAGAGAGGAGCGCTTCGATTTTTTCCATCAAGTCGCGAGTGGTGGAATGCTCGAGGTGATGTTTCAATCCGCCGCGAACGATGGGGCCGCCGATCGCGTCGAGTTCCGGCACACGCCCCGCCTTTACGTCTTTCTGCATGGAACTTCGCATCGCGGGCGGCAAGGAGCCGAGAGTGGCCAGGATTTTCGCGCTGTCGAGAGTCGCTCCTTCCGCGTTCGCCACGGCGCAAGCTTCGCGCACGGCGGACTCGAGCCGCGCCCGCCACTCCGCATCGGCAAAAATTTCGCCGATCGATTTACCGGCGGCGGCGCCGGTGAGCGCGAACGGCGCCAGGAACGCCAGCTTGCCCCAGAGCATGGCTTGTTCGTTGGCATGAAAATCGCATGTAAAGCCGGTCTCACGGAACTTTCCGGCGATTGCACCCAATTTCGATTCACCCTGCGCCGCGAGGGCCATGCGGACAAAGGGAGAACGCTGAATAATGTGGCCCGGCGCCACGCGCTCGGATTCCACAGCGATGGTTCCTGGAACCAGGTGCTCGCGGCCGAAGCGGGAACGCAGCAGCGCGACGTGGTCAATTCCGTTCAGTAAAGGAACGATGGTTCCCACGCCGTTCGTCCCTGCCCCCAGGGATCGCAGCGCCGAATCGAGTTGGTGGGCTTTGACCGCGATCCAGAGAACGTCCACAGGCGCATCCAGTTTCACGGCGCGAAGGACTGTCGCCTTGATTTCGCCGGCGGGTGTTTCGAGCCAAAGATGATCGGGATGATGTGCAATGGATTCGGGCCGCAGCAGCAGCGTCACGCGGTCTCCCTTTTGAGCAAGAACTGCCCCGATTAATCCACCGATTCCCCCCGCGCCCAGAATTGCGTGATTCACTCGCTGTCTCCCGTGGTCTCTTTGCGCTGCTGTGGAAGCGGCGCGCGTTCAAGCAATTACATTTGATTGGATGACGCTGATCTACGAGCGATTCTCGAGGATCGAAAAAAACACCGGCATCACCAGGAGGGTGATGAAGGTCGAAAGCAGCAATCCGCCGATCACCGCCAGCGCCAGCGGCTTTTGCAACTCGGCGCCCGCGCCCAGGCCCAGCGCCAGCGGGAACAGGCCGAACAAAGTGGCCAGCGTGGTCATCAAAATCGGCCGGATGCGGATTTTTCCAGCGGCCACCAGCGCCTCGTCCAGCGGCAGATGTTCTTCTTCCCACAGCTTGTGCACGTATTCGAACAGGATGATGCCGTTCTTCACCACCAGCCCCACCATCAGAATAATTCCCATGAAGGAAGAAACGTTCAACGCCGTCCCGGTGACGAACAGCATGGCGAACACTCCCACCAGCGCCAGCGGCGCGGCCGAAAGAATAATCAGGGCCGGCGTGAACGAGCGGAACTGAATCACCAGCACGATAAACACCGCTCCCAGGGCCAGGCCCAGCACCTTGAGCAAATCGTGGAACGAACTTTGCTGGCTTTCATATTGCCCGCCAATTTCATAGGTGACGCCCTGCGGCAACGACGCGCCGCGCATCACCTGCTGCACATCTCCAATCACGCTGCCCAGATCGCGATTCTCGAGGCGCCCGGTCAGCGTCACCATCAGCCGCTGATTTTCGCGCAGCAGTTGATTCTCGCCGCGCACTTGCTCCGCGCTCGCCAGCGACGCGAGCGGCACAATCTGCCGCGCGGGCGGCGGCGTCACGATCGGGAATTGCCGGATGTCGTCGTAATTCTGGCGAAACGAATCCGGGAAGCGCACGCGGATGCCGATGGTGCGGTCGGCTGCGCGCAATTGGGTTTCCGTCAGGCCCAGAAGCCCGGCGCTGACCTGCTGGGTCACCTGGTCTGAAGTGAGGCCGGCGCGGCCCGCCGCCACGGAATCCACGTGGAACACCACCTCCGGATTTCCCTTCTGGATGCCCTTGAAATCCACCAGGCCCTTGATCGCTTCGAGTTTGGGTTGCAGTTCCGCGCTCACTTGCTCGAGTTGTTGCATGCTGTTCCCGAACAATTTTATTTCCACCGGCTCGGCCGAGCCTTCCATGTCTCCCAGCATGTCCTGCAGGATTTGCACGAATTCCACGGCGCTGAATCCGGGAGCGTTTTTATCGATCCAGGCGCGCATTTCGTCGATCACTTCGTTGGTCGAGCGCTTCCGCTCGGAGCGCGGCTTCATCTTCACCAGGATGTCGCCGCGATTCTGCTCGGTGGCGAAGAGGCCCATCTCGGCCCCGGTGCGCCGCGAAAATGCCGCCGTCTCCGGCATCGATGCGATGTGCGCTTCCACGGCGTGCAGCATCCGGTCGGTTTGATCGAGTGAAGTGCCCGGCGGCGTCCAATAGTCAATTACGTAGCCGCCTTCGTCCATTTCCGGCAAGAAGCCGGTCTCGAGGCCGAAGTAGAGACCCGCGCCGGCCGCAATCACAAGTAAAGTAGCGCCGGCGATGATCAGCCGGTGCGCCAGCGACCAACGCACCATCCGCTCGTAGGCGCGATTCACCGGGGCGATGAATCCTTCCGAGCTGCTCTTGTGCGCCTGCCCGGAAAGAAAGCGCAGCGAGAGCAGCGGGATAATCGTCAGCGCAAAAACCAGCGAGAGCAGCACGGAAATTCCCAGGGTCAGGCACAGCGCGGAGAAAAATTCGCCCACCACGCCCTTGAGCAATCCCAGGGGCAGAAACACCACCAGGGTCGTCGCCGTCGATCCCACCACCGGCGCCATCAGCTCGCGCGTGCCGGTCTCGGCGGCTTCGACGGGGGATTCCCCCAGGCCGATGTGGCGGTAGATGTTTTCGATGATCACCACCGCGTCGTCGATGATCAGGCCGATGGCAATCGCAATGCCGCCGAGCGACATCAGATTCAGCGTGCCGCCGAAAAGCTGCACGAAGAAAAAGGTTCCGATCACCGAAAGCGGCAGGGACGTGGCCGCCACCAGCGTGGTGCGGCCGTCGCGCAGAAAGGCATAAAGGATCAGCACCGCCAGCACGCCGCCGATCAGGATGGCGTCGCGCACGCTGCCGATGGATTCCTGGACGAACTCCGCCAGGTCGTAGACCACCGAAATCCGCAGCGTCTTCGGAATCGCCGAACCAAGATTCTGGGTGAGCGCCCGGATCTGCGCCACCAGTTGCAAAATGTTGCCGCCGATCTGCCGCGAAATATTGATCAGCGCCGCCGGCTGGCCGTTGCCGGTGATCAAGGTGCGGCGGTCTTCGATGCCGTAGCGAACCTCGGCCAAATCGCGCACGCGGATGGGCACGCCGTTCTCGATGGCCACGGCGGCATTGCGGATATCGTCGAGGTTCGCGAATTGGCTGGTGGTCAGGACCAGATACTGCAAATAATCCTTGGAGAGGCGCCCCACCGACGTCACGTTGTTCGTGGCTTTCAACTCGTCCGCGATTTCCACCAGCGACAGCCGGTGCGCCAGCATCTTCTGCGGATCCACGATCACGGACACTTCGCGCACGTCCGTGGCCTGCACGTTGATGATTCCCACGCCCGGCACCCGGCTGATCAGCGGCCGCAGAATGTAATAGGCGTCGTCGCGCAAATCGGCGTCGGGCACGTTGCCGTTCAAAATAAGGCTGAGAACGGGGAAAATGGCCGGCGTCAACCGCTCGACTTCCACTTCCGTATCCGGCGGCATGGCGCCGCGCGCCGCGCCCACCTGCGCCTGCACCAGTTGCAGGGCGTATTGCATGTCCATGTTGGGATTGAAGAGGATGGAAATTTCGGCGTTGCCGCGAATCGTCTTCGACTGCACGCGCCGCACGCCCAGCACGGCGCCCGAAGCTTCCTCGAGCGGCCGCGTCACGTTCAGCAGCATCGTTTCGGGGGAGAGGTCGCCGGATTTTGCCAGGATCACGACGCGCGGAAAATTCAGCTCGGGATAGATATTGCTGGGAAGCTCGAAGATGGCCAGGAAGCCGGCCAGCGTGAGGAACACCGTCAGCAGATAGACGGCGTAGCGATTCCGGCGGCAAAGGGCGACGACGTTCATGATTTCGCTTTGATCTTCGCCTTCTCGCTGAGGCCGTAGCCGCCGGTCAGAATAATGGTGTCGCCTTCCTTGACGCCGGAAAGCAATTCGACGCTCGTTTGCGTTTCGATGCCCAGTTCCACCGGCACCGCCGTCGCAGTGTCCTGCTCCACGCGATAGACTTGCGCCTGGCCCTTCTCATCGCGATAGATCGCCTGCGGCGGCGCCACCAGCACGTTTTTATGCGTGGCAACCGCCACCCGCGCGCTCAGGAACATTCCCAGCCGCAGCAGGTGCGCCGGATTCGCGATGCGGATGCGCACCACGCCCACGTTGGTGGCTGGATCGACAGCCGGTGAAATCGCCACCACACGCCCGCTCAGCGTTTGTCCCGGCAATGTTTCGCTGGTAATCAAGAGAGTTTCTCCCGCATGCACTTTGCCCATGTAGCTTGCCGGAAGATTTCCGATCAACTCGACTTCGGCCAGATTTGCGACCTCCACCACCGGCTGCGCGGCGGTGCCGTCCACCTGCTCTCCCACGTTTACGAATCGTTTCGCTACCATGCCGTTCAGCGGCGAGAGAATATCGGTGCGCGAAATCTGCAGGTGCGCGAGTTCCAGCGCGGCTTCGGATTGCCGCAGCGCTGCCGCCGCCACGCTTTCCTGGGTGCGCGCGTCTTCCAGATCTTTTCGGGCGGCGATGCCGCGCTCCACCAGCGTTTCATTTCGCGCGCGGCTCAGCTTGGCATTTTCCAGGTTTGCTTTGGCCTGCTCGGCGGCGGCTTCGGCCTGGCGAAGCTGATCGCGATACGGCCGCTCGTCAATCTTGGCCAGCACCTCGCCGATTTTTACCGTGTCGCCTTCGGCCACGCGCATCCCGGCGATGCGCCCGGGGACCAGGGAACTCACGCGCACATCCTGGTTCGGCAGCGCGGCCACGGAGCCGGTCACCGTGACAATCTGCTGAATTTCCGCGCGCGCGACTTTCGTCAGGGTCACTTCCGCCACCGCCGCGTCGCTCTTCGCGCCCGCTTCGTCGCCCGCCGCCCCGCTGTGCGAACAGCCAGCCAGACTTACTCCAATGCCCACTGCAGCCACGAGGACAAGCATTCCGATTCGCACTTGTAGGGGCGCTGCTTGCTGCGTCCGTTTTGCGTCCCCACTCGAAACTGCGGTCAATTCCAGATATTCTCTAATCAAGCGGCACTCCCACCGTTTCTTCCAATCGCGCAAACGCCGACTGCGCATTGAACAAACTATTCAAATATTCGCCGTGAACTTGCCGCACATCCCGCTGGGCGCTGAGTACAATCAGGATATTGGCCTTGCCCGCGCGATAACTTTCTTCCGCCATGCTTTCCAGGCGTTCAGTCGCCGGCACGAGCGTCTTGCGGTAGAGCTCGGCTTCCGTCAATCGCGCGTCCAGATCAAAATACGCCGATCCCACTTGCCCGGCCACCGATCGCCGCGTCGCGGCCGTGGCGCTATCGAGCGCGCGCAAAGTGGCCGACGATTGCGCGATCTCGCCCTGGTTGCGAGTGAAGACCGGCAACTCCATCGAAATTTGCCCGCGCGGCCCCACGCGGAAATCGTTCGGCGAATTAAAATCCGTTCCGAACTGCAGTCCGAGATTGGGGATGCGCTCGGCTCGCAGCAGCGATTCGCGGCTCTGCTGCACCCTGGTTTCCTGAGCCAGGTGCTGAAGCTCGTAATTCGTGTTGATCGCCCGGGCCGCCAATTCGTCGAGCGTCAGGCGCGGAGGCAATTGATCGAGCGCGCCGGCGAGTTCCCAATCCGTCGCGGCCGGTTCATTCAGCAGGGTATCGAGTTCATTCAATGCGATTTTCTGCTCCTGCTGCGCCACCTGAAATTCGGCGCCGGCCCGCGAAACTTCCAGATCGGATTGCACTACTTCCAGCTCCGGCACATCGCCGGCGTCGAAACGGTCTTTGGCAATCCCGCGCAGCCGCTGCGCCAATTTCAGCGCATCCGCCTTCTGCTGCGAAATGCCTCGCGCCAGGGCCAGCGCGAAAAATGCTTCGCGCACACCGCGGCGCACCTGGCGTTCGAGCGCCGCAATCTCGACATCGGCCAAGTTGCCTTCCTCGCGAGCCAATTCGATTCGCCGCCCGCGTTTTGGGCCCAGTTCGAGCGGCTGGTCGAGGATCACGGATTCATGCGGAGTATCGCGCGCGGCGCCAAAACTAAACGTGGGGTTCGGCCGCTGGCGCGCGATCTGAATTCCCGCCAGTGCGATGGCCCGCCGCGCTCGCGCCGCCACCAGATCCAAATTCTGCCGCTGCGCCATTTGCAGCGCCGAATCCAGCGTCAGCGGACTGCCCTGTTGTCCCCAGGCAGGAGCCACAGCTAATCCGAGAAGCAACAAAAGCTTTCGAGAGAATCTCAAATCCACCCATCCCGGGACACGCCGCGCTTAGTATAGCCAGCACTCCCTTCCCGCTGCAAAATTCTTTCCGTCAGCAAGCCAAGAAACGGGGCCGCGGCAAAGGGAATGAAAACGAGATTCATTTTCACTTAGGATTCAGACGCGCCGGCAGATTCTTACAGTGGCCAAGCAGGGCAGGGCCTGGGCCGCGCACGAACAACTTGCAGAGCGCGCGCTTCATTCCAGCCGGATCGCGAAGACGATCCGCTCCCGCGGCCGGAACATCGCGAAAAAATCGAGCATTTGTTTCCAGGGCAGATATTTCCGGTTCAGCAATCGCATCCCGCGCGCTGCCTCTTCCCCCTGCAAAATCTCCGCGCGCGCATCCACCCACTCTCCCAGCAATGCGCCGCGCAGGCCGCACGGCGCCACTCGCACCCGCGGATTATTCCGGATGCGCTTCACCTTTCCCGAAATCCCGATCGAATAGACGTACAGCATCCGCGCACTTCCATCCGCCGGCGGACCGGCAGCGAACCAAACGGGCGTGCGCACACCTTCCCCGCTCTTCCGGAAAGTTTCCAGATTCAGGTATCTGCGCCCGGCGAAGGCCTGAAATGGAATGGCTGTGCTCATAGGGTGTTTAGGGCCGTTCTACACGATCCGCGCGTGCCTCGCGCTGGCGAACCGGAATGATAGCCCAATTGCGGATCGCCTGCTCGCCAAGGCCGAATCCCCTAAGATTCCAGGCGTTCTTATGCAATCACATCCACCGGCGAATCAAAATCTGAATTGCAATTCGATCCGTCGCGCTTCTTGCCCGCTCGTTTGCCTGTCTCAGGCGAAGTTTTTGCGGCTGAAGCGCAGCACAGGCGGCCATCGCACTCGCCGCCGGGCGACGGACGCGAGGCGAAGCGCCTCTCCCCAACCGATGCTTTGTAATATCTACCAAATTTAATCCGCCCCAATTCGCAGATATCCCATTCTTCGTATTTATCCTTTCTCAGTCTCCATAGCCGGCCGATATTGTTTCCCGAATATTTTTGTGAAGTTGTGCACTTCCGTTCCGCCCAAATGCTGAAAACATAGTGAATTAGCAGCCTTTCGCCTCATTTTGCCTTTGGCAGACCACGTGCTTTTCCTATCTCTAAGAGGGGGCAGAACGTCACCTCAGCACCACCGTTCGATCAGCACGGTACGGGTGTGTGCATACGGACCAATGAACCGAAATCGTTTCAGGCAGCTCAACCAACAGAGGAGAATCGAATGTATAAGCGAAACCTATTCTTGAAATTGGGGGCCTTGCTTGTCGCCTTCGCGCTGCTATCAGCCGGAGCCGCGCGAGCGGACCAGCTTTACGGCGGCATCCGGGGTGTGATCACCGATGCCACCGGCGCGAGTGTCCCGGACGTGACGGTCACCGCCACCAATACGGACACCGGCATCTCCAAAACCGTGAATTCCGCCTCGGACGGTTCCTACGAACTGTTAAATCTTCCGCTCGGCAATTACAAGGTGGTGGCGGTCAAGGTGAATTTCAAGACCTTCACCACTTCGGGAGTCAAAGTGGCGGTGAACCAGACTTACTTGGCGAACATCCAACTCGAACTGGGCTCGATTTCGCAGCAGGTCAATGTGGAAGCGGCCTCAACTCAGGTCGAAACCACCAGCATGCAGTTGGGCGGCACTCTGGAATCCAAGTTCATCACCGACATGCCGCTCAACGGCCGCAATTGGATTCAGTTGCAGCAGCTTCAGCCCGGAGTGGTGGGCGCGTCCGATCGCTTCGGCACCGGATCGGGCGGCACGAACTTCTCCACCAACGGCGGCCAGACCCAGCAGAATAGCTTCCTGATCAATGGAACGGATTCGAACGATCTGCCGATCAATGCGGCGCTGGTAATTCCCAGCCCGGATGCGATCGGGGAATTCCAGTTGATCACCAATACGATCAACCCCGAATACGGCCGCAACTCCGGCGCCATCCTGAACGCGGTGATCAAGTCGGGCACCAACCACTTTCATGGGGATGGATTCAACTTCTACCGCGACACCAGCATGAACGCGCGCACCTTCTTCCAGCCCACGCCGACGGTGTTCCATCAGAACCAATTTGGCGGCACACTCGGCGGACCGGTTTGGAAGGACCACACGTTCGGTTTCTTCTCCTATCAGGGTACCCGTGCCCGGCAGCCCAGCAACAACGGTACCGGGACAACTACGGTGTTCAACGCCGCGCAACGCGCCGGGACGTTCGTGAACGCCGCGGGCGCGCCGCAGGTGGCTTCTAACAAGCCTGCGCCCATCCCGCTCTTCGGTGACAGCGCGTCTCCGTGTCCGGTTTCCGGGGGGGTGCGATGTCCGGCGGGAACCACTTACAAAACTCTGTTCAACTCCGGCGTGATTCCCACGCAGGACTTCAATACTCTCTCGTCGAACCTGGTGAACCAGTTCATCCCGCTTCCGACGAACGGAAACAACTTCTCGTTCAACCCGGCTCGAACCGTTTCAGCGGATCAGTACATCTACCGGCTGGACCACACCTTCAGCCAGCACGATAGCCTGTGGTTCTATAGTTTCTTACAGACGAACCCGGTAACGGATTCCCTGCCGTTCACGGGATCGACACTGCCGGGCTTCGCGCAGGTGTCGCAGAGCCACATCAAGCAGTACACAGCGGCGTGGACGCACACGTTCAACGGAAGCACGCTGAACGAGCTGCGGTTCGGCTACACCCGATTAAACTTCGTCGCGGTGCAGCCGCAGAACATCGTGCAGCCTTCCTCGCTCGGGTTCCAGATCAATCCGCAGAGTCCGGCGGTGGCCAGCGTGCCGCGAATCACGGTGAACGGGTTCTTTAATATCGGCTTCTCCAGCAATGGCCCGCAGCCGCGCAAGGACCAGACCTATCAAGTCACCGACAACTTCTCCAAGATTGTCGGCAAGCACACCCTGAAGATGGGATTTGAAGGCCGTCGATTTGAGGTCGGCAACCCTTTCTTCGGCAGCCACAACGGGCGCTTCATTTTCTCCACGGCCAACCCATTCAGTTCGGGCAACGCCGGGGCGGATTTCCTGCTGGGATTCCCGAGCACTTACGCTCAAACCAGCGGCGGCTTCATTGATGCCCGTGCGTATCAGATGTATTCCTACATTCAGGATCAATTCAAGCTTCGTCCCAATCTGACCCTGACTTACGGAATGGGCTTGCAGATCGACACTCCCCTGAGCGATCTCGCGAATGGCGGCGTGGCGATCAACTGCTTCCTGCCGTCGCAGCAATCCACCGTATTCTCCAGCGCCCCGAAGGGCCTGAATTTCCCCGGCGATCCCGGGTGCAATTCGGCGGGCTACGAGTCTCACTACAATCAGTTCGGGCCCCGCATCGGCTTCGCTTATAGCCCGGATTGGGGCAAGTGGACCGGCGGTCCCGGCAAGACTTCCATTCGCGGCGGCTTCGGTATCTATTTCAACCGCTCCGAGGAGGAACTCTCGCTCCAGAACCTCAGTGCTCCTCCGTTCTCTCTTGCCGATGCCGGCATCGCCGACGTAGGCGGACACCCGAGCTTCAGCGCGCCGTTCACCGACGTCGCGTGCATCAACTCGGCACTTGGGCCGATTCCCGGTTGCGTCTCCAGCAACACGTTTCTACCCAATGGAGTGGCGGCGCCAACCTCGATCGTCAACAAGTATCCGTTCGTTCCGCCAGCTCCGGGCAGCAATCCGGACTTCGCGAACTTCGAGCCGATGGGACTCAACGTCATCGACCCGAATTTCCGTTCGCCCTATGCGGAAAACTTCAACCTGACCATCGAGCGTGAACTTCCGGGACGCACCATTCTCTCGGTCGCTTATGTCGGATCAGTGGCACATCACCTGATCGCCGAGACGGAAGTGAATCACGTCATCAATCCGGCCAACTGCCTGGCCGATCCAGCCTGCGCTGCCGATTCGAACAACGCAGTGACTCTGGCCAGCCAGCAGTCCAACTTCCCGTATCCGGGGACCACGTTTGCCTCGGTCGGCCAACAGTCCTCCTTCGGGAACTCCAACTACAACTCGCTGCAGGTGACCGCGAACAAGCAGATGTCTCACGGCCTCACGTTCCTCGCGGCTTATACCTATAGCCACTCGCTCGATATCGGTTCCAGCTTCGAAGGTTCGGGCTTCGGCGGTCTCTCCGGCCCGGGACTGAGTCCCTTCAACACGCATTTGAACTATGGGGATTCGGCGTTCGATGCGCGGCACCGTTTGGTGGCCAGCTACACGTACGACATCCCGAGCTTGCAGCGCATTGCTCCGTGGCTGCCCAGCCGGGTTGCCAGTGGCTGGAGGTTCGGCGGGATCACCACCTTCCAAGGCGGCTTCCCGATTTACCCCGTGGAGGGCGACAGCAACTCGTTGACTTGCAGCGGGAACTGGCAGTTCTACAATTGCGCGGACCGGCCCAATCAGATTGCGCCGATTAAGCTGCTCAACCCTCGCAACAGTCCGAACCACCTGGTGTTCGATCCCAATTCGTTTGCTCCGGAAGCCCTGGGGCAGCTCGGGAACTTGAGCCGCAGCGCGGTTCACGCTCTCGGGATCAACAACTGGGATTTCCAGTTCTCCAAGGACACGAGGATCACGGAAGGAAAGACGCTTGAACTGCGCGTGGAACTCTTCAACATGTGGAATCACACGCAGTTCGACAGCGTTGCGGGTGGATCGATCGACAACAACGTGCTCAACTTGGGGACGTTTGGTGAGACCTTCGCCACCAAGCCTGCTCGCATCATGCAGCTTGCCGCGAAGTTCATCTTCTAACCAAAACCTAAACCGCAGTGCAGTCGGGAAAGGGCGCCCCGGAGACAAATCCGGGGCGCCCTTTTCATTTCCCTACACTTTCCAGCCCATGATTCCCGAGCCGATTACCGCGGCCACCAGGAATCCGGTTCCGATCGCTTCCGGGACGAAGCGCCTGGCCCGGCTAGGTTGCATTTTGCGCGCGCAGGCCGCCAAACTCTTGTTCGATGCGCGCTAAAATCTCATCCCGGATTCTCCGGAAGACCGCCAGCTTTTCTTCGCGCGTGCCTTCCGCCGCGGCCGGGTCCTCCAAATCCCAGTGCAGAAATTTGTATGCGCTGGGAAAGATGGGGCACTTTTCCTTGGCGCTCGAACAGACCGTGACCACCCACTGCACCGGCGTGCCCAGCAGTTCCTGAACATCCTTCGACCGATGCCCGGAAATATCGATGCCGGCTTCCTGCATGGCTTGGACCGCCAGCGGGTTCAGGCCCTTGGGAGCGATTCCCGCGCTCAGAACCTCAAAACGGTCTCCGGCTATTTGCCGCAGGAATCCCTCCGCCATTTGGCTTCGCGCGGAATTGCCCGTGCAAAGAAACAACACCTTCGGCTTGGTCATCGTGGTTTTCCTTTTGGGGGGACGCAGCACACGCCCGCCCTGGCCGCTCTTCGATCATCTCCGGAAATTTCCCGCACGTCCCGGAAGCACTCCTTCAGGCACTGGATCAGGCTGCGATGGAAGGCGGTTTTCGCCGGGGCCAGCCGGTAGTAGTTCCACAATCCATCCCGCCGCCCCAGGATCAGACCGGCGCGCCGCAGATAGGCCAGGTGCCGCGAGGCCTTGGGCTGCGGAACTCGCGTCACGCTCACCAGGTCGCAGACGCACAATTCGCCCTGCAGCAGCAGGTGCAGAATTCGCAGCCGCGTGCGGTCTGAAAACGCGCGGAACATCAGGTTGACGCTCGATTTCTTCATTTGACTATATTCGCCTAAGCGAATATAGTATGTTTGTCCGGTGGATGCAATCCCATTTTATGAGCCGCCGGATTCCAAGGAGCGATCATGAACGAACAAGACATCAAGCAAACCGTGAAGGAAAAATATGGACAGGCGGCCACGCGCGCCGCCTCCGGCAGCAGCGCTTCCTGCTGCGGGACTTCCTCCTCGGGCGCCTCGTTGGCCTCACCGGCTTCCTCCTGCTGCGGCGGCGATCCCATTACTTCCAACTTGTACAATGAGAATCAAACGGCGCAGTTGCCCGAGCAAGCCGTTCTCGCCTCGCTCGGCTGCGGAAATCCCACCGCTCTCGCCGAATTGCATCCGGGCGAAATCGTGCTCGATCTGGGCTCCGGCGGCGGCATCGATGTTCTCCTTTCCGCCCGGCGGGTCAGCCCCGGCGGAAAAGCCTATGGCCTGGATATGACCGATGAAATGCTGGCGCTCGCCCGCGAAAATCAGAAGAAATCGGGCCAGCAGAATGTGGAATTCCTGAAAGGTGAAATCGAAAATATTCCACTTCCCGATAATTCCGTGGATGTGGTGATTTCAAACTGCGTGATCAATCTTTCCGCGGACAAGGGAAAAGTTCTCCGGGAGGCCTTCCGGGTTCTGAGGCCCGGCGGCCGGTTTGCCGTGTCCGACGTGGTGGTGAGAGGCGAAGTCCCCGCGGAAATCCGGCGGAACATCGAGCTGTGGGTGGGCTGCGTGGCCGGCGCGCTGGAGGAATCGGAGTATCGCTCGCTGCTCGCGGCGGCGCGCTTCGAGCAAATTTCCATCGAGCCCACTCGCGTTTACCGCGTGGAGGATGCCCGCCAGTTCCTTTCCACTCAAGGGATCGACGCCGATTCGATTGCCGCGCAAGTGGACGGCAAATTCATGAGCGCCTTCATCCGGGCAAAAAAACCGCTGTCCCAGTAGCGCCATGGGCCAGAAATTCATTGCCTGTTTTTTAGGGGGTCGAAGGTGGAGTTCATCCCGATGCCTTGGATCGGGGCGCTTGGAGTTCACCCGATGCTTTTGGTCGGGAAGCCCCCACATGGACGCGCTGAAGACTCGGTGGTGTTAACCCCCCCGAGGACAGCCAAGAATATGGAAGGAATTTACGCCGGACCCTTCGCAGCTCAGAGAACGCGCGCTCCGGATGAGCCGCTGATTGATCTAATGCCGGATGTGCTCTCAGGCGACAAACCCGGGAATCTTCTGAACGAGCCGTGAGTGTGCCGGGTGTACGGTCCGAACCGTGCGCCCGCTTTTTTGAGAACGGTCAGTCTGGGAAGTAATGCTGCAAGGGCACCTTACCTCACTTCAATGTTTGTGGTCATGTCACCGAATGAGGATATGAAGCCCGTGCCAAATTTCGTCAGAACCCACCTTCCGTCCGTGTATTTCTTGAATTCTGCCTGGCCGGGGGGTAGCTGGCCGTCATAGGAGACTACTCCAGGCCCTGGCATTTTGTACTGCGCATTGACGAATACAATGTCTGCCTCTGCTAAATTCTGGGATGGGTCCTCGCGTACGCCTTGGACGACCGCGCGGGGATTGGTACTGAGGAACTGGACGTTAAACTTTTGTTGGATCGCTTGCTTGAAATGGGCGAATGCGACGTCCACCGCTGCCTGAGCTCTTTGTGTTGTAAGCACGGTGGTTTGAGCTTTCGATTTTGTGGCTGAAGATTCTGAGCCTGGAGAGCTGCCAGGCGAGCAGCTGACGAGCAACAGCGGCGTGACGAGGCCTAGAAGTAGTGTGGACCTGGTTGTCATGGGCTCTCTCCTTCAAGCGTGGTGATCCGGAATTTCCTTTTTGACTTCGAAAACGGGAGGCATTATACGCCCAGATCGCCAGCTCCGACATTGTTGAGACGATATCATCCGGAGCGCCCCGGCTGCTTTGTGATCCTGGCCAGCATTGCCGGGATTGCCCAATGTTGCGCCCCGCCTTCGCAGCACTCCTCACTCGCGGTTGTGATAAACGGATTCGTCTGTCGGGCCGGGCGCGGGGCGTCGTCCGCGTCGTTTTCTTAGTCTTGCGCGGCGCCCGGCGATTCATCCACCCAGTCGAAGGAGCGCGTCACGGCTTTCTTCCAAAGCCGGTAAAATTCTTCGCGAGGCTTCTGTTCCATTGCCGGTTTCCAGGTTTGCCCGGGAACCCAGTTGGCTCGAAGTTCTTCTTTATCCTTGAAAAAACCCACGGCCAGGCCGGCGGCGTACGCGGCGCCCAGCGCGGTAGTTTCCTTCACCGCCGGGCGAACCACGGGCCGGTTCAAAATATCCGCCTGGAACTGCATCAGCAGGTCATTTTCCACCATGCCGCCGCCGGCGCGCAGCACATCGATCGTGATTTTCGAATCCTTCTCCATCGCTTCGATCACTTCACGCGTCTGAAAAGCGGTGGCTTCGAGAACCGCCCGTGCCAGGTGGCCTTTGTTTGCGTAGCGCGTCAGGCCCGCGATCACGCCGCGCGCAGTTGCCTTCCAATACGGCGCGTACAATCCGGAAAATGCGGGAACGAAATAGACTCCTCCGTTATCCTTCACCGTGCGCGCGAGGGTTTCGATGCCGGAGCTTTTCTCGATCAGTCCCAG
>JBGPTK010000066.1:0-16421 GCA_041490605.1 Terriglobia bacterium | reverse complement strand
TTCGATGCTGGCGACCTGGTTCTTCCGCACCAGCAACACGGGCGGATGGCCCGCGCCCGAAAGCTCCACTTCTCCCGTGTGCCGGGCGCGGCCGCAGACCAGAGTGGCGAATTGACCGGCGAGCGTGCTCTCGCAAAAAACACGATTGGCCCGGCCCAGAAGTTGATCGAGCGGCAAACCGACCGTGGTCAGGCTTCGGAACATGGCATGCAAATGAGTCATCAGCATGGACGCGGCCACGCCTTTGCCGGACACGTCACCGATCGCGAAGAAAAGGTCCGCGCCACCGTTTTCATAGGGAATCAGATCGCAATAGTCGCCGCTGACGGCGCCGAGAGGCTGATAGAAATAGTGTGCTTCGTATCCCGCCGCCCGGAAGTTCTTCGGCGGAAGCAGGGCGCGTTGAATTTTGGAAGCCAGGTCGAGATCATCCTGGAGAGCGTGGCGCTGGTCCGCCGTCAAGTGGTCGATGCAATATTGCATCAGCGGATCGGCAAGCAGGCGATCCTTCTCGATGCTGTCGTTGCACGTCTCGCAGATGCCATAGGTCCCCTGGGCCATGCGATCGAGGGCTGAATCCACTTCCCGGAGAAGTTGGGCGATTGCCGCCGTCTGCGCCGCTCCATTCACCGAGGACCTCAGACGGGCCTGGCGCACTTCAAGTTGTTCACGCAAATAGGAATCGCTCACGGATGCCATGGTTTTCTCCCAGGCTCAAGATAGGGCCATTGGTATTGGCGTTCTATCCGAATCTTGCTAACGAATTCGAAACGGCCGGAAGTCATAATTCACACACGATCTTCCTTCTACTTTGGATGCGCCGGGGGAAGCTCCGATTCAACTCCGGCGTTCAATTTCTGCCGGAAAGCAAATCTCCGCCGGATGGGATTGATACTTTACGCGCCAGACGCGCGAGACGATGCTCCAGGCGCGTTTGCAGCTTCCGGTATCGGGTGGAATCCTTCTGGCCCGCATTTAGCGCCCTGCGAAGGGCGGCCAAAGCCTCGTTGGCAAGCGCCGCGGCACGCTCCGGCGCGCGCGCGCGGTGCTCGTAGTAGATGGCGAGCTGTTCGTATGCGTCGAGTCCTTCGAGTGAATCGCCGCAGAGGCCTTCCCAAAGGGCGCTGGCCGCCGGGTAATCGCGCTCACGCTTGGCCAGTTGCGCGAGCCCGCGGCGTGCCACACGATCCACGGCAGCCGGCAGCCCGGTCTCCAGGGCGCGCGCGCAGAGGCCGCGAGCCCGCGCCCGTTCTCCGCGGCGCTCCAGCATCCGTGAGGCGCCGTAAAGCTCGAATGCGTCGCCAGTGGAATCTTCCGGTGTCGAGAGCAGGGAAAAAATCTTCCCGGCCAGCATGGCCAATCCGCACAGGTCCATCTGATTGTGTCGGAAGATGGGCACCAGGGGGTCCGGCGATCCGCCGCGAACATATTCGAAATACATCGAGGGAATCAGCTCGCTCATCACATCGGGGCCGCGATCCAATCCCAGGACGTGGCGTTCGAGTTCCACCAGCCGCACCGAGCCGAGGCGCAGCCGCCAAAGATTTCTGGCCGGATGCAGGAGGTCGAGATGGACACGCGGGGCGCGCGGAACAATCGTTCGCGACATGCGAAAGCGGGTTTCGAGCAGCGGCCAATCGAAGGACTTGCCGTTGAATGTGACCAGCACGCGCCGCTCGGCCAGCCGCTCCTGCAAGGCGATCAACACGGATTGCTCCTCGTGGTAATCGCGCATGAAGAGCTGTTCCACTTGCAGGCCGCCGGCATCCCACCAGGCCACGCCAATCAGGAACGGGTAGGTTCCCGTTCCGCCGCTGAGTCCCGTGGTTTCCGTGTCCAGGAACAGCCACTGTTCCGGATCGAGCGCAGCAGCATGAGCATCCGGGGCAATCAAGCGAAGCGCCTGCGGATGGGGATCGCAACCGGCGGGTTCCGGAAACCAGCGCTTGAGGACCAAATGTTCGCCGCAGCGATTGCGGCAACTTGTGGCGCCGAGCATCAGTGCCAGCCGCTCGGCGCCGGCGGGCACATCGGCGGATTCACCGCGCTCGATTTTGGTCAGGCGCCGCGCTGGAGACCGCAGTGCTTTCAGATGCGAGAATTTTTCTTCGTCAATCGATCTCATTGATTTTCCGCGGAATTGCCTTTTCCGTGTCCTAATAACTCAAGAATTGCCAGCGCGGCTCCTTTTGTTTGCTCGCTTTTGTCGCTGGCGGGGCCAACGCACGAAGGGCAGCCCTGATCGCACGGGCAGGAAACGATTAGCTCGCGCGTGCGGCGCAGGAGCAGGTCGCACACTTCGAACAGCGGCTCGCTGAATCCGATCCCGCCGGGATAAGCATCGTAGAGGTAAAGATTCGGCTCGAAGAATTCCTGAGTTTCCGCGGCTCCATTTGCGGACATTTCAACTGGTTCCCGCCACTCAATTTCGACTCCCGGCGCGGGCGGCCTTTCCCCAATCGCCGTGCCCAGATCCCGGCGGTCGCACATCAACAGCAGGGAAGCGATCGATTCCAGCGCGTACAGCAGGCCGAACATCCCGCTCTGGCGATCGGAGATCGAGAAGGGCAAGCTCTCGACCAGCGCCCGTTCGAGGGTGATCCAGAAGGCGGTGGTGTGCATTTCGTTTTCCGGCAGCTCGAGCTTCCCCGCGCCCACATTCTCATTCGTGAAAAATTTGATTTTCTTGAAGCCGACTACCTGCGAGCGCACCAGAACGTCTCCATGAACGCGGATTGCCGGAGCGAAGCCGCCCTCCCGCCGCGAAATTTTCTGTTCTTCCGCGGCTTCCAGCACGCGCACCTGCGTGTAGCGAATCGCGTCGGTGTAGTAATCCACTTCCACGCGCTTGACGTAGGCTTTGCGCTCGTCGAAATTAAGCCGTTCGACGTGGAACTGCTGCCCCTGATGGAGATAAATAGCTTTCTCATGCACGGTGGTCAGCGCGCTGGAGAAATCCACTTCGCCGATCACTTCCGGCGCGCCGCTGGTTGCGGAGCCCGGGATTTCGCCGGTGATGTCAATGATGACGAAATTATCGGAGGTCACCGAGCGCAAGCTGATCGTATCGGCCGGATAAGCCTGCTGAGTCCAGTGCCAGTGGCCGCCGCTCCAGTGCAGGAATCCCGCTTCCACCAGCCGCTCGCACAGTGCCGCCAAATCGACGTCCCCGAATTTTTCATCGGGCGCGAGCGGCAGCTCGAAGGCCGCGCATTTCAGATGGTTCACCAGGATTTCCAGATTATCCGGCTGGATGTAGGCGTGCTCCGGCGAACGCCCGAAAAAATAATCCGGGTGTTGCACGATGTATTGATCGAGCGGAGCGGACGAAGCCACCATGACGGCGCAGGAAGTTCCACTGCGCCGCCCGGCGCGCCCGGCCCTTTGCCAGGTGGAAGCGATGGTTCCCGGATAGCCGGCCATCACCGTAGCGTCGAGCGAACCAATATCAATGCCCAGTTCCAGGGCGTTGGTTGCCACCACTCCGCGGATGCGGCCGTCGCGCAAACCCCGTTCGATTTCCCGCCGCTCGCCGGGCAAATATCCGCCGCGATAGCCGCGGATGGTATCCGCCTGCCCCGGCGGCGGGGGAAACGCCTGCTTCAGATACGTCAGCATCACTTCCGTGTGCAGGCGGCTGTTGGCGAAGACAATTGTTTGCAGGTTGCGCGCGAGCAATTCTTTCGAGACGCGCGTCGCTTCGTTCAAATAACTCCGTCGAATCCCCAGATTGCGATTCACCACCGGCGGATTATAGAAGACAAATATTTTCTCGGCCGCGGGCGCGCCATTTTCTTCGATCACATCCACTTCCGCTTCGATCAGCCGCGCGGCCAGTTCACCCGGATTGGCGATGGTCGCCGAACAGCAAATGAACTGCGGCGTTGAGCCGTAGAACCGTGCAATCCGGCGCAACCGCCGCAAAACATTCGCCAGATGGCTTCCGAAAACTCCTCGATAGGTATGCAGTTCATCGATGACGATGAAACGCAGATTTTCAAAGGCGCGCATCCACTTGGTGTGGTGCGGCAGGATGCCGGTGTGCAGCATGTCTGGATTGGTGAGCACGATGTGGCCGCGCTCGCGAATGGCCCGGCGCGCATCGCTGGGCGTGTCTCCATCGTAAGTGAACACGCCGAACCGGTCGTCCAGCCGCTGGCTCAGATCATGCAGCTCGGCGAGTTGATCCTGCGCGAGGGCCTTGGCCGGAAATAGATACAGCGCGCGGGTGTCCGCATTTTCGAGAAGGGCGTTGAGGATCGGCAGGTTGTAGCAAAGAGTCTTGCCAGAAGCAGTGGGAGTGACCACCACCACGTTGCGGCCCGCGCGAACGCGCTCGGCAGCCGCAGCCTGGTGCGTATAGAGCTGCTCCACTTTTTTGCCTTTGTAGGCTGCAGCGAGTTCAGGGCGCACCCATTCGGGCAAGGCGCGATACTGCGCTTCGCGGGCGGGTATGTGACGGATCGCGGTGAGCACTTCGCCGGTGCGGTCGCGCAACGCCAACTCCCTGAGAACCTCGCGCACAGTATCGAGAGTGGAGCTTTGACGCACGGCCAGGGAACGGGGCATGCCATCTCCTTCGCTTTTTATTCGCTAAAGCTAACACGGCGCGCATTCAGCAGCAAATCAAATCTTTGCTCCGGTGGGCCAGGAATGCTCGTCAACTCGAATCTGGGTGCAACCTGAGCCCGGATTTCGACCCGGCGAAAAAAGATCTCAAGCGATTGCGCTGATTCTCGCCGATGCATCGCCTTTGCTGCCGGCGAGCCGTGACCACGGCGTCCCGGCCCCGGCTCGTATCCTTCGAGTATTCCTTTGACAAAGGCGGGGCGGTGAATATGATTGTCTCAGCGCCTAAGATTGCTCACTCCCAGGAGATCCTCCATGCAGACTGACCCTCAGCCGGGGTTTCGCGCCTATCACATTCTGCTTTTCATTCTAGTCCTATCGATCGGGACGGTTGTTCTGGCCGTGGCGCGGCCACTGCTTTCACAGAAGGCGGTTTTGCGGACCAGCGGGTTGGTGGCGACGGAAAAGGACAATGGAAAGGAAATCAGCGTGCCCAAGGGAAGCACGTTCGCCCTCAGTCTCGAGATCACTTCGGGGACCGGCTACGGCTGGAATATTGCCAAGGACGGCGCGCCGTTATTGAAATCAATCGGGAAACCGCGGATTGAGAAGCCGAAGGACTCGATGCCGGGGGCGACTCAGCGGCAAGTATTTCGTTTTCAGGCCGCGGAATCCGGAGCGGCGAATCTGGAACTTCGCTACGCGCGGCCGTGGGAAAAGGATAAGCCTCCGGCGCGGACGTTCACCCTGAAAGTAAACATTCCCTAGAAGCCGGTTCGTTCTTTCGCGGCGCCCAGCGTCCAGCAGCAACGTCTCTCCGCTTGACAGAGCGGTGTCCGGGCCGTTATAGATTGTTCATGGCACAAACATTCCTGGTTTTCGAATTCGGCACAAACGAAGAATCGGCGCAGCAGGCGCGCCATCGCGTGGAAGGCTGGAAGCAGGGCTTTCGTCTCGGTAAAAAGCTGGAATTGCAATTTGATCGGGTGGCGGCGGAAGGTCAAAAGACCGGGAAGGACCAAACGAAGAAGAAGGCCGGCACAGCGGCCTCGAAAGAGGAGGAAGAAAGCAGCGGGGAGCAAATTCGCGTAATTATCCGCCTGGATTTTTCGGACCATGAAAAACTGTCTCTGCAACGATGGCTCGACCGCATTCCCACCGAGGAGCCATTCAAATCGGTGAAGAGCCAGATCATTCGCCCCGGGGAAAAAGACTTCGAGAAAACCGCGGAGTTATTCGAAATGGAACGGAACTATTCGAAACGCTGATCCAGCGCCACGCCCCGATTTATTCTCATCAGGATTTGAAATGCAGCCTGCGATCGCTCTCGATGGAGATGGTGGAGCGATGCTTCTTCGGGCTGGGAATAACCTGGCTCAGGCTAAATTTAGACTAGCTGATGATTCGGCCGCGGGACTGCATTCGCTCGAGCATTTCCAGAAAGGAATCATTGAAGTCGATCGTTCCTTCATCCCGTTCGGCAGAGCCCGCGTGCAACATTTGAGCAACCGGGTAAGCGATCAGAATTGACACGAAAAACCAAATTTTGAGAACTAGAAACAGCGTAGCAAGCATCCCCTACCTCCGTCCCACAGGATATAGCACAGTGGGAGGTTGCAACCCTTCTGCCAAGTACTTAATACATTCGTTTATTTTGTAAGTCAATGAATCTTTGTGAGATGGCCAGCGGGATGGGCCACTGAATATGGCCTTGCCAGTACCTATAGCCCTGCGTAACGCCTACTTTGCTCCTCCCGAAAGTGCCGGGCCTCCGCTCCCGCTTCGCCGCTGAAAAATCCAACTGAGAAAATAGAAAATCGGTCCTGCAGCCACCAGCCAGAAGCCCAATGTCAACGCATTGATTCCCCACGCCTTCTCGGAGTGATTGCGCACGACGGCCAACACCATCAGGGCCAGTGGACCAAGCCCGATCAGGATTGCCCCCGCCAAACCACCAGGGATGCGATAAGGCCGCTCGAGCTCAGGTTCCCGTATTCGCAGTGCCGCGAGCGCCCAGAATTCAAGCAGGATGCTCAGCCCGGTCAGCAGCACGTCCAGAATCACGAGTGGTTCAAATCCAAGTTGGAAACAAAACGCCCAGCCGATCGCGCAGCCTACGATGGCCACCCAGGGCACTCCTGTTTTTGGATGACGGCGGGCAAACACTTTAGGCAGATAGCCATCCGCGCTCATCACGAGTGGAAGGCGCGTCAGCGAAAGCATCAGTGAATTGAATGAACCGAAGGCTCCCACCACTCCGGCGAACGCCAGGGCTGCCGCGAGCCCCACTCCTCCGAGTGTGCGGCCAAGATCAACCCATCCGCCATCGGACCAGGTATTGGGATCGATTCCGGTGACGGACACCGCAGCGACGGGGGCGAGATAGGCCAGCACGACAAGCGCAACCGCGCAGGCCATTGCGAGCGGATAGGTGCGCTGCGGGCGGTCCACTTCTCCGCCGATGGTGGAAACATTGTCCCAGCCCATGAAGTTCCACATGGCGATCAGGATGCCGCCCAGAATATCCGCGTGCCAGAGTGCCGCGTGTGAAACGCCTACGGGAGAGCGATGCAAAAATGCGAACACAATCAGCACGGCGAACGGGCTGAGTAGCAGGAATCCCAGGAGCACCGAACCTTCCCCCACGGCTCGCGTGCCGCAGATATTCCAAATCGTGCAGATGGCAATCATCGCCAGGCCGAGGATGGTTCGCCAGTGCCCGCTGCCAATCCCAGGGACCAGGCGTCCCAGGTAGGCAACAAATAAAGTGGGATAAATGGCCATGTCGAAGAAACTGCCGGCCAAACTGAGCCATGTTTCCTGGTAGCCCCAGAAAGGCCCCATGGCCCGCTTCACCCAGATGTAGAAGCCGCCCTCGTCCGGAATGGAGCTGGCGAGCTCGCTGACCATCAGTGCAGTGGGTAAACTCCACAGCAGAGGAGTAATCACCAGGATCAGCAGCGTGCCGATGTAACCGGACTTTGCGACGATTTCTTCGGTCCCAAACGGGCCGCCGGAAACCATGAAGTAAGTGGCGGCCACCAGCGGCAGCAGGGTCAGCTTGCGAGGCGAGAGAAGCGAGTTCGACACGCGCGCGGCGGAGCGGCCGCGAATCCTGTTCACTCAAATGCTCCGAACAATTTTTGTTGCACGAATTTGTTATAACACTGTGCTGGGGAAAATAAAGAAACTTCATGAGGAGTTTAAATATTTTTTGAGGGCTTTCCGCGCCTGGATTGCGGAACTTACGGAAAGGCCTTACCGTAGAGGCGCCGAGGGCGCCGAGACGGGACGGAGTGCGACCCTGAACGGGATCTCCGGGAGCGAGATTTGATACTGAGGTGAACCTCCATCTGAACCACACTATCCCGTTCCAAATGGCCCATTCTAAATGGCCCATTCCAAGTATTGAAACTGGCGTTATCCTGGGGCTGTGTGGGAGGATGAAGTTTCGTTATAATGGTTCGATCTTTTCATCCAGCGGCACGGCGATCGCGAAAGGAACCCCATGGCCTCTTCCGCGCGAACGAAGACTGCGAAGCTTGATTCCGTGAAGTATCACGGCCTGGATCGTGATTCGCTGATCCGCATGTACCGCATGATGTTTCTTTCCCGAAAGCTCGACGACCGCGAAATCCAGCTCAAACGCCAAAATCGAATTTACTTCCAAATCAGCGGGGCGGGGCACGAAGGCGTGCTGGTTGCCGCGGGCATGCTACTGAAGCCGGCCTACGATTGGATCTACCCCTATTATCGGGATCGCGCGCTTTGCCTAATGTTGGGAGTGACTCCATACGAAATGCTGCTTCAGGCCGTCGGCGCAAAGGACGACCCCAGTTCCGGCGGACGGCAGATGCCCTCGCACTGGGGCCACCAGAAACTGAATATTGTTTCGCGATCATCACCCACGGGAACGCAATGGTTGCAGTCCGTTGGCTGCGCGGAAGCTTCCCTTTACTACGATCGATTTCCCCATGCTCTCGATCGAGCCAGGCATTCGCCGCTCGGCCATGCCGTGGGGCACCAGCCGGAAGAAGTCACCTATGTCTCGGGAGGAGAAGGGGCCACCAGCGAGGGCGAGTTCTACGAAGCCCTGAATGCAGCCTGCACCAGAAAACTCCCGGTGCTCTTTTTGATTGAGGACAACGGCTACGCCATTTCGGTGCCCATCGAAGTTCAGACCGCCGGCGGAAGCATCTCCAAGGCCGTTTCCGGCTTCGAAGGCCTGCACGTCGAGGAATGCGACGGCACCGAGCCGCTGGAAAGCTATGCCGCGCTCGAACGCGCCATGGATTACTGCCGCGCCCGCAAAGGGCCGGCGCTGGTGCACGCGCACGTCACGCGCCCCTATTCCCATTCACTTTCAGACGACGAAAAACTTTACAGGAGCGCGGAGGAGCGCGAGGCGGAAGCGCAACGCGATCCCATTCCGAAGTTCGGCCTGTTCCTGGTGCGCGAAGGCATCCTTGACGAACCGGCCCTGGAGAAACTGGAAGCGGATGCGGAGCACGAGGTCCGCGAAGCCGCCGATCGCGCGCTTGTGGCGGAACTTCCCGCTCGCGATTCCTACCGCCTGTGGGTTTATTCCCCGGACGTGGATCCAACGGCCAAGCAGTTCGCGAAGGAGCCGAAGGTCTCCGGCGATCCCAAAACGATGGTGGAGATGGTGGCGGCCACTTTGATGGAGGAAATGGGCCGCGACGAGCGCATCCTGGTTTTCGGTGAAGACGTAGCCGACTGCAGCCGCGAAGAAAATCTCCAGGAAGTGAAAGGGAAGGGCGGGGTATTTAAAGCCACCGCGGGGTTGCAGCGAAAATATGGCACGGCGCGCGTCTTCAATTCTCCGCTGGCGGAAGCCGCCATCGTCGGCCGGGCCATCGGCATGGCCACGCGCGGCCTGAAGCCCGTCCCAGAAATTCAATTCTTCGACTACATCTGGCCGGCCATGATGCAACTTCGCAATGAGCTCCCCACATTGCGCTGGCGCTCCGCGGGAAGCTTTAAGGCGCCGGTGGTAATCCGCGTGGCCATCGGCGGGTACTTGACGGGAGGAGCGATCTATCACAGCCAGTGCGGCGAATCGATATTCACGCATTGTCCCGGCTTGCGCGTGGTGATGCCCTCCACCGCGCTCGACGTTTGCGGCATGCTGCGCACCGCGATTCGCGCGGATGATCCGGTGCTGTTCCTCGAGCATAAACATCTCTACCGCCAGCCCTACAATCGCTCCGCCTATCCCGGAGCCGAATTCACGATCCCCTTCGGCAAGGCAAGAGTGGTCCGTGAAGGCACGGACGTGAGCGTAATCACTTACGGCGCACTGGTGCATCGCGCCGAAGTGGCGGCAGCGCAGTTGGCGCGCGAAGGCTTCTCGACCGAAATTATCGATTTGCGCAGTTTGAGCCCTTACGATTGGGAAGCAATTGCCGCCACGGTTCGCAAAACCAATCGCGTTATTGTGGCGTACGAAGACACGCTTTCCTGGGGTTTCGGGGCGGAAATTGCGGCACGCATCGCCGACCAGCTATTTGGCGACCTGGACGCTCCGGTCCGCCGTGTCGCAGCCAAAGATACCTGGTGCGCCTACCAACCAAAGCTCGAGGATGAAATCCTGCCGCAAGTCGAAGATATCGTTGCCACCGTGAAGGAACTGGCTTCCTATTAACGCCAAAGGCCGCCGATCCGGCTGAGCTGTTTAAGGTATGGAGCTTCCGGCCCGAAGCGCGCTGCGCGGTTGCCAGCCCTTCTGAGCTCTCCCAATATCACCCGCTGATACAGGAAACCTTTTTGCCCATCCGGCCGTATACTCTAGCAGAAGGCTGGGTACTGGTTTGCCCGGCCAGGAGGAGCCAGATGTACTGCCAAAATTGCCGGAGAGACATCTCGGAGAATTCTAATTTTTGCTATTTCTGCGGCGCTCACCAGGTGGCTGCCGCCCAAGCCGCAATGCCTCCCAGGCGGCTGATGCGCTCCGCCACGGACATCAAAATTGGCGGGGTGTGCGGAGGACTGGCGGAATACTGCAATTTGGATGCGACGATCGTGCGGCTTCTGTGGGCGCTGGTCACTTTCTTGACCGGAATCGTGCCGGGGCTCGTGGTTTACCTGGTTGCCTGGGTGATCATGCCGGTTGCGCCGATTTATGTGCAGGCGCCAGCGGCGTCCGCGCCATCCAATGCGCAGCAGAGCGCAGGGCCAGCCTAACGCGAGCGGTCAGGCCTTGTCTTTAAAGATGGCGTAATCGATGGAGAAGAGACCGGCGCCTGTCGCTACGAGGGCGAACGCGCCAACAGCGAGCGCCAGGGGAAGTTGGTAATTCGAAACAGCCATCGCGCCGCCTTGCGGCAAATGTACTTTCCAGATGGCGATGGCCATCTGGCCTGCCAGCAATAATCCCGCAATGCGCGTTGCGAATCCCACCAGCAGCAAAAAGCCTCCAAAAAATTCCACCACCCCGGCGATGTAGACAAAGTATGCGGGAAAACCCATGCGGGGAAATCCTTCCAGAAACTGCTGCGTCTGCGTAAACAGCTTTGGATAGCCGTGATAGATGAAAATAATTCCCAGTCCCCACCGGAGTATCAGCAGCGCGAGTGGTTTCAGCTTCTCGAAACCGCGCATTCGACGTGCCTCCTCGGCGAAATTCCTTCAACCCGGCCGCATTGTAGCAGAAACGGCATTTCGGAACGGGCCAGGGAAGTGCCGCTGTTTCTTGGCGGCCCAAAAAAGTTTGGTGTGGAGTCATAGTTGCACAACCATAATGTTGTAGAATGACTCCTGGCTTCCGAACAGGAAGCCGCTCGACAGCTTCTCGCTCAACCAGTGTCTGCAATAGCAGTGGAGCATGCCCCGGCCTCAATGCCGTGATCCACTCTCTGATACTTGCAGCAGTTCTTGATTCCATTTGGCTCATAGCCATTTCTTGAAGTGGAGATTGGCAGCACCCATGCGTAAAGCCCTTATCTATCTCGGAATTCTTGCTGTGGGCGGAGGCATCGTTTATTGGCGGATCCGGTCGCAGCGGCCTCCAACCCAGTTGGCGTTTTCCGCGGAGCGGAAGGTCATACTCTGGAGCAGCAACGCGCAGGTGCGCGAGCCGCTCACTACTCTCGCTTATGGCGAGCGATTAACCGTGCTCAGCCGCCTGGGAGATAATGCAAGAATCCGAACTGCGCAAGGGGTCACGGGCTGGGTCGATCAGCGCCAATTGATGGACTCTCAACTCTGGGACCGCGTGACGGCGCTGGTATCGCTCGCGCGAGCCATGCCGGTGCAAGCCGTGGGACATACCAAGGTGGTCAGCAACCTGCGCATTGAGCCGGGCCGCGATACCCAACGAATCGTTCAGGTGAGCCGCGCCGTGCCGGTGGACGTGCTGGAACGCAAAGCGGTGGATGCGCCTGCCACCGGCGATAATGACGCGCCGGGCGGGGAAGAAACGCCTCAGGAAGATTGGCTGCTGGTGCATGCCAAAGTGCAGGATCTGGGCGAATTCGCAGGCTGGGTGCTCGCACGATTCATCGAACTCGATTTGCCGTCTCCATTACCGGATTACGCAAACTCGGCCGGAGTTCACGTGGCCGGCTGGTTTACGCTAAATTATGTTCAGGACGGTTCGGGGATGAAGCCACAATATTTGGTCATCGGCACTCGCCGCGGGGAAGGGCGGGCATGCGACTTCACCATGCTTCGCGCGTATACCTGGGGCGCCAAACGCAAGCGATATGAGACGGCCTACACGGAAAGCGGCCTTTGCGGAAAAATGCCTCTGCGCATGACCGCAGCCACCCAACCGGGCGGCGACGCTGATTTTCGATTTAGCGAAATCACTTTGGACGGCAAGCAGGAAGCGCACTACCGCATGCACCAGACCATCATCCGCCGCGTCCGCGAACCCGGAGCGGCCAAGCACTCGAAGCCCAAGCCTGCTCCCCGCCGCTAGCCTGCCCCACTTTGACGCATGGGATCCTTCCTTCGCGGCGAATCGGATTCGACCACGCGAATACTCTTGAGACTTCCCGGAAACGATTACTGTAAGGTCGCACCGGGAGTGCGCCGTTGGTTAGAATAATTTCTCATTGCGTTATACTTCGCGTTCGAGTCTTCCCGTGAAAATTGCAATTATTCTGCCCGTCTTATTTTTTGCCGCCGCTTGTTCTCCGCCATCGGTTTCTCCCAAGCCGAAGCATGTTCCCCCGGCGCTGGAATACCTGGGAGCGTGGGGCAGCGTGGGCGAAGATCCCGGCAAGCTGCAGAAGCCCGTGGCCATGGCGGTGGAGCGCATGGGCAACATTTTCCTGGCGGACGTTCGCAAAGGCTCGACGTTGGTCCACAAGTATGATCCGGAAGGCCATCCCCTGCTTTCCTTTTTTGTCGATGGATGCCAGCACCCCTCGAGCATCGCCGTCGATTGGGGCGGGGCGATTTACCTGGCTGACCGGCACACCGGCACGATTTTTGTGTTCATGCCGGATGGCCAGTTTCTGCAGACGATTCGCCACGCCGCCGGCCGCCCGTTGCAAGACCCGGCCAGTTTGGCGGTGGGATCCGGCGGGCAACTTTATATTTTGGAATCGAGCGCCAATCAAATATTGAAGCTCGATTGGATGGGGCGCCAACTGAAAGCGTGGGGCGGGAAGGGAAGCGATCCGGGTGAATTTGATGCGCCTTCGAAAGTGGCGCTTTCCGAAGACGGATTCTTGTATGTCGCGGATACAGGCAATCATCGGGTGCAGAAGTTCAGTCGCGATGGTGATTTCGTGGCTCAATGGCCGCTGCCGGCGTCGATTTCCACCGGGCGCGCGGACGGCGATCCCGAGTACAGCATCGCGGCCTCGAACAAATTGGTGGTCGCCTCGGAAAGCGGCTACGGGCAAGTGGTGTTCTGGACGTTTGACGGGCAACCCAAGGCCGGGGTGAACGATTTGCTGGTTCGAGCCACTTCGCTGCCGCCGCTTTTTCAAGATGTGGCGCTGACCACAAAGGGCGATTTGTTGCTTCTGAATTCTACGGGCACGGTTCCGCGCATTCTGCGATTCCGGGTTAATTTTTAGCGATTGGAATTTACAGAAAGGCATTACCGCAGAGCGCGCCGAAGCGGGCGGGGAGGAAGCGAAATCCGGCGCGGGATCTCCGGCAGCGAAAATTATTCCTCGCAATGACCCCGATGCGAACCACTAGCGATTTGGCGCAACCGTTGCAATCCGCTGCTGAGTGTGGAACGCTTGGCGTCCTATGGCACTCCTGCTAACGGAAGCAGACCTGCACATTCTGCTGACGATGCCGCTCGCTCTCGACGCGGTGGAAACGGCCTTTCGCCGGCTGGCGGATGGCAGCGCAATCCTTCATTCCCGCCAACGGTTGCACATTCCTGGCCAGTCCTATCTGCATTACATGGCGGCCGGTGACGCGACGGACGGATACATGGGCCTGAAAATTTATTCCAGCTCGCGCGAAGGCTTGCGATTTCTGGTGCCGCTCTTTCGTTCCGATTCCGGCGACCTGGTGGCGTTGATCGAGGCGGATTATCTGGGGCAGATGCGCACCGGGGCGGCCAGCGGAATCGCCACGAAATATATGGCGCGGGAAAACGCGCGCATCGTGGGAATCGTGGGCACCGGACTGCAAGCGCGCACGCAACTTGAAGCGGCTGCCGCGGTCAGAAAGCTCGATCGCATCCGAGTTTATGGGCGTAACGTGGATCGCCGGAGCAATTTCGCGCGCGAAATGACGGCGCGATTGCAATTGCCGGTCGAGCCAGTCGCAACCGCGGAAGAGGCCGTGCGCGACGCCGACATCGTCATCACTGC
Source organism: Terriglobia bacterium (assembly GCA_041490605.1). Taxonomy (GTDB): domain Bacteria; phylum Acidobacteriota; class Terriglobia; order Acidiferrales; family UBA7541; genus JBGPTK01. Next base: position 2,043 of record JBGPTK010000066.1, on the reverse strand, counting down.
CACCACGGCGGCGAATCCCGTGGTCGAGGGGCTCTGGTTGCGGCCCGGCACGCACATCAACGCCATCGGCGCAAATTTTCCGCAGAAACGCGAATTGGATGACCAGGCGGTTTTGAACGCAAACGTGATTGCCGCCGATTCCCGCCAACAATCGAGAGAGGAAGCAGGGGATCTGATACACGCGTTGGGAAATGACGAAGCGCGATGGGAGACCGTACATGAGCTTTCAGAAATTGTCTCTGGCCGCGTGAAGGGGCGGATGAATGATCAGCAGATCACTCTTTTTAAATCCAACGGAATTGCCATAGAGGATATTGTTGTAGCCGGCCGCGTGTATGAAGCCGCGCTCAAACGTGGCATGGGACGCCAGATTCCGTTGTGGACCAAGGCGGTAGAGCGAGAATCCGGTCCACGAACTCAGTAGGACTTCAACTCAAGATGTGCAGGGCTAACTCAGCCGGGTCAGGACTGGGGCGCGGCTGAAGCCGGCCCCTACATAGAAAGAATTACGTGGAAAACTCAATTGTGGGGTTTATGCAGCTTGCTGAAGAGAGCTTTGTGCAGCCGGTCGCGCGTATCTTCGGGCAGCGGCACCGGTTCCGAATTGCAGAAAATCTCGACGGTCTTTTTGCAGGTGTTGACCACCAGCCGGCAATTCTTGCATTTTGCGAGATGGACCTCCAAATCGGAGAGCATTGTCGAATCCAGTTCCCCGTTCAAATACTCCGAAAGCTCTTCCACCACATTTTTGCACTTCACTGGCTATCACCTTTACGAAAATATCGATTCAGTTTTTGCCGCAGTTTCAGCCGCGCGCGCAACAGCCGAGACTTCACCGCGGGGACCGAAAGGCCGAGCACCTCGGCGGTTTCCTCCGTCGAAAGTTCTTCCACATCGCGAAGTTGAAATACCACCCGGAATCCCGGCTCCAACTCCCCCACCACGGTGGAAAGAATCCCCTGCAACTCCGATTGCTCATAGCGCTCTTCGGGAGTCGGCCCCCAGTCTTCCACTTCGCGGGGCAGCAGATCGTCTTCCGTCTGGATAGCTTCGTCCAGCGAAACCAGATTGGGCCGGCGCCGGCGCAGCTTCATCAGCGCCTGGTTGACGGCGATGCGCACCAGCCAGGTGTAAAATCGCGAATTGCCCTGGAATTCAGGAAGGTGCTCGTAGGCTTTCAAGAACGCCTCTTGCATCACGTCTTCCGCGTCTTCGCGGTTCTGGGTGATGTTTTGCGAGAGGCGAAAAATCTTCCGCTCGTAGCGGTTTACAAGGGTTTCGAACGCGGACACTTCGCCGCCCTTGGCAGCGGCTACCAGCGCCGCTTCGTCATCGGGCTTAACGGCCGGGGAAGCAGCCAGGTTTGCTTTGATCGGTTCCAAAGGATGCGCTCGCCGTGTCTCGATTCGGCTTTGAAAGGGTAGCATAAGCCCCCCCGGTTGCGCTTGGCATCCCATACAAATATCGGACGCTGCGAAGCGCCTGCACGATGCAAATTTCTTGCAAGAGGGTCGAAAACGGCCATGGAGCCATGAGAGAATACGAAGCTCGCAGCGCAGAGCTCGAACCGCCATAGGCGTACGGCACTTTGACCCGTTTCGAGGCGCGAAACGATTCGGCGGCCGAGGCCGGAAGGGAAGAGGCAATCATGGCTACCACAACTGAGATTCATGTGAAGCCGGGCAAGCTGTTCATCGGCGGCCAGTGGCTGGAGGCATCGTCAGGCAAGACCTTTCCCACCATTAATCCGGCGACCGGGGAAGTGCTGGCGCAGATCGCGGAAGGCGACGACCGCGATGTCGACGCGGCCGTGAAAGCGGCGCGCAAAGCTTACGAAAGCGGGCCCTGGCCGGAGATGAGCGCCTCCGAGCGCGGCCGCATTCTCTGGAAGATCGGCGATTTGGTCGACAAGTACAACGAAGAACTGGGCACGCTGGAGACGCTCGACAACGGCAAGCCGATTTTCGAATCGCGCCAGGTGGATATGCCGATGGTGGCGGAAGTTTTCCGCTACTATGCCGGCTGGGCCACAAAAATTCATGG
>JBGPTK010000065.1:0-16425 GCA_041490605.1 Terriglobia bacterium | reverse complement strand
GTGCTCGACTTCCTATGCGAGCGCGTATATTCGTTCACTGGAAGATCCGGATGGGTATCTGAAGAATCTCGAGGCGGAGATGCGCCGCGCGGCGCCGGCAGGCCGCGTGGAAGTGGAATTGAAGCTGGAACTGTTTCTCGCCCGCAAGACTTGAAGGCAACAGGAATGAGGAGAGGGAAATCACAATGAAGATTGCAAATTGGCTTCTGTCGGCGCTGCTGGTGCTGATGACGGCGTTGGCCGCGGCCGCCCAAGCGCCGGCGAAACACGATATGACGTTCGCGGATCTGATCGCGATGCACCGCGTGAGCGATCTGCAGATTTCGCCCGACGGCAAGATGGTGGCCTATGCCCTGGCTACGCCGGACCTGGAAGCCAATCGAAACGCCAGCAACATCTGGGTAGTGCCGGTGGAAGGAGGCGCTTCGCGGCAAATCACGCGCAGCGGCCACGACACGCGTCCGCGCTGGTCGCCCGACGGCATGCGAATCGCGTTTCTTTCCAGCCGTGAGGGAACGCCGCAGGTCTACACGATCTGGCTGGCGGGCGGCGAAGCGAGCAAGCTTACCAATCTCTCCACGGGAGCGGACAACGAACTGTGGTCGCCGGATGGAAAAACGATCGCATTCGTTTCGGGCGTTTATCCCGATTGCAAAGAAGACGACTGCAACCGCAAACGCAACGAGGAGAAAGACAAGAGCAAAGTGAAGGCGCGCATCTACGAGAAATTGCTGTACCGCCACTGGACGCAATGGTGGGATGGAACGCGCAGCCACCTTTTCGTGCAGCCGGTGGAGGGCGGCGCGGCGCGCGATTTAACTCCGGGCGCCGATTACGATGTGCCTCCCTTCAGCCTGGAGGGGCCGGAGGCGATTGCCTTCTCGCCCGATTCACGCGAACTCTGCTTCACCGCGAACTCGGACAAGGACGAAGCGCTGAGCACGAATAACGATCTGTTCACCGTGCGGATAGCGGGCGACTCTCCCCCCAAGCGCCTCACCACGAATCCGGGCGCCGATTGGGGCCCCGTTTATTCGCCCGACCGAAAATGGATTGCCTATCGCGCTCAATTGACGGCGGGATACGAAAGCGACCGTTGGCGTCTGATGCTCTACGACCGCGAGTCCGGCAAGCAATTCAACCTGACCGAAAACATCGACCGGTCCATTGACTCCTACGCCTGGACGCCCGACAGCAAGACGATTTATTTCAACTCGGAAGACAATGCCCAGGAACCCGTGTTTGCCATCAATGTGGCCCTGGGCAGTACGGTCCGGACCATTCTGCCCAATTCGTTCGACTCGGAATTCGCGATCAGCCCTGACGGCAAGACATTGGTATTCACTCGCACGAACATGACCATGCCGGCCGAAATCTTCGCTTCGGATTCCCAGGGAATTAACGTCCGCAAACTGACTTCCCACAATGACGAGCGCCTTGCGCGGATCAATCTGACGGCCCCGGAAACTTTTTGGTTCGCGGGTGCCGGAGGAACTCAGGTGGAAGGATTGCTGCTCCGTCCGCCCAATTTCGATTCTTCGAAAAAATATCCAACGCTTCTGGCGATTCACGGAGGCCCGCAGGGCGCCTGGGGCGATAGCTGGGGGTACCGCTGGAATCCGCAGATGTTCGCTGCGCCCGGCTACGTGGTGTTAATGATCAATCCGCGGGGCTCGACGGGCTACGGCCAGAAACTCGTCGAGGAGATCAGCGGGGATTGGGGCGGCAAAGTCGTCACGGACCTGATGAACGGGGTGGATTTCGCGATCGCGAAGTATCCGTTTATCGATGGCTCGCGCCTCGCGGCTGCGGGAGGTTCCTACGGCGGATACATGATTGACTGGCTGGAATCGCAGTCCAAGGGACGGTTCAAATGCCTGATCAGCCACGCAGGACCTTTTAACACGATCAGCATGTATGCGACGGAAGAGCTGTGGTTCGAGGACTGGGAATTCAAAGGCACTCCGTGGAACAATCCGGAATTGTACGAAAAGTGGAATCCGAGCCGCTTTGCCGCGGATTTCGCCAAGTACAAGACGCCGACGCTGGTGATCGGCGGCGAGATGGATTTCAGAATTCCCTATACGCAGGAATTGGAATTCTTCAGCGCGTTGCAACGGCAGGGCGTGCCGTCGAAACTGGTGCTTTTCCCGGACGAGGGGCACTGGGTGCTGAAACCGCTCAATAGCGAGCTTTGGTATAAGACGTTTCTCGATTGGCTGGCGGCATACCTGAAATAGATTTCGGCGGAGTGGGCGCTGATTTGGGTTTTCATTTCGTGCCGCGAGGCTCTTGCGCGCCCTCGCCCAATGCTTTCTCATAATTATCGATCATTCCCTCCACCATGCGGTCCGCGGTAAACCTTTGCTCGATGGTTTCGCGCGCTGCTTCCCCTAGCTTCGCCGCTCGAGCGGGATCTTCGAGCAGTGTCGAGAGGGCCTTCGCGTAATCTTCCGGTTCCAATCCCCGGGCGAGCAATCCATTGCTCCCGTCTTCGACCACTTCCGGCACCCCGCCGCTATCCGCCGCAACCACGGGCAAGCCGTGCGCCATGGCCAGGAGCAGGGATGATCCCAGCCCTTCCATTTGCGCCGGAAAGACAAATACATCCATGGCGCGATAGGCGGCGGAAATATTTTCAAGAAAGCCCGCAAAAATAATCGAGGACGCAGCTCCGGATTCGCGCGCCAGATTTTCAAGATGGGGGCGCAGCGGCCCATCGCCCACGAGAAGCAATCGAGCGGAGGGAAATCGCTGCAGAACGGAGGGCCAGGCGCGGATCAGCGCATCCTGTCCCTTGCCTTCCACGAAATATCCAACGCATCCGGCGATGATTTCTGCATCGCCAATGCTCCAGGCGCGCCGCGTTTCCTGGCGCATCTCGCGGTGCGATTCCGGTGTAACCATGTGCGGAAGCTCGACGCCGTCGTAGACGATTCCGATGCGCGATTCGTCCAGGCCTGCTTCCAGGATGCGATCGGCCACGAAACGGGATATGGCGATGATCCTCCGGGCGGCGCGGTAGCGATTGAGCGCCCAGCGCCCGCCTTGGATTGGAAACGTGACGCGCCGGTGGACGACCAGGGCGGAGCGCCTTTGCGCGCCGGCAAGGTAGGCGGCGGTCAACCCATGCGGATCGTGGGCGTGAACAATATCGAAGCGCTGCTCTTTCAAGATTCGGCGAAGCTGCCGCACCGCGTCGAAGCGCACCAGGCCATTGGAAATCGAGTGGACAACGAACCCTTCCCCCGCCGCGTGCATGGCCAGGGGACTATCGCGCAGGGCCAAAAGTTCGGCCGCGTGCCCGCGCGCGCGCAATCCGCGCAGAGCGAGAAGAATCTGGTGCTGGCCTCCGCGCCAGTCCGGCTGGGTATCCAGATGCAATGATTTCATTTTTGATTGGCTCGTTTGAGCGAGCCAGTGGCGGAGTTTATCACCGCGCGCGAGCCGGGTCGAGACCGGGGCTTGTTTGGCACCGTGCCATTACTTGACAGTCAACTAATCTTTTATTACTCTATGCATCTCTCAGAGGCGCCCGATGAAATCCGCCGTCCCTTCGTTCTCGCGCTTGGCCCTGGTGATTCTTGCCGGTTTTGCGGCGGCGCTGGCCGCTCCGGCGGCTGCAGCCGAAACGCTCACGATCACCAGCAGCCCTTCCGGCGCAAGCATTCAACTGGACGGAATACCGGTGGGGACTACGCCGTACGAAGCGAAATTTCCGGGCGGATATTTTCATAAGACCCATTTCGTGCTCAGCGAAAGACTCTCGCATCCCATCCAGGTGCGCCTCTCGAAAGAAGGATATGCCACCAAGGAATTGATTCTGACCGATGGGCCGATTGTTTGGCGTTCGGTGAACGGCAGGGCCCACGGCAACTACTGGCTGCTGAAGACCGCTCATATCGAGGTGGTCCTCGAGCCGCTTGCGAAGGCATTCACCGGTACGATTGGAACCAGCGGGACGGCCATGGCGAGCCCGCGCCTGGAGCTTTCCCCGGAAGAAATTGTCCGGCGAGCGAGTCCCGCGGTGGTGCTGCTCAAGGGTCCGCGCGTGCAAGGCACCGGCTTTTTTCTCACCGAGACCGGCGTGATCGCAACGAACAAGCATGTGGCGGAGGGCGAGACAAGTTTGATGGCCGTCACCGCGGCCGGGAGTTCCCTGGAAGCAAACGTGATGTATGTGGATCCGAATCTCGACCTGGCTCTCGTCAAAGTGGAAGGCGCCGGGCTGCCGCATCTTTCGCTAGCCGATATCGCCTCCGTTCATCCCGGCCAGGCGGTGATCGCGATCGGCAATCCCGGGCTGGGTTTGCCGAATACGGCCACCAAAGGGATCGTCAGCGCGGTGGGAAAACTTACGAATGAGGCCGGCACCTGGGTGCAGACCGACGCGGCATTGAATCCGGGCAATAGCGGCGGTCCGCTGCTGAATACTTTCGGTGAAGTGGTGGGCATCAACACGCTGAAAGTGGAAGATAAACAAGGCATCGCGTTCGCGCTCAGCGCGAGCGATCTGGTCACGCTGCTGCGGCGCTTTTATCCGGAGATTGACGGAGCCGAACGCATCTCTCAGCCCGATGCTTTTGGCTCGGTAACCATTTCGTCCGAGCCGCAAGGCGCGGAAATCTACCTGGACGGGAAATTTGTCGGCAACACTCCGTCGGTTTTCAAGCTTGCGGCAGGCCGGCACCACATCAAGATCAAACTCGCGGGCAAGCAAACCTGGTGGCGCGATTTTGAAGTCTTGAAGGACAGTGAAGCGACGCTGAGCCCTTCCCTTCTTCCAACCTCATAGCCTCCCGCGCTCCCAGGCGGGGCATCCTTGTTCGATCTCCCGAATTATTGCAATCGCTAGTATGATTCTGCCTCATGGGCCGAGACACGAAACAGAAATTCACCGGTGAGATCTCAAAAACGCTGGCTTGCCTGACGGATTTCGAAGCTGCCGCGCGCGAAATCGTTCCGCACATGGCCTGGGAATTCCTGAACGGGGGCGCCGGCGACGAAGCCTCGCTGCGATGGAACCGGGAAGCGTTCGAACGGATTCGATTGTTCCCGCGGGTGCTGGTGGATGTGTCGAAGCTGGATACGCGAATCGAACTTTTCGGCGAAACGCTGCCGTTTCCAATCCTGCTCGCCCCGGTGGCTTTCCAGCGCCAGTTCCATCCCGAAGGCGAAGTCGCGGCGGCTCGCGGCGCGGGCCTTGCGGGAGCCGCAATGATCGCCGGCACACTTTCGAATTCATCTCTCGAGGAAATCGCCGCGGCCGCGACGGCGCCGCTTTGGTTTCAGCTCTATGTCCAACCCGATCGAGGCTTCACGCGTGAATTAGTGGCGCGCGCGGAGGCGGCGGGTTGCCGCGCCCTGTGCATGACCGTGGATACGCCGGTGCTGGGCGCGCGCAATCGCGAGGATCGCGTGCAATATTCCCTGCCGCCGGGCCTGGAGCATCCCAATCTGGACGGGCTGAAATCGGCGCACTCCGTGAACTCCCACCGGCCGAAGGAAGGGGAAATTTACAGCGGCTTGATCTCTCCGGATTTGTGCTGGAAAGATGTGGAGTGGTTATTATCGTTCGCCAAAGTGCCGGTGGTGCTGAAAGGAATTCTTCATCCTGATGATGCGGACCGCGCCGTGCAGGCGGGCGTGGCGGGTTTGATCGTTTCGAATCACGGCGGGCGTAATCTTGATACAGCCCCGGCATCCATCGATGCGCTTCCAGGAGTCGCCGAAAAAGTAGCCGGGCGCGTTCCGCTGCTGATGGATAGCGGGATCCGGCGCGGCACCGACGTGCTGAAATCGCTGGCACTGGGCGCGAAGGCGGTGCTGATCGGGCGGCCGTATGTCCACGGACTTGCGGTGGGAGGAGCGGAAGGAGTCGCGCGCGTCGTCAATATTCTTCGCGCGGAATTCGAAATGGCCATGGCGCTGGTGGGCTGCACGTCGATCGCGGCGATCAACCGATCAATTCTCTTTCGCGAATCCAAACCAAATCAGTTCTGACCGCCAAGGCCGTGCCGCTGGCCGCAAATCTTGCAAAGCGTTGCAGCCTCCGTATTGTCGACGCGGTGCTTCACCGGCTCCAGCGTGCGCAAGGAAGCGAAAATGGCCCTCAGGTCATCGTCGGTCAAATTGCGAAAGTTGCTCCAGGGCATCACCTGATTCAGTTTGCGGGCATGAACGTAGCCGGTGCGCATCATTTGAATAAACAAATCTTCATCGTAATAAGAAATGCCGGTGGCGTCCGGAGTGATGTTGGCGCTGGCCGTTTCGCCCCAAGGGCCTTTAAAGACCGTGCCGCCCGCAAATTCCATCCCCGGAACTACACTCCCCCTGGCCATCGGTGTGTGGCAGTCCGCGCAGCTCGCCAGGCGGACCAGATGCGCGCCGCGTTTCGCCGGGGTTGTTGTATCGGGTTCCGGCACGGGAGCCGCGAGCGGCTCCGGCACGCTGCGAATCAAATATTTCACCGGAAAAATAATATTGGTCCGCGGCAAGGGATTGCGCACGGGCGGAAGCGAGCGCAGGTAGACGATCACGGATGCCAGGTCCTCATCGGACATGGCCTTGAAATTCTGATACGGCATCAGGGGAAACAGCGTGCGGCCGTCATGGCCGATTCCCTCGCGAATGGCGCGCGCCAGTTGATCGTCCGTCCAATTTCCCGCCCCAGTCTCAGGATCGGGAGTCAGGTTCGCGGCGATCAGGACTCCCGGCAAATCCGCGAGAGGGAATATTTCGCCGGCGCCCATCATGCCGGCAGAAATGGACGCTTCATGAGTGGTCCAATCATGCGGCGAGTGGCAATCCATGCATTCGGCGAGATTCTGTGCGATATAGCGGCCGCGCTCGAGCCGCGCGGGAGTGCGCTCGAATGTGCGGCTGGTGAGCGGGCGCATTCGCGGGCCGATGAAAGGCCGCCATCCAATCGTGAAGGTGATGATGAAAAAAATCAAAATTAGAAAAACCAACAAGCCATAGCCCAAAATCCTGGGCCAGCGCTTCCTTGCGACCTCCGGCATCTTTCCGCTCCTATGATTGGTCTCGAAGAAATGGCGAATTATGACTTGGGCTATTGAGATAAGCGCGGCGGTCCGGCCGGCGCGATACTCAACGGCGGAATTTTACTCTCCTGAATGAGCGCGTTCAACGCCGGCAAATCGTTCTGCCGAATCGCTTCCCACTGGGCGAGTTGCGCGGCGAGAGCCTCGCGAGCTTCCTCGAAAGCGGCTGATGCTTGAGCGGTGGGCGCCCGGTCGGCGCTGTCGTTGACTACCCCTGCCAAGGAAGCGAGAGTGTCATTCGTCTTCGACAAACTTTCGGGAGGGAATCCCTCCCTCCCTCGCACGCCTTCCAGGGCCAGCGCTTTGCGGTCGAGCGCCGCCGCGGCCGCCACAATCTCTTGCGCGTGCGGATCTTCACCCAATCGGTCACGCAGCGCCTTGAGCTGGGTTCGCAGATCACGAACTTGCTTGCAGGCTTCGTAGTCCTGCTGAATGGCAGCCGATATTTTGAGGCCGAGTTCGAGTTGAGCGGCGAGATCGCCACGAGAAGTTGAAACCCGCGGATCCATTTTCACGGTCAGCGGCTGCGTATAGGAATGGCCCGCCACCGTCAGTCTGACCTGGTACGTGCCGGGAAGGACGAGCGGGCCTTCCGGCTCTCTCGGCGTGTTCAGCCCGTAAACGGCTGCCGAATAGGAGGGAATGATCGTGGCCGGCAGCGGATAACGCAGGTCCCAAACGTAGCGTTGCATTCCCGCGTCCTTCGAAAGAGGCGGAGGTAAACGCAGCCAGTAATTTGCAAAGGGTGGCGGAACATCGGGGGATTCCTTCTGATCGTCACTCGAAAACTTGCGAACCAGCTTTCCGGAATCATCCAGAATCTCTAGAATCACGTTTCCCGCCGGCGCCGATCGCAAGTAGTAATACAAAATTGCGCCAGGGGGCGGGTTCGTGCCTGCCGGCGTTTCCGGCGGCAAGGGCGAATCGCGATTCACGCTGGGACGGACGCGAATCGCTTCCGAGGGCTGGAAGAGATGAACGTCCGAACCAGCGATCGCTGTATCGATCTGGCGAAGGGGCGAGAGATCATCCAGAATCCAGAAAGAACGCCCATGCGTCGCCACCACCAGATCATTTTCGTGCACCACAAGATCATGGATTGGCGTAACCGGCAGATTGAGCTGCAACGGCTGCCAACGGGCGCCATCATCGAATGAAAAATAAATTCCTAACTCTGTCCCCGCGAAAAGCAATCCTTTGCGTTCGGGATCTTCGCGCACCGCGTGGACGTAGGCGGGGGCCGCGATTCCATCCGTGATTTTCGTCCAGGTCTTGCCGAAATCGTGGGTGCGGAAAATGTAGGGATTGTAATCGTTCAGGCGATGGCGATCCACGGCCGCGTACACGGTTCCCGCATCGTGCCGTGAAGCATCCAGGACGCTGATCCTGCTCCAATCGGAAAGTCCCGGAGGCGTGACGTTCGTCCACGTTTTGCCGCCATCGCGGGTCAATTGGATCAGGCCGGTGTCCGTGCCCGCCCAGATTACGCCTTCGCTGAGCGGCGACGGCGCGATTGCGTAGACCACTCCATAGCCGCGCGCCCTGCTATTCTCGATGGACGGTGGGCCGTTCTTCGCCGCCTGGTTGCTCTTATCCGCTCCCGTCAGGTCGGGACTGATTTCCCGCCAACTCTTGCCCTCGTCACTGGTTTTCAGGACGTATTGCGAGCCCATATAGAGGACATGCGGGTCCTGCGGAGAAAACACCAGGGGTGACGTCCAGGTGAACCGATATTTTCGCTCCGAGATTTCGGTGCCGAAGGCGCTGACAGGCGTGGGAGAAATATTCTGCGATTGGCCGGTGCGAATATCCAGGCGGAACACGCTGCCATACGTGTCTCCGCCATAGATAATTTTAGGATCGGAAGGATCGGGAAGGATGTAGCCGGCCTCCCCCGCGCCCGCGGAGAACCAATCGCGAAACGTAATTTCACCGTAATCGCCGCGGCTGGCGATCGATGCGGTGCCGCTATCCTGTTGGGCGCCGTAAACGCGATAAGGAAATTGATTGTCCGTGGCCACGTGATAGAACTGGGCGGTGGGCTGGTTGTACCAGGAACTCCATGTCTCGCCGCCATCGACGCTGATCACCGCGCCCTGGTCGCAACCGAGGATCATGCGCTGCGAATTTTCGGGGGCGATCCATAACGAGTGGTAATCGTCGCCACCCGGAGCGCCTTTGATTGCCGTGAAAGTCTTGCCGCCATCCGTGGAGCGATACAGCGCAACATTCGGGAGATAGACCGTATCGGAATCATTCGGGTCGATAGTGATCCCGCCAAAATACCACCCGCGGCTCCAGATGCGAGGATCGGCGCTGGCACGAGTCCAATTCTGGCCCGCATCATCGGAGCGATAAAGCCCGCCGTCTTTCGCGTCAACAATGGCGTAAACGCGATTGCCATTTTCTCCTCGCGCGACGGCAAGGCCGATGCGGCCCAGTCCCTCCGATGGAAACCCGTGGCCGGTAATTTCCCGCCAGGTAACTCCGGAGTCGGCCGATTTGTACAGGCCGCTTCCCGGGCCGCTGGTGGGCGGATACGCGCTCCAGGGCGGGCGTCGCGCCTGCCACAGCGAGGAGTAGACGATGCGGGAATTATTGGGATCGAAGGCGAGATCGATGGCCCCGGTGTTCTCGTCCTTATAGAGAACTTTTTGCCAGGTGGCGCCGCCATCCGTGGAGCGGAATACACCCCGTTCCGGATTCGCGCCATAGCCGTGACCGAGGGCCGCCACCAGGACGATATTGGGATCGCGAAGATCAACCAGGATGCGTCCGATCTGCATGGTGTCGCGCAACCCGATGTTCTTCCAGGTCCGGCCGCCGTCGGTGGATTTGTAAACGCCGTCGCCGAAAGAAATATCCGAGCGCATGTCGGCCTCGCCGGCGCCCGCGTAGATCACGTTGGAATCCGAAGGCGCCACGGCGATCGCGCCAATGGAAGCAATCGATTCGCGATCGAATATCGGGGTCCACACCTCGCCATCATTCGTTGTCTTCCAAACGCCGCCGCCCACTCCCCCAAAATAATAGCCGTAAGGCTGGCCCGCAATTCCACTAACGGCAAGCACGCGCCCGCCGCGATGCGGCCCGATCATGCGCCACTTCAGACCGGAGTACAGGCTGGGGGAAATGTTCTGCGCGGCCGAGGGGATGGGCGCGCACGCAAGAATTGCCGCCAGGAACAAGAGGCCTGAATATTTGGGAACTTTCAACATGGCGTTCATAATTTTCCCGGAAGCGGAGTATACACCACGCTCTGGCATCCCATTACGGATACAAGGGCTCTTGCGCGAAGGTATCAGAGCCAATATGCACTGCTGAATTACGAAATCGGCCGGCGGCGCCTATGAAGTGAGCGGTTGAGCGGATTCGTGGAAGTCGAAATTTTTCAGGTGATGAAGCGATAGCCAACTCCGCGAACCGTGAGCAGGTGAACGGGCTTGGAAGGATCCTTCTCGATATAGCGGCGCAGGCGCACGATGAAATTGTCGATGGCGCGCGTGTCGGTATCCTCCGATAATCCCCAAACATCTTCCAGAATGGACTTGCGCGACACGGTGCGGCCCTTGCTGCGGATCAAGTGCCGGAGCAGCTTGGCTTCCATCAGCGTCAGGTGAATGATCGACTTGTTCACGTGCAATTCCAGAGTGCCAAAATCAATCGTCTTGCCATCGAACGAAAATACTTCATAGTCGGCGCCCGCCGCGGTCATTTCCTTGTTGCTTTGCAACTTTTCGGTCTTCTTGACTTGCTCGCCGCGCAGCCATTCACTGCGACGAAGCAGGCCCTGCAGCCTTGCCAGGAAGATCGGCAGCTCAAAGGGCTTGGGAAGATAATCGTCGGCGCCGGCCGCAAATCCCTCCAGCACGTCCTCCGGGCGGCCGCGCGCCGTCAACATCAGCACGGGGACATAATTCTTCGCCTGGCGCAGTGCGGTAGCAACCGCGAACCCGTCCTTTAGTGGAAGCATGACGTCCAGAACCACTGCATCGAAGTGTGTTTTGGATTCCAGAAGCAAATTCAGCGCTGATTCCCCATCGCCCACCACTTCGGCGGAATATCCTTCCGCCTCCAGGTTAAAGCGCAGCCCCTCGGCCAGGTTGGCTTCGTCTTCCACCACCAGCACCCGGCTCATGCCCCGCTCCTCGGCAATTCAAAAGTGACGGTGGTTCCCTGCCCCACGCCGGCGCTTTCCGCAAACACTTTGCCGCCGTGCGCTTTGGCAATCGCTCGAACGATGAATAATCCCAGGCCGGTCCCCTTCACGCGATAGACGGAACGATTCCTCACCCGATAGAAGCGTTTGAAGATGCGTTTGAGCTCGTTCGGCGGAATTCCCACTCCCCGGTCGCGCACGCGCAGGACTGCATGTTTCTCGTCGGGGATTTCCAACTGTACGTTCACATCGACCGTGTTGCCGGAATACTTGATCGCGTTGTCGAGCAGGTTGGAAACCGCGGTGCGAAGTTCTTCGGGATCACCCTGCACCTTGATGCCCGAGCCATTCTTCGATTCCTGGTAATGCAGAGAGTCCGGCGGCAAGTGGTGCCGGGTGCGGGCCAGTTCGATGCACTCGCCAACCAGCTTCCCCAAATTGATTTCCGTGCGAAAGCTGGCCGGGTGCTTGTAACCCACCTGGCCCGCCTTCAAGACCTGTTCGACGGTTCCCGACAGCCGGTCGGCGTCGTTGAGCATCAACTGGTAAAACTGCTGGCGCTGCGCTTCATCCACTTCCCGGCGCTGCAGAGTTTCCAGGTACAGGCGAATCGAAGTGATGGGAGTTTTCAATTCGTGGGTGACGGCGTTGATGAAACTGTCGTGTTGCTCGTTGCGCCGGATCTCGCGCACCAGAAAACCGGTATTCAAAATCATTCCCGCGATGATCGCGGCAAAGAAGATCACTCCGAATAGCAGCAGAACACCGGCCCGCCAGTTGAGGATGATCCAACTGACGTTCAGCGTCACCGCCAACGCCACCGAGCACACGCCCAGCGCGACGAAGAACGCGATAGCCTTGCGGCGGCTTCTGACTCTCATGGTGGCTGCTGAAGATTGTACCGCGGAGTGAGGAATGTCCAGCAGTGGGTATAGTGCGAGGCCGCAATGGCGTTGCTTACTTCCCTTCCACCGTCGGACAGGGCGCGGCGAGAAATCAATTCAGATCAGACAGCAATCGCGCGCGGAGGCGCGGTTCCTACGATCGCGCGGAAACTAAATCCCTTTGCGGCGCTGCCACTGGCTCGGCAGCCGCATGCTCGAGCCGCGGAAGCCTCGTGGATTCGGTTTCCGCCACCAGAATCTGCCGGGCCAGCCCGAGCTTCTTGAGCGCCCAAATTCCGTACCAGTTCATGTCGATTTCATACCACTTCAAGCCGTGGCGCGCCGATACCGGATGCGCATGGTGATTGTTGTGCCAGCCTTCGCCGAACGAGAGGATCGCCACAAACCAATTGTTCGTCGATAGATCCCGAGTCTCGAAGCGCCGTGAACCCCATACGTGTGTCGCCGAATTCACCAGCCAGGTGGTGTGCAAGCCCACGACGGTCCGCATGAAAATGCCCCAGGTCAAAAACGGAATTCCGCCAATCGCGAGCAGCAAAGCTCCCAGAACGATCATGGGCACATAATGATATTTGGTGATCCAGAGATGAAATTTGTCTTTGGCCAGATCGGGGACGTAGTGCGCCAGCGTGGAAGTATCGTGGTGCATGGATCGCCCCATCAGGATCCAGCCCATATGCGCCCACCACTTGCCGTCAACCGGCGAGTGCGGATCGCCTTCTTTATCGGAAAACTGGTGATGAATGCGGTGCGTGGCCACCCAGAAAATCGGGCCGCCTTCCAGCGCGAGAGTGGCGCAGGTGGTCAGGAAATATTCGACGCCTTTGGGAGTCTTGTAGCCGCGGTGAGTGAGCAAGCGGTGGTAGCCCATGCCGATCCCCAGGCTTCCGGAAACCCACCACAAGAAAATCGCGACGAGGAATGCCTTCCAGGTGAAGAAAAATAGCGCTGCCACGGCGCCCAGGTGGAACATGAGCATGAACGATGCTGTCACCCAGTTGATTCCATCATCGCGTGACTGCTTCTTGCGCAGACTCTCGAGTTGCATTGTGGGGTCCTTCCCGGTCTGGTTTTTTGTTGCTTACAAAATCTAGCGTAGCAGGAACCGGCGTAAGTGATTGTAATAGTTATGTAATAGCGGACATCCAGGCCGCGAATCGGTTAGTACTGTTTCGTTTGATGCGCTGCAATCTTGGTGCGTGTTGTTCACGCAAGAAACGAGTTTTCTGCATTAATTCCGCTTATTTTGCTGTAATTTCAGAGAATTCGTACACGATGGCATGCCATTGGCACGTTCGCCTGTTGTTCGCTTTTGTCTTTCGTAGTTTGCTCGATTCGTGGGGCGACTGATGTAACAAACTGGAAACCTGGTAAGAACCGCTGCCCGTAAAATGGAGGATGGTTTCAGGGCGACGCACTTTTCGCCGGCGAGGAACCGAGTGGAAACAAGGGGCCACGATTCCCTTCCCGGCCAGAACGTCAAGTTTCTTAGTCCGGTTCTTGGGTGACGATGTGCACGTCCACGGCGGGGGCGTTGCGCAGAAAACGGTTGATGGCATTCATGTACAGGATTTTGCGCCAGCCTTCCATCGCGGAGCGGCCAAAAATTACCTGGGTGATGTGTTTGTCGCGGGCGAATGCCGCAGTGGCGTTGGCAATGTTGGAATCTTTCAGCCGGACCACTTTGGCGCCGAGCGTTTCGGCGAATTGAAGATTTGCCGCCAGCGTCTTCTCGTCTTTGCTATTGGAATTGCCGCCAGTATCCACGTGAACGGCATACAGTTCGGCGTCCATCCGCCGGGCCATCCGCGCCGACCGGGCAATCAAGTATTGCGCCCTGGGATTGGCGCTGACGCACACCGCGAGCCGTTCGCGGACGGGCCAGGTCGCCTGGATGTCTTTTTCTTCCATGTACGTTTCCAGGCTGCGGTCCACCTGCTCGGCCACTTGCCGCAGCGCCAGCTCGCGCAGGGCGATCAAATTGCCGCGGCGGAAGAAATTCTTCAGCGATTGTTCCACTTTCTCCGAGCCGTAAACATCGCCTCGCTTCATGCGGTTTTGCAACGCTTCCGGAGTCAAATCGACCATCACCGTTTCCGCCGCCATCTGCAGCACCCAATCGGGAACCGTCTCGCGCACGGAGATTCCCGTGATGGTGCGAACGGTGGGGGCGATGCTTTCGATGTGCTGGATATTGACGGTGGAAATTACATCGATTTTGGCATCCAGCAATTCGAGTATATCTTCATAGCGTTTGCGGTGTTTGCTGCCGGGAATGTTGGTGTGGGCGAGTTCATCGACAACAACCACCTGGGGACGCCGGGTAAGAATCCCATCCACGTCCATTTCGTCGAACACGGTGCCTTTATATTCGATCTTGCGGCGCGGCACGGTTTCGAGTTGCGCGGCTAATTCCGCTATGTTCTTGCGGCCGTGGGTCTCCACCAATCCGGCGACCACATCTTCTCCGCGGCCATGGCGGCGAATGGCCTCACTGAGCATGTTGTAAGTTTTGCCGACGCCGGGGGCGTATCCCAGGAACAGCTTCAAGCTGCCCTTGGTTTTTTCCTGCGGAGAGGCCTCCGCGAGCCATTGCTCAGGGGTCTTCGGCATGTGGTCATTCTCATCTACGGCCAGCCGGAAAGCTAGGCTAGAATGCCCTCGTGCGCGAACCGCTTCTGGCCCGTGTTTTCCGCTTTGCTGCCGCTCTGGCTGTGGTGTGCGCGATCGTCTTTTTCTATCACAAAATCCTGCCGGTAAACTCAACCACAGTTGCCCTCACCCTGGTTCTCGCCATTCTGGCCGTTTCCACGGCATGGGGGATTGCCGTCGCCGTGTTCATGTCCATCGTGGCCATGCTGGCGTTCAATTTCTATTTCCTGCCGCCGGTGGGAACTCTGACCATCGCCGATCCGCAAAACTGGGTCGCGCTTTTCGTCTTCTTGGCAGTTTCCGTGATGGCCAGTCATCTTTCCTCCCGCGCGCGCCGGCGCACCGCGGAAGCCTCTGCGCGCAGGAGAGAGGTAGAAAAGCTCTACGCCTTCAGCCAGGTGTTGCTCGAAACGGGGAACGTGATCGAATTGCTGAACCGGATTCCTTCGCGGATTGTCGATTCCTTCGAAGTGGGGGCCGCGGCGCTTTACCTCGATGGCAAGCAGAAGGTCTACCGTTCCGGGCCCGCAATCCCTCAACTCGATTTGGAGAGGCTGAAAGCGGTGGTGGCGCGCGAGGAGCCGGTAATTGACGAAGCGGCCAGCTTGTCGTTTGTTCCGGTGCGCCTGGGACTCCGGCCGTTCGGGAGTCTGGGAATTTCGGGAGCGGTTCTTTCGCGGCAGACGCTGGAGGCGTTGGGGAATTTGATTGCCGTGGCGGTGGAGAGGGCTCGCGCCGTCGAGCAACTGGGCCAGGCCGAAGCAGCGCGCGAAGGGGAGCGGCTCCGAACCGCGTTGCTCGATTCGGTGACTCATGATTTGAGAACGCCTCTGACATCCATCAAAGCTTCGGTGACGACTTTGCTTTCCACTCCCGCCCTGAACGATGCACAGCAGAAGGAATTGTTAACCGTCATCAATGAAGAGTCGGATCGTCTGAACCGGCTGGTGGGCGAAGCCGCGGAAATGGCCCAACTGGATGCGGGAGAAGTGGAATTAAGGCTGGCACCGCAGCGGATTGAAGACGTGATCTCGGCGGCGCTGGAACAATGTAAGAGCGTCCTCGGCAATCGAAGAATTGATTTAAACCTGCCGCCGGATCTTCCACGGGTACGAGTGGATCTTCCGCGGGTGAAGGAAGTGTTGGTTCATCTGCTGGAAAATGCGAATCAGTATTCCCCGGCGGACCAGCCCATCACCATCAGCGCGGAGTATACCGGAGATTTTGTGGCCACTAGCGTGGCGGACCGCGGCACGGGCATTGGCGTTCCCGAGCAAAGCCTGGTGTTCGAAAAGTTTTATCGTGGGCGAGACCAGAGATATACCGTGCAAGGCACCGGAATGGGCCTGCCGATCGCCAAAGCGATTGTCGAGGCGCATGGCGGCACGATTGGCGTCACCAGCCAGTTGGGGCACGGCTCCGTTTTTACTTTCAATCTTCCGATTTATCGAGGGCGCTGATCGCTAAGGTGGCTTCCCAGACTATCCTTGTGGCGGACGACGAGCCGCAGATTCGCCGCGTGATGCGCACCACTCTCTCCGCGCAGGGATATACCGTATTGGAAGCGCGCGATGGCGAGGAGGCGTTGGAATTGCTTCGCAACGAACGCGCGGACCTGATTCTGCTGGATGTGAATATGCCTCGC
>JBGPTK010000064.1:0-16510 GCA_041490605.1 Terriglobia bacterium | reverse complement strand
CTCCCCTGGATGAATTGCAAACAGCGAAGTACTGCCACCGCTCAGCAGCCGTGCCTCATTGTGGATGCTCGAGCTGGTGATAAATCGTTTCGGCGTTATCCGCGAAAGTGGCGTGGAACTGCGGATACTGGCGGAAATCGGAGTATTCCTTCATGTCGATCTGCTGGCGCACTTGCTCCGCGGTTGCCCCTGACTGATAGAGCTTCTCCACTTGAGCCGAGAGATCAGCCATGTAATTTCGGAAGAGCGTAATCGTGGCTCGAGTGCCCACCTCGAAGTGTCCCGGCACGAAATGATCGGCCGGCAGGGCCAGGATCGCGTCCAGCGTGTGAACCCAATTGGCGGCGCTGCCCTGATCCATGGCCGGGCAAGAATTGCTCATGTAAATATCCCCGGCGGCGACGGTGCGCTGCTTTGGAAAAAAAACGTACAGGTCGCCCATGGTATGCGCCGGCCCCGGCGAGATAATTTCCACCGGATCGTCATCCATATATATGGTTGCTTTCTGCGCCAGCGTTTCGATGGCCGCGCGGAACGCCGGTTGCGGCCCGGCGGGCTGTGTGCCGCCGGCCTTTGCCTGCCTTTCGCGCATCTGTGCCATCACCAGAAGCGTTCGTTCCCGTGTAAACGGCGACGTAATTACAATTGCGTCCGGACCAACCACGCCGTTCCCGCCCTGGTGGTCGGTGTGATAGTGCGTGTTCACGATGAACTGCACGGGCAGCGGCGAAATTTTGCGAATCTCGTCGAGCAGCTTTTGCCCCTCAAGCGTGTTCAGCCCCGAATCGACAACGAAGATTCCGTGCTCGCCCACCAGGAAAGTTGAATTCGCGCTATGGTCGTTGTCACTGACGTAGGCGTAAAGGTTCGGCGCCAAATTCTCGACGCGAGCAGCGGCCACGGCCGCCATGGCGCTGCACAATACAAACGCCGCTCCCAGCGCCGCTCGGATGATTCGTCTCTGCATTCCCTTCCCTAGAAGCTGAATTTCAAACCGAATTGGATCAGCCGCGGACCGCCGGAGCCAAGGCCCACGTTATTCTGCGCGACGTCCGGCGTCTGAAACAGCGCGCCAAAGTTGGGGGCCGTCATCGTATTTCTGGGCAGAGCGAAGTTCGGATGATTGAAAAGGTTGAAGAATTCCGCCCGGAATTGCAGGTTCATCGACTCCGCGAGCTTGGTATTTTTCAGCAGCGCAAAGTCGAAATTCTTGAAACCAGGGCCTTCCACGATATTGCGGCCCGCATTGCCGAATGTGAGTGGCGCATTCAGCGCGAACGCCGATGTATTGAACCATCGGCTCACGGTGTGCGGCCCGGAATTAGGATCGCCCACCAGGTTCGGCCGGTCATTACCCAGCCCGGTGCTGCTCTGATTGGAACCTGTGAGCACGGAGAAGGGCTGGCCGGGCTGCAGCGTCAGGATTCCCGTCACGTTCCAACCGTCAGCCAGCGCATGGGGCAGAGCGGAGAAAATGTGCTGGAGCGTGGGAATCTGGTAGACATAATTCGCGACGAATCGATGGCGCAGGTCGAAATCGCTGCGTCCTTTCTCTGCGCGCAAATCGTAATTGTCTTGGGGGAAAATTGTGGTGTTGTTGGCGCCCGAGCCATAAAAGACGGATGCACCGTCGATCGATTTCGAATAGGTGTACGCGAGTCCAAACGTCAATCCGCGGGCCGCGCGCTTGTCCAGTTTCATCTGCAAGCCGTTGTAGCTCGAACTGATCGAATCCTCGGCCTGGAAAATCTGCGCGTAACCAAAATAGGGAACGCGGGCAATGTTCGGAATTGCCGCGATGTTCTTGGAGAGGATCTGCGCCACCGGCGGAGGAATCCCCATCAGGATCATGCGCGTCACCACGTCAGGCGACAGCGCGTCAATCTGCGCCTGGGTGATGAACGCTTGGTTGATCTGGCGAAACCTCGGCAAGTGCGTCCCGGTGGTCCCGACATAGGAAATCTCAAAAACTGTTTGCCACGGCAACTCTCGTTGAATATCGGCGTTCCACGATTGCGCGTAGGGCGATGCGAAGTTTGCCGGCGTGATTGTGATGACTGGAAACCCGGAAGGCGCGAATGAGTTCGGCCAAGTGTTGGGCGAGGAGACGAAAAAGTCCGGCAGGGCCGGCGGATTCAGCAGGACGTTGCCCGGAATTTGGCCGAGGACCGTGTCGTAAAATACTCCGTAACCTGCGCGCAACACGGTGGAGCGATTCTGCCCCACACTCCAGGCAAAGCCTATGCGAGGCGCAAAATTGTTATGGTCGGGATTGTAGAGCCCGCCCTGCGCCTGCGTGACCATTCCGGAAGCCTGCAGCACCGCCAGATTGGTCTGGTCGGCCGACGGAGAAAGATACGTGGTGAACTTATCGGGCCGGAAAGTGGTTGCGCGATTCGTAGCGTCGTGCAGAACAGTGTTCAGCTCATAACGCAGGCCATAATTGAACGTAAGATTCGGGCGAATCTTGAAGCTATCCTGCGCGAAGAAATCGAAGCTGGTGGTGCGATAGCTGCGTGACGAATCGCCGATAAAATGGAGCGAGCTGTTGGCTAAGCCCTCGGCCAAATCCGCCAGCGGGTTTTTGATGCCCTGCGGATTGCGGCTCCCGCTGAATGTGATCTGGCCGATCTGGTCCAAGTCGTAGAACCGATTGTCCCGAATGTTGCGGATATCCATTCCCAGTTTCCATTCGTGGCGCGCCGACGTGTGGGAAAAATGATCGATGAACTGGAGATTGTTCTGCCACAATCCGCCGGGATTGTTGTTGTTCGAGCCCAGGTTGGAAATCGAGCCTCCGCCCGATACCAGGCCGCCGGACATCGTAAGGTTCGGCATATTCCCCAGGTTGAAAGGCGAGCCCGCTCCCCATCCTGTGTTGAACCCATAAGTAGCCGCCTGCGGTCCCAATTGATTGATGGTCAGCCAGGTGTTCCGTGAATAGCCGATTCGAAATTCGTTCAACGAGGCGGCGCTGATCATCTTGGTGTAGCCGATCGAAGCCAGGTGGGTCGAGCCGGTGTTGTCGACGCCAAAACCGGGAATCGCGGTGGTTTGTTGCCCCCCGGCAAACGGCGCGAATATGGTTGTGGTTGTGTGGCTGTATCGAAATGTCAGTGAGTCATTGCCGATATGATGATCGGCCTTGATCAAATATTGATCCGTGCTGTTCGAGAGCGGCGGTGAAGATATAAAATTGCCGCCCGGCTGAGTGGTGTTCGGCTCGGGATAGAGTTGCAGCAACTGGGCCGAAATGGGATTCAAAGGCAATTGCACGGTATTGCCATTGGCATCCGTGAACCTCCCTAGCTTCTGTGCATCAGTTGGAACCACGGTAAGCTTGGTGATCCCCGCGCGCTGGCGAAATCCTTCGTAATTGCCGAAGAAAAAAGTCTTGTCCTTGATGATTGGCCCGCCAAAAGTTCCGCCGAATTGATTGAGCCGGAGCTCGGGCGCTGGCGCGTTGGGATTGGCGAAGAAGTTGCGCGCGTCGAGAACATCATTCCGCAGAAATTCGTACGCCGAGCCGTGAAACTGATTGGTGCCGGACTTGGTCACCAGGTTTACCACCGAGCCGCTGTTGCGCCCGTACTCCGCCGCGTAGTTATTCGTCTGCACCTGAAATTCTTGAATGGAATCGATCGAAGGAAGCTGAGAAACGGAACCGGCGTTGTAGTTATTGTTGTCAACGCCGTCGATCATGAAATTATTTGAACTGGAACGTTGTCCGTTCGAGGAATAGCCGGAGATGCCCCCCTCGCCTCCCTGCTGCCCGCCGCCCCCCCCGAACGCGGAAACGCCGGCATTCAAAAGCGCAAGTTGGGCGAAATTGCGGCCATTGAGGGGCAGAGCCGTCACCTGGGTCTGATTGATCACCTCGCCCAGGTGTTGCGTCTCGGTGTTGACGATGGTAACGGCTCCCTGCACCGTCACGGTTTCCGTTTGCGAGGCAATTTTCATCGTGAGGTTGACGGTGCGCGTTTCTCCCACCGACACTTCCACCTGTTCGACAACCAGTGTCGCGAAGCCCCTCTTGTCTACCGTCAGCTTGTATGTGCCGGCGGACAGAGCTGGAAATCGGAATGATCCGTTGTCCGCAGTCGCCCCGGCGCGAACCAAACCGGTGGCAGTATTGGTTACGGTAATGGTGACACCCGGAACGTAGGCGCCTTGCGCGTCAAGCACGGTGCCCACGATTTCGCCCTGAGAAGTCTGCGCCGCCAGCCCCGCAACGGCTCCCATCAACAAAATTAAAATTGCTCCAATCTTTTTTAGTAAGTTCACGACTATCCTCCGTAGAGCGAATCCCTTCCACGGTTCATCCGCTCATTGAAAATCAAACACCAGGCCAGTTTCGAACTCGTTATTTTCCCGGCACCCCAACTGGTTCTGCTCCAGATTTAACACCCCGATCGTGCGACATCCTGCGGATGAAATACGCTGCCGTTATAAACACAAGCCACGGCAATCCGGACAAAATCGTCGGCCGCATTCCAGGCACCCACCAGGTGGTGATGATAATTGCCGCCACCAGCCCGAGTCCCAGAATTGACGTGTACGGATAGCCAATCATCCGGATGGGCAGCTTCCGGCCGCCGCGTGCGATCCACGCTCGGCGGAAAAACAGGTGCGTCAGGAAAATCATCATCCATACGAACAGGCCGCCGAACAGCGCGATGCCGAACAAATATACGTAAGCGCTCGCCGGATACATGATCGCCACCACCGTGGCTACCAAAAGCCCCGTGGTTGAAAGCAGCAACGACGCGAGCGGCACGCCGCGCTTCGTCACCGTGCCCAATCCTTTGGGGGCGTAGCCCCCGCGAGCGAGTGAAAACATCATTCGCGTGGCCAGATACAAATCGCAATTCATGCTCGAAAGCGCTGCCGTAAGAACCACGAAATTCATCAGGTGAGTGGCCGCGGGAACGTGGATCAGCTGGAACACTCGAACAAACGGGCTGGCAGTCACATCGCCGCCCGGCTGAATACTGGACCAGGGCACCACTCCCACCAGCACCACCATGGCGCCGATATAAAAAAGGATCAGGCGAAACACCATCGTCTTCATCGCCTTGGGCACCGCTTCATCCGGGTTCCGCGCCTCGCCTGCCGTCACCGCCACCACTTCCGTTCCGATGTAACTGAAGATGACGAAACACATCGCCATCCACAGTCCTTTAAATCCATTGGCGAAAAATCCCCCGTCCGCGGTGAAGTTGCGAATCCCTGGATGCGCCGAAGGCACAAATCCAAAAAGCACCACCGCTCCAAATCCGATGAACGCCAGAATGGCCACTACCTTGATCATGGCGAACCAGTATTCGAATTCGCCGAAGTTTTCCACGCCGCTCGCGTTCACTCCCACCAGTAGCAATGAGAACAGCACGATCCATGCCCATGGCGGCACTTGCGGAAACCACCATCGGCAATAAATAGCGACCGCGGTGGCCTCTCCTCCGATCGCAATGCATTGGCACGCCCAGTACGTGTAACGCACCACGAAGCCGGCCCAGCGATTGATATAAAGCTCCGCGTACACGCCAAACGAGCCCGCCGTCGGGTGCGCAACTGCCATCTCCGAGAGCGCGCCCATCAAAAGCAGCGCCATCACCGCGCCCAGCAAATAACTTACGATTACCGCCGGTCCAGCCGTGCGCACCGCCAGCGAACTTCCCAGGAAAAGTCCCGTGCCAATCGCTCCGCCGATGGCGATCATGGCCATCTGGCGTGTGCTCAATTGCCGCGACAATCCTTCTTCCTTCTTTAAGGTCGAGGCTTCGTGCTCTCGATGGTTGAGTTCGCTCAAGCTATTTCGTCGACCTCCGGCGAGTCTTCTGACGCAACCTCATCCCGCTGCCGTGGCTAAACCGCCTGTTGCTCCCGCACCATCAGATCGGAATATTTTTTCAGCACCATCAACACCGCGCAGACGTCATCGGCATTGTTGTGTACGTGGAAGGATATTCGCAGCCCATCATGGCGCCCTGAGCCAATAATATTTTCTTCCGCCAGGCGGGCAAGAACCGCTTCGACATTCTTCGATTGCAGCACCACCAGCGGGCCAACACTATCCGATGGCGTCTTTACGCGAATTCCAAGCTCGCGCGCCCCTAGGATCAGCATTTGCGCCAGTTTTCGGATCTGCGGCGCAACCTGTTCCAGGCCGATTTCCTGCAGCATTCCGATCCCCGCCATTGCCCCATAGATATTCGGGATGGGCGGCGTCCCGGCCTCGAACCGCCGCGCGCTCGGAGACAGATCCAGGTGTTTCACGTCGAACGCAAATGGATACCGTTGCGCGAACCAACCGGAAATCGTGGGCAACAGCGAAGAAATCAAGCTCTTGCGCACATAAAGGAACGCCACCCCCGAGGGACCAAGCAAATACTTCAGCGTGCCGCTCACGTAAAAATCGACGTCCAGCGCCTTCACATCGATGGGGCGTGTTCCGCAATCTTGATAGTCATCCATGAATACCAGCGCGCCTTTTGCGTGCGCCAGGCGCGCGATCTCCGCTACATCCGAGCGGAATCCATTCATGAAGCAGATATGCGTGACCGGCACAATGGCCGTATTTGTGTCGATGGCCTTGGCGTACGATTCAGTCGGGATCCGGCCGTCCTGTGCCGCCAGGAATTCAAGCTGCGCTCCGCGCTTTTGCTGCGCCAGCCATACATGGCCCATGGTTGGAAATTCAAACTCTCCCAATACCACCTTCTTTCTTTGCTTGAAGCCCAGAGCGCTGGCGATGGAATTAATTCCCGCCGAGGCGCTGGGAACCACCGCGATTTCATCCGTCTCGGCGCCCACGAACCGCGCAAACTGGCCGCGCGCTTCCTCGTATTTCTGCACCCACAAATCCCATGGAGAGCCGCCTTCGTGCCAGGTCCGCAAGTGTTCCAGGACGCTGGCTTCGACCGCATCGGAAAGCGCCCCTTGCGAACAGGAATTCAAATAAATCTTGCGGTCAAATATTCGGAACCGGGACCGGATTGCCTGAATCTCTAAGTCGGAGAGCATTCGCTCACTTCCTTCTTGAAGGGTTTCCTTCTGCCGCTAGTTCCAACCTTTCCGCTTTTTCTTCCCGGTGGCTTCGCTGCGCCGCGCGAATCTCGCCGTCACCACCAGCAGGGCGTCCACCTCGCCCGGCGGATTGTCTTTCTGCATGGCCACGCGCAGTCCGCCGGCGCCGGCGGCTGTTTATGGCCGGACGATACCCACATCGCCCTCCTGGGTAATCCTGGTGCCGAAGGGCTCGGAAAGTTTTGCCAGGCGGTCGAGGATTGCCTTGCTCTGTGTGGCATCGGCCCGCGCCGGCATGCCGCGTTCGGCTCGCGGCAGATCGCGCTGGAGAACAATCGGATGCAATTTCAGTTCGCTCAAATCTCCGCGAACGAACTTGGCCTCCGCCACCACCGATTCCCAGTAGGCATCGTCCGCGAAACCCTTCATCGCCCGGTCGAAAAAGTCGGAAGGGTCCTCGCCGGAAATGCCGCAGGTATCGTAAATCTCCTGAGGAATCTGGCGCATACTCTCGGCTTCGAAGATGAAATTGCCGAGGCTGTAAAAAATCGGCTTGCCTTTGTAGATTTCGATTCCTCGAAGCACGTGCGGCCCATGGCCGATAAATGCATTCGCGCCCGCATCGATGCAGGCGTGCGCGAACTCCGGAAGGAACGTGGCCGGGATTTCACGATCGCCATGAGCTTCGTGGGCATGGATGCCCACCAGGACAAGATCGGCATTTCTGCTGGCCCGATGCACGTTGGCTGTAATCCCCTGTAAATCTCGATGGTCCGAAGTAGTGATCACGTCGGACGGGGATCCGGAAATAAATTGGCTGCCGAGAAAATTGATTCCCTCCATCTTCGGGCCCTCGACAAGGCCGCGCCTCCCGCCGGGGAATAATTCTTTCTGAATTTTCTGAAGGGCTTCGATTTGTAAAGCATCGACCCGGTAAGTGGTGCGAATGCGCAGAGCGTTCAGCCCGGGCTTGCCGGGTATCTCTCCGTTGCCTTCGGTCGCCAGCGATCCCGGGCGAATCGTGGATGCGCAAGCAACCAGGGCGGCCCGCCCGGCCGGGGAATCATAATAAGCCGGGGCGCGGGCCTCTTCCAGGTTGCGGCCCGTTCCCGCATGGACGATTCCCGCCGCGCCGACTTTCTTCGCCGTGGCGAACATGCCTTCGATGCCGTAATCCAGAGAGTGATTATTCGGCAGGCCCATGATCTTGAATCCGGCCCAGCGCAATTCTTCCGGCAGGGGGCCTTCCGCGCTGTTGTTGAGGTCTCCGCATGCCCCGGTGGCGGCAGGATACATGTCTGGATCGGGGAGGGTCATTTCAAAATTTCCAAAGGTCACGTCGGCGCCACGCAGAATCGAGAGCAGCGGCTGAAGCCGCGGATCATCACGAACGAAACCGCGCGTGATCAGGCAATCCCCCACGGCAGCGAGGGTGATCGGTTGCGCTGTGGCAGCCTCTGCGGGTAGGGTCAAGCGCGAAGCTGCCGCGGCCACAGCGAGTTTTGCAACTCCGCCCAAAAAGTCCCGTCTTTCCATGCAGCATCTCCTGGATGCTCACTGCATCAAAAACTCGTCTCTCACCGGCGGTGATGCAAAATCAGATTGCCGGGCACTGCTCCCGCCATTTCTCCGTCGCTCAGAACCGCAATTCCGTTCACCAACAGTGAAGAAACGCGGCCATCACCGTTGTCGTGTCCTGGCCAACCCAAGGCTCGTGGGCACGATCCGCGGAATTTGAAAACCTCCCGGCGCAGTGAGTATGCCTGTCGATCGGGACGGAAACCAGTCGCTGCGGAAACGCCAGCCCGCAAAGCAATCGCAGGAGCATGGGCGGGGGTTTCGTGAATTTCATCTCTTGATTTTCTCCGCGGCCTGCCTTTTGGGCCGCGAACCACCGGTTCTTGCACCGGCGATTCGCGGCCTCCAAGGCGTGGGGTGTGAACTAGAAATTAAACTTCAAGCCGAACTGCAGGATGCGCGGATCGAGAGCATTCTGGATTTGTCCGAATGGAGCTGGACCGGCGGTCAAATTCGGTAAATTGAAATTGGGATGGTTGAACATATTGAAAAACTCCGCCCGGAACTGCGTCGTCAGATTTTCGTAGATCCGGAAATCCTTGGTGACCGCGAAATCGAAGTCCTTGAAGGGAGGTCCGATCGTGATGTCGCGGCCTTCGTTTCCGTATTGCCCCGCGTTGGTGACCGCATTCAACCGTTGGAAACAGGCCGTATTGAACCATTGCGGCACGGTTCGCGGTCCGTTGTTCGGGTTGCAAACCACGTTGGGACGGTCCGCCCCAACACCGGTGAGCGAGATGTCCAGAGGTTCCTGCACCGTAAAGGGCGTGCCGCCTTGCAGGGTGATGATGAAGTTCGTCGCCCATCCCTTGCCCAGAGCGCCGGCCAACCCCGTCAAACTTTGTCCAAACGGCAATTGATAGACGCCGGAGACCACAAACCGGTTGCGAACATCGAAGAGCGAGAGTCCCTTCTCGGGAGCCAGATTGAAGGGATTCATCGGATTGTTCGAGTTTCCCGCGTTCGTGTTCGCGCTGATGTTGTAATACGACCCATTATCGATCGCTTTCGACCACGTGTAAGAACCCAGGAAGCTGAGTCCGTGGCTGAATCGCTTGTTGGCGCTGAGTTGCAACGCGTGGTAGTGAGAATTCGCGCTGTTCTCCACTTGGTTTACCGAAGCGAAGTTCGGCGCGAAAATGCGGCGCGCATTCGTGTTTCCCGTGGTGGCGCCGGGGCCAAAGACCGCCGGATTCACCTGGCGGCTCCGGATCAAGCCGGCGCCGGCCGTGCCGATATAATTCGCTTCCAATAAAATATCCCTGGGAAGCTGGCGTTGAACCGAAAGATTCCACTGCATGTCGTACGGTAGATAAAGATTGGGTGCGAGAGAGGTCAACGCGACCGGCGTCTTGATTGCCCCCGGCGTAAACGGATTCAGCCCGGCGATGGGATTCGCATAGTTGCCCGGTGAATTGAGCGTGACGCTCGGAAATCCCGGTGGCGAAGAGAACTCCGAGTTGAACTGGGCGATGCCGGGAATATATTCATAAAACATTCCATAGCCGGCCCGCACGCTCCACTTGCCGCTGCCGCTCGGATCCCATGCCAATCCAATTCGCGGTGCGAAATTATTCAGGTCGGCGGGATAGTTGCCGCTGGGTACCCCGGGGTCGCCGGAATAGACCAGGTTGGTTGGCGCGTCGGGCCGGATCGTCGATTTCAGGCCCACTCGAAACGCGCCGAACAGATCCGTGCTGTCCGGACCGAATGCCGTCGCCATGGTGTGCCGCACGCCGATGTTCAGAGTCAAGTTCGAGCGCAGCCGCCAGTCGTCCTGCAAGTACCACTCATAGGTGTATCCGTGCAGATGGCCCGCGCCCACCGTTGCTTGCGTAAACACGGACGCAAGGCCGAGTTCGAAATCCGCCAATGCATTGCCGCTGAATTGGCCGTTGAAGGTATACGAGCCATTCTCACCGGAGCCGAACGTGATGTTGTATTGCGTGTTCCGGACGTCGAATCCGAACTTCACGTTGTGCCGTCCCGTAGTGTAAGACACAGCGTCGAGCACCTCGTATGTGTTGGAGACTCTTATGCCCGGCCCTTGAGGGTTGCCGAGCGCCGAGAATCCCGTGACGGAAACGAACGGAATCGTCTCGTAGCTGGGAAACGTGGAAGGGTACCCGAAACCAAAGCTGCTCAGGCTGTCTCGCCGGGTGAATATCGGGTTGGCGAAATTCGTTCGCACAAACGATACATGGAGATCATTGAGCAAATGCGATGAGAATACGTGGGTCTCGCCGAGCGTTATCGTTTGCGGCGTGAAGCGAGCCGTCCCCGGGAATCCGGGCACTACGGCGCCGAATGGCGCGAACGGCAGAACTTGCCGTTGCAGGTCGTACAGGTAATGGCCCCAGATCGTATCGTGATCCCCGATGTGGTGATCGACACGGAAGCCGTAGCCATCCCGCGTGTCCGACTGGCTGGGCGAAGAACTAAACGCCCCGGTCGTCGAAGTGGGATAGAGTGCCAGGAGTTTGGCGGTAATGGGATTCACCGGGACCTGATTGCCCGGAAATGGCGTGTTGGTCCCCGGCATGTGCGGCACATTGGGCGACCCGTTGAAATTGCCTCCCGCCTGGGCAGTGGTCGGAACGGTCGTGGCCGAGGTAATGCCCTGGCGGTTCCGGAATCCATCGTAGTAGAAATAAAAGAAGGTCCTGTTCTTTCCGTTGTAGATTTTCGGGATGATCACCGGCCCGCCAAATCCGGCCCCAAACTGGTTCTGTTTCAAGGGCGGATCGGTCACCGCAAAAAAATTCCGGGCGTCGAAAACGTTGTTGCGCAAAAATTCCCACGCCTGGCCATGGTAGGTGTTCGTTCCCGAGCGGATAACCAGATTCACCACCGATCCGCCACCCCAATATTCGGGAGCGTAGTCGTTCGTCAGAATCTTGAATTCCTGAATGGCATCCGGCGGAGGCTTCAAATTGCTCGACGTGAAGAACAGGTCGGTGTTCAACGCCCCATCGATTAGGAAAACGTTCGCCTGCGTGCGCAGTCCGTTCACCGCAAAGCCCTGGTCGGCGGCCGCGGCGGATCCGCTTTTCGAAAGGTTGGTGGTGATCGGCGTGACGCCGGGTTGCAGAACACCAAGTTGAAGGTAGTTCCGTCCATTCAATGGCAATTCAACGATGGTTTTCTGTTCCACCACTTTGCCGATGGTTGCCACGGTGGTTTCAATCTGCGAGGCGTTGCCCTCCACAACCACCGATTGCTGCATCGAGCCCGGCCGCAGCGATGCGTCCACTCGTGCGTTCTGGTTCACCACCAACTGCATCCCCTTCTGGATGAATGTCGTGAAGCCCTGGTTTTCGATCTTCACCGTATAGATTCCGATCGAAAGTTGATTGACGATGTAGTCGCCGTTGGAGTCGGACTTGACCACGCGGGAAATACCGGTGCCCTCGTTCGTGATCGTAATTGTGGCGCCAGCCACTGACCCGCCCGCGACGTCTCGCACCGTCCCCAGGATCGTCCCTGTGATTTCCTGCCCCATCACCGTGCTCGCCCCCACGAGTACCAGTGCCAGCGTCATCAAAATACTTAGAACTGTTTTTGCTCGCATGGATCTCCTCCACCCCTACTGATTCAACTTCTCCGCCGGCGATGCCGGCGCGAGTTCGTTTTTGTAAACCACTCCGTCCTTCATCACAAATCCCACATGCTGAAGCAGGGAAATATTTTCCAGAGGATTGCCGTTGACGGCCACTAGGTCCGCCAACTTCCCCGGGGAAATCGATCCAATGCGATCGCTCCAGCCCATCAAATCAGCCGCGTTGACGGTCCCCGCTTGCAGCGACTGCATCGGCGTCAGCCCCAATTCGACCATGGACCAGAACTCCCCGCCGTTCAGCCCGTGCGGATACACTGCCGCATCGGTGCCCAGGGCCACCTTCACGCCCGCCTTAAACGCCCGCGCCACATTTTGCTTCGCCGCGGGAATAATGATGGCCGCCTTTTCCACGATCCACGGCGGCAGGTTCAGCTTCGATTCGTTCTGCTCGAACCAGAACAACGGATAGGAAGTCGGAACCAGATACGTTCCATGCTGCTTCATCAATTCGATTCCTTCCTCATCCAGAAAAATCCCGTGCTCGATGGAATCCACACCCGCGCGCACCGCATCCTTGATGGCCAGCGCCGAGTGCGCATGCGTCGCCACTTTGCGCCCCAGGCGGTGCGATTCCGTGATCAGCGCCTGCATCTCTTCCGGACTATAAGCTTCCAGCAGTGGATTATCGCCCTTCGAGAGAACTCCCCCGCTGGAACAAAACTTGATCACGTCCGCGCCGTACTTGATCGTCTCGCGAACTTTCGCCATCACCGCCGGAACGCCGTCCGCCACCCCTTCCGCCGAGTAGTGGAAGGAAAAGGGCAATAGATTGCTGTCGCAATGGCCGCCCGTGATTCCAAGCGGCGGGCCGGAAGCCTGCATGCGCGGCCCGATCACGTCGCCATCATTGATGGCGTCGCGAAGCGCCACGTCCGAGTACCCGGACGCACCCACGTTTCGCACCGTTGTGAATCCGGCAAACAAGGTGATCCGGGCATTCTTCGCCCCGATCAGCGTGGACCGTGCTGCCGAAATGCCCAGCCCTTCATAGCCGCTATGCCCCAATTCGGCGGTTAGATGCGTGTGAACGTCGATGAATCCAGGCAGAACGGTCGCGTTGCGAAGATCGATCTCCCGGGCGCCTGCCGGAACAGCCAGCTTTGCGCCCACTTGCTCGATCTTATTGCCGCGCACCAAAATGTCCTGGTGATCGAGCATCCGCCCGGCGGCGGCATCGAACAATCGCCCCGCGTGAATCACCGTTATTTTTGCCGCCGCGGATTCCTGCGCCCCGGCTATTGAGGCCCAACAGAGAAAGGAAAGGTTTGCCAGAAAAACGAGCGAGAAGCGGAGAAGGGAGCGGCCGGAAATCGGGAAAGTTTTTCGCGAAAGAACATTCAGATCGAGTGGGGCTTTTTTGGACTCCGCGATTCCCCGGCCGCTCATAGCCAACACCTTTCGGTACAGGAGTGGGAACGCCCCATTAGCACACTCTCGAGATCGAAAACGTTTGCTGCTGCGTCTCCGTCTCGCCCCGATGCTGGCGGGCAAGCTACACCGCGGCGGTGTGACATGTCAAGAACAATGTGCGTTGTATACCACACGTATGTCAGGGAGCCTCCCCGGCGCTCCACTTTGCTCACCCTCGCCTGCAATTCTTTCTCCCATCACCGGGCCGCATTCTTGAACACCACCCCGCCCTTCATCACGAAGGTCACTTTACGTACCACGGTGATGTCTTTCACCGGATCGCCGTCTACCGCGATGATGTCCGCGTCGTAACCCTCTGCGATTGTCCCGATCTGCCCGCCCATTCCCAGGGATTCCGCGGTCACCGAATTCGCGCAGGTCAGCGCATCGATGGGAGATTGGCCGCCGTCCTGGACGCGATAGATCATTTCATCCGCGTTATGGCCGTCTGCCCCGGCGGTGGCGTCTGTGCCGAATGCGATCTTCAGTCCGGGTGTCTGCAGCGCTCGTTTGAAGACGTCAATAATGGGCTCGTGAAGTTTTTTCGTCGCCTCGAAGCCCGCCTCCGTGTAATTTCCGATTCCAAGGTAGTGTTCTTTGTTGTTCAGATAGTTCCAGTAGACCAGCCCCACCTGGGGATCCAGCCAGGTGTTATGCTCCGCCATCAACTTCAGATCGTCGTTGGTGGCGTAAATGCCGTGCTCGATTTCCGGGCAGCCCGCCAGCACCACCCGCGCGATCGCTTCGCGATACGCATGAACCGTCACACGCAGCCCAACTTTGCGCGCTTCATCGCAAATCGCGGTAAGTTGTTCCTGCGAAAGAGTGGGAGTGCCTCCTTCTCTCATGCTTTTGGACGCGAAAACTTTCACCAGGTCAGCGCCATCAGCCTTCAATTTGCGAACGGCCGCCCGCATCTCTTCCGGCCCGCCCGTCTCTGCGAAAATCGGCTGAAGCGAAGTAAGCAGGCGAGGCCCCGGAATGATGCCGCGGTTGATGGCGTCGCGCAGCGGTCCATCGGCTGCCGAGCCGATGCTCTGCACTGTTGTGAAACCACCCAATAATGTCGCCCAGGCATTTCCTTCGTCTCCGTATGCGGAATCGGCCGGCGATTCTGACTGAATCGCGCCCAGGCCGTCGACGGCCAATCGCCCATTGGCGCCGAAGTGCGAAGTGATGTGAACGTGCGCGTCGATCCATCCGGGCATCACCGTCAGCCCTCGCAAATCGTAGTCTACCGGCTCGGCCTTCGGATCGATTTTCACGATCTTGCCCTTCTGCACCACGATGCGCGTGTTGTGCAGCACGTGGCCCCGCCCGTCCAGCACGGTGCTGGCTGCGATCACCACGGGTTTTTCCTGTGCGCGTAGTATTTGCGGCGCGGGCAGACTCGCACCCATCAAGAAAAAGGCAAAGAGCAGCACAAATCGTTTCATGCTGGATTCTCCAGGGAAAACTTCGCGGGAAATGCTTCGGGGCGCCTCTCCTGCCGGAAACAGAAGTCCCGGGACGCGATCGCGGGAGCGCAGGAACCATTCGCTTGGGCCGCTCTTCGTCCTCGCATGGTACGGCGGAAGCTATACCTCGTGCCGCGGCAGTGTCAAGCACAATGTTGGTTGTATATCACTCGTATGTCAGAGAAGCCTTTTCCGGGCGATCCACAAAAGCGATCGGACATGCAACTCGCGCTTGTCATTCCCTGGCGGACGTGTACAATCCGCCCGTCATGAATCGCCGTGAAATTCTGCGGGCTCTCGCCGCGGTGCTCGGATCGGCCGCCCTGCCCCGCAATTCCCTGGCTCATTCGCGCCCCGCGGCGGGCCGCCGCCAATCGCCGGCTCCGGAAGCTCCATCGCCGGCCGCTTCTTCCGCTCCCGTGAATCTGCTGGAATACGAAGGCGCTGCGCAAAAGCGGCTCTCGAAAATGGCTTATGACTATGTCGCCGAAGGCGCCGGGGATGAAATCACGCTTCATCGAAACCGCGAATGCCTCAGCGCCATCCGTTTGCAGCCCAGCGTGCTGATCGATGTCAGCCGCCTCGACACGCGGATTGAACTCTTCGGCCAGAAATTGGATTTTCCGATTCTCTTGGCCCCCGCCGCTTTTCACAAACTGATGAATCCGGAGGGAGAGATCGCCACCGCGCGCGGAGCAGCCGCCGCCGGCGCAACGATGGTGGTGAGTTCGGTAGCCACAACTTCCATCGAAGACATTGGAAAATCCGCGCAAGGGCCATTGTGGTTCCAGTTGTACGTGCAGCGCGACCGCGGCTTCACTCGTGAGCTCGTTCAGCGCGCGGAAGCCGCCGGATGCCGCGCCTTGTGCATCACGGTGGATTCGCCCGTGCCCGGTACTCGCAATCGCGAGATGCGCGATGAATTCCAACTTCCGCCGGGATTGATCTTGGAGAATTTGAAGAATATGAAATCCGAAGCAGCCCAGCGGAACAATGGTTCCGGCGCGGACCAGCAGAAGATCTTCAGCTTATTGATGGATCCGAAGCTTACCTGGGAAGGCATCGATTCCATCCGAAGCTACGCGAAGGTCCCTGTTCTTCTGAAAGGCATTTTGAATCCGGATGATGCCCGCCGGGCCGTGGAACATGAAGTGGATGGAATCATCGTGTCCAATCACGGCGGCCGCCAGCTTGACACGGTGCCCGCTACGATCGAAGCCTTGCCCCGCATCATCGAGAGCGTCGAGGGGCGCCTGCCCGTCTTGATGGACGGCGGCATTCGCCGGGGAACTGATGTAATCAAAGCGCTGGCGATGGGTGCGCGCGCTGTCCTGATTGGCCGGCCCTATCTTTGGGGTCTCGCCGTGAATGGCGCCTCCGGAGTCGAACAGGTGATCCGAATTCTCCATACCGAATTCCT
>JBGPTK010000063.1:0-16576 GCA_041490605.1 Terriglobia bacterium | reverse complement strand
GGCAAGCTGAATCTCTGCCCGGTGGTTGGGGTATCATGGCTGACGACTGGATCGCGGGCGTTTACGCCGCGCTCGGTTTGTGGCTCGCAAGAGCGGTGGGTATGTGATGGCTCAGGGACCCCAATTGAAATCCGACGGCATCCCGCGCATCGAAAGCATCAAGCCTGCCGCCGCGCTTCCCGGCGGCGAGGTCGCCATTCACGGCAGCGGTTTTGCCGGGGGAAATCATTCGCGACCCCAGGTGCGATTCGGCGAAGCCGAAGCCAGCCTGATCGTTTGCGCGGATAACTACCTGCTGGCGCGCGTGCCGGAAGGCGCTTCCGGCGGCAGCATCCGCGTGCAGACGGGCGCGGTCGAAAGCCCGCCCTTCCCCATCGCGCTCGGCCAGCAGCTTGCCGATAACCTGCACCCGGTCTCGAATCCAGCCGTCGACGTTGCCGGAAATGTCTACATCACCTACAGCGGCCAGCGCGGGCAAAAAGTTCCCGTCTCGCTCTACCGCATCACCACCAACCATGTGGTGAAGCCCTTCGTCACCGAGTTGATGAACCCCACTGGCCTGGCGCTCGATCGCGCCGGGGTGCTCTTCGTTTCCTGCCGCCACGACGGCGCCATTTATCGCGTCACCCCCGAAGGCCGCAGCCAGCGCTGGATTGAAGGAATGGGGATTGCCACGGGCATGGCCTTCGATCACGATGAAAATCTCTACGTCGGCGACCGCAGCGGCACAATTTTCAAGATCAGCCCGCTGCGCGAAATTTTTGTTTTTGCCACGCTCGAGCCGTCCATGGCCGCCTACCATCTGGCCTTCAGCGCCGCGGGCGATCTCTACGTTACCGGCCCCACAATTTCCAGCTTCGATCGCGTTTTCAAAATTACTCCGGCCGGCGAAGTCACCTCCTTTTTCCGCGGCTTGGGCCGGCCGCAGGGACTGGCCTTCGACCGCGCGGGCAACCTCTATGTCTGTGCTTCCTACTCCGGCAAGCGCGGCATCGTGCGCATCACTCCCGCGGGACAGGCCGAACTCGTCCTCACCGGTTTGAATCTGGTTGGCCTTGCCCTAACCCCCGAACGACGCGCCGTCGTCGCCACCACCAGCGCCGTCTACGACCTTGACTGGGACGTCGAAGGCCTTCCCCTCCCCGTCTGACGCTCCCATCTTTTCGATTAGCGCCGTAGGCCCGACACCTAACCAAAAACGATTCGAGATTAAATTCCATCCACGCCGTGGTTGACTTCATTGCGTACCCGCCATACTCTCCTCTCGCAAATTTGCATCGTCGCTGGGGACGCGTTCGTTACGCGATGTGCGTAGGCGAGCGGTTGTGAAGGAACCAAAGCAAGAAGGGCGCGGCTAAAGCCGGCCCCTACATTGGATATTGGAGATCGGAGATCGGGGGGATTCATGAAACGCGTTGCGATCTTGCTCGTGCTAATTTTCAACTTCTCGTCGGCGCTGGCCGCCGCGCCGGAGACGCACAAAATTCTTTTCATCCGCGCCGGCAAACTGATTTACGACGCCGATAAACCTCCCATCGAATCCGCTGAAATGATCGTGATCGACGGAAAAGTGACCGCGGTCGGAAAAAATCTGGAGGTTCCCGCGGGCGCCGAGCAATTGGACTTCTCCCATTACACCGTTCTCCCCGGCCTCGTCGACGCGCACACCCATCTGTGGACCGGCCCGCGCGCCGCATCTCCGTCCGTTCCCCTGGCCGCATTGCGCGCTTCGAAAGCGGTGAGCTATGCTCTCAATTCCGGCGTCGTCGCCATGCGCGTGCTTGGCAGCAACGGATTCATCGACGTCGCTCTC
Source organism: Terriglobia bacterium (assembly GCA_041490605.1). GTDB lineage: Bacteria > Acidobacteriota > Terriglobia > Acidiferrales > UBA7541 > JBGPTK01. The sequence goes on along the minus strand of JBGPTK010000063.1, from coordinate 14,763 downwards.
GCCAATGCCATCGACGAAGGCGTGATTCCCGGCCCGCACATTATTCCCGCAGGCCACGCCATTTCGATCATCGGAGGCCACGGCGATTTCTGGACCTATCCTTCCGATTCTCCCTTCGGCGAATACTACACGCCGCTCCACGGCTTCGTGAATTCTCCCGCCGATGCCGAACAGGCCGTACACCTGCAGGTGAAGTACGGCGCGAAGGTAATCAAGATTTTGGCTTCCGGCGGAGTTGGCTCGCCGCTCGATTCGCCCAGCGCCGAGCAGGTATCGCCCGAGGAAATGCGCGTGATCGTCCAGCAAGCGCACATGGACCACATCAAAGTGGCCGCGCACGTGGAAAACCTGATGACCACTCTCGATGCATTGCACGCCGGAGTCGATTCCATCGAGCACGGCTCGGAACTCGATCAGGAAGCCGTGGACTTCATGAAGAGCCACAACATCGTGTTCGTTCCCACCGTCTACATCGTCGACAACATCCTGATGAATGGCGAAAAAGACCAACTCCCCGATTTCATGTTGCGCAAAGCCCGCGAGCTGGCCGTGAAACATTTTCCCAGCTTCCAGCTTGGCGTTCATAACGGCGTTATCATCGCCGCCGGCTCCGATATGTCCTACGAGCCCGGCAAAGGCACCGTGCTCGACGAAATCATCACCGAAGTGAAATATGGCATGACCCCGCAACAAGCCCTAGCCGCCGGCACCAAGCATTCCGCCGAACTGCTCGGCCTCAGCCAGTTGGGCACCCTCGAAACCGGCAAGGAGGCCAGCCTGATCGCCGTCGAAGGCGATCCGCTCTCCGACATCAAAACCTTAAAATCGGTAAGAGCCGTAATATTCCAGGGCAAAGTGGTCTTAGCTCCCGGCCACTAGCGCTCCCATACAGGCAACAAATTGTTGAGGGTTGTACCATATATGGTACACTCATCGAAATGAAAGCCAGGAAGAATCGCAAACGGACCAACCATAGCGGTTCGACTTTCGACAGTTTTCTCGAGGAAGAAGGAACCCGGGAAGAAGTCGAGGCCGTCGCGATCAAGCGCGTGCTGGCCTGGCAATTGGAACAAGCCATGCGCAAACAGCAAAAGACCAAGCAAGCGATGGCCAAGCAGCTTCGAACCAGCCGTTCGCAATTGGATCGCCTGCTCGACCCTCAAAACGTCTCCGTCACGCTCGACACGATCACGCGGGCCGCCCGGGCGCTCGGCAAACGCCTCATCATTCGTGTCGCGAACGTAAAGGCCAAACGCGCCTGACCCGCGTGCCAAGCCATTCTGCGTTCTAGAGAGCGACCGGATCCGAAGCCGGCGAAAAACATTCAGTTCGCCTATCTCTTGCTCCCTCACTCCAACTCGTGTACAAAATTTACGCATGAAAGCCGAGATCATCGCCGTCGGTTCGGAACTCCTTACCCCGTACCGCATGGATACGAATTCGCTGTTCCTAACCGCGCAGCTCAATCTGCTGGGCATTCGCCTGATGCGCAAATCGGTGGTGGCCGACGATCTGGCGCTGATTCGATCCGCATTCGGTGAAGCGCTTGAGCGCGTTGAGCTGGTGGTTTCGAGCGGAGGCCTCGGCCCCACCGCCGACGACCTGACTCGCGAAGCCGTTGCCGATCTGCTGGGCCGCAGGCTGATTCGCGACGAAGAAATTCTCCACGCCATCGAGAAGCGCTTCGAGCGCTTCGGCCGCAAGATGGCCGAAGTGAATGTGCGCCAGGCCATGGTGCCGGAAGGCGCCACGGTTCTTCCCAATCCGCGCGGCACCGCGCCGGGACTCTGGCTCGAGACCGGCGGCCGTATTGTTGTGCTGCTCCCCGGCCCGCCTGTGGAGCTCGAGCCCATGTTCCAGGAAGAAGTGAGCCCGCGGCTTTCGAAGCGCGCTCCGGATGTGCGCTTGTTTACCCGCGATGTGCGCATTGCCGGAATGTCGGAATCGGAAGCGGAGCAGCGCGTGGCGCCTATCTACACGCAGTACGCGGGAGTGGAAACCACGATTCTCGCCTCGCCCGGCGAAATCCAGCTTCATCCGCGCCTGTGGTCGAGCGATCCCCAAGAAGCCGAGAAATTGCTCGATGAAATCGTGCAGCGCTTCGCCATGGCCCTGGGCGAAAACGTTTTCACCACCACCGGCGAATCGATGGAAGAAGTGGTCGCCAGCTCGCTCATTTTTAATCAGTCCACGGTCGCCGCCGCCGAAAGTTGCACGGGAGGCTTGCTCGCGGAACGCTTGACCAGTCTTGCGGGGAGTTCCACCTACTTTCGCGGCGGAGTGGTCTGTTATGGCAACGATTTGAAAACCGCCTGGGTGGATGTGCCGGCGGAATTAATTGAAGCCAAGGGAGCGGTCAGCTCCGAAGTGGCGTTGGCCATGGCCGAAGGAGTGCGGCAGCGTTCGGGCGCAACGCTCGGCTTGAGCATCACCGGAATCGCCGGCCCGGGCGGCGGCAGCGCCGAAAAACCAGTTGGCACGGTGCACATCGGCCTGGCCGACCAGACCGGCGCGCGGGAGCGCCGCTTTCGTTATCCCGGCGACCGCGACCGCATCCGCCAACAGGCGTCGCAATCGGCCCTGGACATGATTCGCAGATATTTTCTGTACGGCGGCCACAACAAAGGATAGCGTGTGCGTGTCTTCGTCGCCATGGACGTGCCGCAGGATGTTCGCCGGGCGCTTGGAGATTTAATTGCCAAACTGGAAAAAACCGGCCGGGGGGCGCGCTGGATGCGCCCGGAAGGAATTCACATTACGCTGAAATTTATTGGTGAAGTCCCGGATGAGACCGTGGAAAAAGTGAAAGTGATTCTTGCCGGAGTGCGCTCTCCCGCGCCGGTCCAGATGAGCTTTCGAGAAACTGGTTTCTTTCCCAACGCCAGGCATCCGCGCGTTTTCTGGGCTGGAATCGAAGCGACGCCCAATCTCGCCGGGATGGCGGGCGAAATCGAGCGCCGCCTCGAACCGGTTGGAATTGCGGCGGAAAATCGCGCCTTTCGCCCGCACTTGACGCTGGCGCGTTTCAAGTCCGAAGAGGGTCTGACGCATTTACGAGCCACCATAGAGCAGCTCGCGCCCTTTGATTTCGGAGCGGCGCGAGCCACTCAGTTCTATTTATACCAGAGCGTTTTGAAGCGCGACGGCGCCGAATACACGCGGCTTGCAACTTTCAATTTTGTCAGGGCCGCTACATGAGCGCGGCGATGGACTTCCATTGGGCGATTCCGCTCATCGCTTACCTGCTGGGCTCGATCCCCTTCGGATATTTGATCGTGAAACGGACCGAAGGCCGCGACGTGCGCGGCGCGGGCAGCGGCAACATCGGCGCGACAAACGTGACCCGCGTTGCGGGCGCTGCCGCCGGAATCGCCACGCTTCTCCTTGATGCCGCCAAAGGCTACTTCGCCGTTTGGATCGCCGGCCGCTGGTCCGGTGGAAATATTCGCTGGATGATTCTTGCCGCGCTGCTGGCTGTTCTGGGCCATCTCTTCCCCGTTTGGCTGAAATTCCAGGGCGGCAAAGGGGTCGCGACGGGCGTGGGAGTTTTTCTTCCGATTTGCTTTCAGGCGGTATTTACCGCGGCAGTGGTTTGGATCATCGTGGTTGTCTTCTGGCGCTACGTCTCGCTCGGCTCGATCATCGCCGCCGCCGCGATGCCCATGCTCCTTTATGTTCTTTACGCGCCGGGACACGCGCCTCCCAATATCGTTTCCTTTGGCGCCGTCCTAATTTCCGTTCTGGTGATCTTGAAACACAGCGCCAACGTCGGCCGCTTAATGGACGGCACCGAAAATCGCGTCACTTTTCTCCGCTGATTCATTCCATGAAAAAAATCACCATCATCGGCGCAGGAAGCTGGGGCACCGCGCTCTCGATCGTCCTGGCGAGAAGCCGCGCGCCGCACCGCCTCGCCCTCTGGGTCTTCGAACAAGAAGTGGCCGAATCCCTGCGCGCGCGCCGCGTGAACGAAGTATTCCTGCCCGGCTTCGAAGTTCCCCCCGGCCTCGAGATCACGCAAGACTGGTACGAAGCGGTCCACGATGCGGACATCGTGCTGGGCGTAATGCCTTCCTCGCACGCTCGCCGCATGTATACCGCCATGCTGCCGCACCTTTCCCCCAAAACGATTATCGTGAGCGCGACCAAGGGCCTGGAGCCCGAAACTCTCCTGCGCATGTCGCAAGTGATCGAACAGGTAGTCTCGCCAAAATTCCCGCCGCGGGTGGCGGCGCTCTCCGGCCCATCGTTCGCGCGCGAAGTGGCTCGCGGCGATCCCACGGCCATCGTGATCGCTTCTTCGAGCAGCGAGCTTGCCTCCGAAGTTCAAGCCGAGTTTTCCGGGCCCACTCTGCGTCTCTACTCGCATGATGATGTCGCGGGCGTCGAGCTCGGCGGCTCCGTGAAAAACGTGATTGCCATCGCCGCCGGAGTTTCCGAAGGGCTCGGATTCGGCCACAACACCATGGCCGCCCTGATCACTCGCGGACTTTCCGAGATGACGCGCCTCGCCTGCGCCCTGGGCGCTCGCCCGGAAACCCTTGCCGGCCTCGCGGGAATGGGCGACCTGGTTCTTACCTGCACGGGAGACCTCAGCCGCAATCGCACCGTTGGCGTCGAACTGGGCAAGGGCCGCAAGCTGAAGGAGATCACCGGCTCGATGCGCATGGTGGCCGAAGGCGTGGGAACCACCGCCGCGACGAGGCAACTGGCGCAGCGCCTGGGAATCGATATGCCCATCACCGAGCAAATGTATTCCGTCCTCTACCAGGATCGCCCGCCGCGCGAAGCCATTCGCGAATTAATGGAACGCCCCTTGAAACAAGAATAGTTTTCAAAACGCGCCTCCGATCCTCTCCCCCGGATTTGCGCAAAGCTACACCCCCTCCCGTTCGCCCGTGGCAAATGCAGCACCAATAGTACCGAGGTCCCGTTGTATCGGTCGATTTGCTCCGATACGCTTTCTGAGTTGGGGTGTACTCGTGCGACTGGGCGGACTAACACAATCGATTCGGCAGGCATCTCCGCGCCGCTTGCGGATTCTTTGGATCGTGCTGGGCGCCCTGTTGCTCACCAGCGTCGTACCGCTGTGGCTTTACTACCGCCAGGTGCTGCGCATCAGCAAGGAAAAGCTGCAGGATACCGAGCGCGTGCAGCAAACGGAAATTACCCGTTCCCTGGCCGAAGAAACGCTGCAATTTGAATCCAGCATCCGGCAGCAATTAATCACCCAGCGGCAGGTGATGGCGCTGACCGGCTGGATCACCGACGTGGACGATCCCGCGCACACGCCGCAACTGACCCGTCTGCTGCAGAACTTCATCGAGAACAATCCCGATCTTCTCTACGTCACCGTCGTGGATAAAGGGGCCAGGGGCGTTTCCGTGCAGAGCTTCAAAGCCGACCAGGACCCCTTTGTGGACAAGGCACTCAAGCGCGCCTTCACCGCCAGCTTCCAGCAGCTCAATTCCACCAGCGAAACCTTTGCCGTTGGACCGGACGACCGGCCGGCCTTTGTGATGGCGGTTCCCCTTATCTCCGACGGCCAATTCACCGGAATGCTGGCGGCGGTGGTTTCGCTGAAGCACGTGCTCGACCGGCTCAAGGATTCCAGCGTGCGCGATCGCTCCGTGTACATTGTCGATTCGGACGGCCACATCGTGGTCCATCCCAATTCCAGCGAGATGGTGCCCGGCCGAGACGTCAGTGCCACTTCGCCCGTCGCGCAGCAGTTCCGGGATTTTCCGCAGGAACTGCGCGCCACGGAAACGGTTCATTTCAGTTTGACGGACCACGGCGGCCCCGTGGAAATGATCGGAACCTACAGCACGATTCCGGAATTGCGCTGGGCCGTGATCGCCCAGCGAAGCCTGGAGAAAGCGCGCATCGATGCCGGCGTGACGGAACTCAATACCCAGGCGCTACGATTCGTGCTGGTGGTCACCTTGATGGCGCTGGTCATCGGATATTTGTTCGCCGTGGGCATCACCACTCCCATTCGCGACCTGGTCGTCTCCACGCGCGCGATCAGCCGCGCGGAATTTCATGAGCGGGTGGCCGTTCGCGGCGCGGCGGAAATCAGCGAGCTGGCCATGACCTTCAACAACATGGCGGGCGACATCGAGCAATACGTGGAACAATTGAAGCAGGCCGCGCAGGAAAATCGCGACCTCTTCCTCGGCTCGATTCAAATGCTCTCCGCGGCCATCGACGAAAAGGATCCCTACACGCGCGGCCATTCCGGCCGCGTCGCAAAATATTCCGTGATCATGGGCGAGAAACTGGGGCTGAGCGCGGAGGATCTTGACCGCCTGCACATTTCCGCGCTGCTCCACGACGTGGGCAAAATTGGGGTGGATGACCGCGTTTTGAAAAAACCCGGCAGCTTGACCGACGAAGAATTCGAAATCATGAAGCAGCACCCGGTGAAGGGCGCGAACATCATGCGCCCCGTCGCGCAATTGAAAGAAATGCTGCCCGGCATCGAGCTTCATCACGAGCACCTGGACGGCCGCGGCTATCCCTACGGCCTGCGCGGCGATGATATTCCTCTGATGGCGCGCATCATCGCCGTTGCGGATACCTTTGACGCCATGACCACCAATCGCCCCTATCAAACCGCCATGGACGTCGATTTCGCAATCCGGCGAGTCCGCCAGCTCTCCGGCACGAAATTCGATCCCCTGGTCGCCGATGCCCTCGAAAGCGGCGTTCAATCCGGCCGCATCCACATCACCGCCGTCCTCGTAGAAGCGTAGCCCGCATCTCTCGCACACCCTCGCCGTCGAAATTGCATTCGTAGGGGCGCTGCTCGTTTACCTTGCTCGCCCTGAGAAACGAAGGGAGGTTCGAAGGGCTGCGCCCGTTTTTTCGTGCCCGCCGCCAACGCGACCACAAAAGCCTACCTCTGCTAGAATGATTGTTTTCCCGGACGTCTTTGGATCGCCATGATCTCTCTATTCGGAAAACCGGAACCGACCCTGCTCGAACGGCTGAAAGAGTCGGTCGGCAAAACCCGCACCGAGCTCGCCGCCAAAGTCGAGCAATTGCTCACAGGCGACCGCCCGGTCGATCCGGCCGTGCTCGCGCAGCTCGAATCGGCATTGCTAAGCGCGGATATCGGCGTCAGCACAACCCGCGAAATCCTCGCCGCGCTGCGCCAACAGGTAAATGAAAGAGCAATCACCGGCTCCGGCGCGCTCAAAGCCGAGTTGAAAAATCAGATCGTCCGCGTGCTCACTCCCCCCGCCGCAGCCGCCACTGATGGCAAGGCCTCGACTGCCCCGCGCGTGCTTTTTATCGTGGGCGTGAATGGCACCGGTAAAACGACCACCATCGGCAAGCTGGCGCACCGCCTGAAGAAAGAAGGAGCCACGGTGATCCTGGGCGCCGCCGATACGTTTCGCGCGGCGGCGATCGAGCAATTGGAAGTGTGGGCGCGCCGCGCGGGCGTCGAGCTGATCAAGCAGAAGCCGGGCGCCGATCCTGCCGCCGTCGTTTTCGATGCGCTTTCCGCCGCGCGCGCGCGATCGGCGGATGCCGTGATCATCGATACCGCCGGGCGCTTGCATACCAAATCGAATTTGATGGCTGAGCTTGAAAAAATGAAACGCACCGCCGCAAAGCTCGTCCCCGGCGCGCCGCATGATATCTTGCTGGTGATGGACGCGACCACCGGACAAAACGGTCTCTCGCAGGCCCGCGAGTTCACCAGCCACGTCGGAGTCACCGGCATCGTTCTCACCAAGCTCGACGGAACCGCCAAGGGCGGCATCGTCGTGGCCATCGCCCGCGAGCTGGGCTTGCCGATTCGTTTTGTCGGCACGGGTGAAAAGATAGACGACCTGGTGCCCTTTGACGCGCAAACTTACGTCAATTCGCTCTTCGACTAATTTCGCTGCGCCCGATCCAATGCCCGATCAGAAACACGATCAGAAACACGACCAGACGCCCGGCCAAACAGATGACCGCTGGATTGCTCGCGCTCTGGAACTCGCGCGCCGCGGTGAAGCGCTCACCCATCCCAATCCGATGGTCGGCGCGGTATTGGTAAAAAATGGACGCGTTGTCGCCGAAGGTTTCCACACCTACGAAGGCCGCCGCCACGCGGAAATTGCCGCCCTCGAAAATGCAGGAAAAAATGCGCGTGGCGCGACGCTCTACGTCAATCTCGAACCCTGCTGCCACAGCGGCCGCACCGGACCATGCACGGTGGCGATAATTGCGGCAGGAGTGAAGCGCGTGGTGGCGGCCATGCCGGACCCCAACCCAAAAGTTGCGGGGCGCGGTTTCCGCCAATTGCGCCGCGCGGGAATAAAGGTCACGATTGGAGCGCGCGAAGCCGAAGCCCGCCGCCTGAACGAACCGTTCGCGAATTGGATTCGCCAAAATCTGCCGCTGGTCACGTTGAAATCCGCGCTCACGCTCGATGGCTGCATCGCTTCGCCTCCTCACTCCGGTAAAAATGACCGCTGGATTACTTCGCCGCAATCCCGCGAGGAAGTCCAGCTCCTCCGCCACGCATCGGATGCGCTGGTCACTGGCATCGGCACCGTCCTCGCCGACGACCCAAGTCTTACCGATCGCACCGGCGGATCCCGGCGAAGGCCGCTGCTGCGCGTGGTCCTCGATTCGCGGCTCAGGCTTCAGCTGAAATCGAAACTGGTCAAGTCAGCGGACGGCGACTTGCTCGTGTTCACCACGATGCCGCTCGAATCCCCGCGCGCCCGCGCGCTGGGCCGCGCCGGCGTCGAAGTGGTTCGCGTGCGTTCACGCGTCAAGCGCGTTGACCTGGCCGCAGTAATTCGCGAGCTCGGCCGGCGGCAAATCCTGAGCGTGCTGCTCGAAGCCGGTTCGAAAATAAATGGTGCTGCGCTGGAAGCGGGAATTGTGGATAAGATGATCCTGTTTTTCGCGCCCAGGATATTTGGCGGCGGTGTCCCGTTTGCGACGGGCCGCTCCCGCCGGTTCGCTGCGCTGCCGCCGCTCGAAAATATTTCGCTGCGGCAAGTCGGCCCCGATTTCGCGGTGGAGGGATATTTGCGCGATGTTTACAGGTATCGTTGAGCACGTTGGAGAAATCGAATCGCTCGGCCAAACTCCGATCGGCGGCCGGCTGCGCGTGAATCTTGCCGATGCCGCTGAAATCGCGGCTTCTCTCAAAATCGCGGATAGTATCGCCGTGAATGGATGCTGCCTCACCGTTGTCGAAATCAGCGATGCGATTTTTGCCGCCGATCTTTCCGTGGAAACTCTTCGGCGAACATCCCTCGGCGAAATGAAATCCGGCCAACCGGTGAATCTCGAGCGCCCGCTCGCCGCCAATGCCCGCCTCGGCGGCCACTTTGTGCAAGGCCACGTGGATGGAATCGGCCGCGTCACGCGCCTCGCGCCGGAAGGCGAAAACTGGTGGCTTTCGGTGCGCGTGCCCGCGGAAATTGGGCGCTATGTGGCCATGAAAGGTTCGATTGCCATCGACGGGATCAGCTTGACCGTGGCCGGATGGCGCGAAGGCATTTTAGACGTAGCGCTGATTCCCTTTACCTACGCGCACACGAATATTCATGGCATGAATCCCGGCATCGCGGTAAACCTGGAATGCGATATTCTCGCCAAGTATGTGGAGCGGATGCTGGACGCGCGGCAGGAACCCGCGCCGTCGCGGCTGACGGTTGCCAAGCTGATCGAAGAAGGATTTTAGAAGCGCCTGGAACGCACGGCACGGTCTACAAAATGAGACTGGTTCGACGCGATTTCCTGAAATCGGTAGTGGCCGCGGGAGCGGTTGCGTTCAATCGCGCGACGGCTGCAATTTCGCCGAAAACAACGACGGGAGCGACGCAGATGGCGACAAGCAAAACATACGACGTGGCCGTCATTGGAGCCGGGGTTTTCGGCGCCTGGACCGCTTACACTCTGGCGCGTTTGGGCAAAAGTGTGGTGCTGCTCGATTCCTACGGCGCTTCGAACGCGCGCGCCAGCTCCGGCGGCGAAACGCGAATTATCCGCATGGGCTACGGTCCCGACGAGCTCTACACGCGATGGTCCATGCGCTCGCTCGTTCTGTGGCAGGAATTTTTCGGCAGAATCGGCCAACCGCTTTTCTGCCGCACAGGAATGCTGTGGATGGCGAGCGAAGGCGAAAAATATCCGCACGATTGCGAAGCCAGTTTCAAAAAGCTGGGCGTGAAGTATGAAAGATTCGAGCGCGCGGATTTGGAGAAGCGCTATCCGCAAATCGCCTTCGGCAAAAAAATAACCTGGGGGCTCTACGAGCCGGAGAGCGGCGTGCTCCTCGCTCGACGCGCCGTGCAAGCCGTGGTCGAGGAAGCGCGGAAGAGCGGCACGGAATATAAAATTGACGCCGTCACGGCGCCCGCGGGCGATGGGCGCCTCGCTTCGGTGGCCACGCTGAGCGGCGAACGAATCAGCGCCGGGACTTTCGTCTTTGCCTGCGGCCCCTGGCTGCCCAAAGTTTTCCCGGCAATTTTGGGAGAACGGATTTTCCCCACGCGGCAGGAAGTTTTCTTTTTCGGCGCGCCCCCCGGCGACGCTCGATTCGCGCCGCCCGCGATGCCCGCCTGGATCTGCCTGGGCGACGAAATTTACGGCATGCCGGACCTGGAAAATCGCGGCGTAAAAATCGCCGTCGATCGTCACGGCCCGCCCATCGACCCGGACACCGCGAATCGCGTCCCGACTCCGGAAGCAGAGCAGGCGGCGCGAGCCTATCTCAGCGAGCGATTCCCCGGCATGAAAAACGCGCCGGTCGTCGAGTCGCGTGTGTGCCAATACGAAAATACTTCGAACGGCGACTTCCTGGTCGATCGCCACCCCTCGTTCGAAAATGTGTGGCTGGCCGGCGGCGGCTCAGGACACGGCTTCAAACACGGCCCCGCGATGGGCGCCTATGTTGCCGCGCGTCTGACGGGCGAAGGCTCGGCCGAGCCGCGATTTTCTCTGGCGACAAAACAAACCATGCAAAAGCGCGCGGTTTACTAGGCAGCCTGTGGAAGATGGTTTTTAGGGGGTCGGAGCTTCAGCCCCTGAATCGGGCTTACCGCGATTTATGAGATGACTTGCGGGACTTTTTAACGGTCGTCCGGGAAACTTTCCATCCCATAGGCAGGAAAATTTCGAAGTCGCCGGCAAGGGACGGGTTCTTCAAACGCAGAGTAGATGCGGACTTTTTCGATGACTTCTTTTTCATTCGATTGGCCATCCATTCCCTTCCCTAATTCCCGGCCTTCGCTTCCCGAGTATCGCTGGACTTTTGGCGCGCCCCTCGAAAATAGAGAACCAGGCCGATCAGAATCGCCACCAGCGTGGCCCCCAACAATTTTGCTTCGAATCCGATTTTGCTGATGGCCTCGCCGGGCGGTATCAGCGAAAGCCCAATCCCTCCCCCGACCACGATAAATCCCAGGCCGCCGGCGATCCACACTCCAATCTTGCCGCCCGGAATCAGAACCGCGGCGGGATTGTCGGCGCGGTCCTTGCGGTAGGCCAGCTTGATCGCCGCCGCATACATGTAAAGGAACGGAATGAAATAAAGAATTACGGCGGCATCCACCAGAATCTGATAGGCGCTATTGGCCGTTTCGTTGATTTGAATAACCAGAAGAATCAAACCGGAAATCACCGCTTGAACCAGAATCGAAATGTACGGCGTCTTCCATTTGGGGTGAATTTTTCCGAATGCCGCCGGCAGATAGCGATCGATGCCCACCACAAACGGCACACGGGCGATGCCGGCAACAGTCGAACCGACTCCTCCCGCATTGCCGACGGAAACCAGCATCGCGGCGATCACTCCGAGCAAGCCGACCTTTAAAATCGTCGAGCCGATGGTGATGGCCTGGAACACTCCGCTCTTGGGATCGACGTCGGTGCTCTGCAACATGCCCAGCACCGCGATGGTGCCCACAATGTAAATCGCGGCGATCAGGACACCGGAACCCAGAATCGCGCGTGGCAGCGTGCGCCGGGGATCTTTGATCTCGTCGCTCATGGCCGAGACAAGCTCGAGTCCGGTAAAAGCGAAAGCAATCTGCGGCCAAAAATTTACCGTGTTCCAATTCCAGACCGGGAAAATATTCGCCCAGGTGAAATGAGTTACCGGGCCCTTCATGTTCCACAGAATGACGGCGATGAAGGTGAGCATCAACAACGGAAGATAGGTGGCGACGCCGCCGGCATTTTGCAGCCACTTGCCGATGTTGAGGCCAATGATGTTCAGCCACACGGCCACAATCAATAGAATCAGGGAACCAACCAGCAGGAATGTGCGGCTCTGCGCCAGATGCGCCGCGCTGGCGCCGCCCACATAGGCGCTCATGGACGCGCTGGCCAGCAGCAGGCCCGGAAAATAGAACACGGTATAAACCCAATACGTCCAGCCCGCGACGAAGCCGTGAAATTCCCCGAAGGCCTGCTTCGACCAAACGTAGAGACCGCCCTCCTCCGGAAATCGCGTGGAAAGCTCGACGATCACCAGCGCGGTGGGAACAAAAAAGAAAACGGCCGCGCCGATCCACAAGCTGATGGACGAAGTGCCGTTGTGAGCCGCGGCCGCAATCCACCGCGGGCCGAGCACGGTGGCGATATTGAAAAGCAGCACGTCCCAGAAGCCCATCTCGCGGCGGAGTTGCTTGCGGGGATCGGGTACGACTGGGGAAGTCTGGCTCACGCGGTGACGTCCAGCGCGGGGATCAGTTCGTCCTGCATGCGGAAATTATGGAGCGCGGGATCTTCGGAGTTCACGAATTCCTGCCACGTGCCGAAAAAAGCCACCTGCCCTTCCTTGAGAAAGACGATGCGATCCCCCAGTCTCCGCGCAAGATGGGTATCGTGCGTGACCACGATGGCCGTCTTGTGGAATTTTTCCTTGAGTTTGAGGATCAGTTCGCCCACATGTCCCGCCATGATCGGATCGACCATCGTGGTCGGCTCATCGAACAGGATCGCTTCCGGATCTTGCGCCAGGGCGCGCGCGATGGCCACGGCGCGCTTTGTCCCCGTGCTCAATTCGTCGGGGAGTTTATCGGCAAATTCGCCGACTTCCAGCATTTCGAGAAGCTCTTTCACGCGCGCGTCGATCTGATCCGGCTGCATCTCGGAGTGGCTTTCAAGAGGAAAGGCCACATTTTGCGCGACGGTAAGCGAATCGAACAGCGCGCCGGACTGGAAGACCATCGTCACTTGCCTGCGCGTCTCGGCCAGTTGCTCCTCCGTCCAGCCAACGATGTTTTTGCCGGCGACAATTACCTGGCCCTCGTCCGCTTGCAGAAAACCCATGATGATCTTGAGCGAAACGGATTTGCCGACGCCGCTGCGGCCCATGATCACCGTCGTCTCGCCTTGATCGACGAAGAAACTCACCTGGTGCAGCACCTCCTGCTCGCCGAACGATATTGAGACGCTCTTAAATTCGATGAAGTGCTCGCTCACGCTTCCCTTTTCTTTTCGAAGTTCTTGTCAAAGTCTGCCCGGAGCTCGCCGTATTCCTCCGGCGTGTTGATATTCTTGAATAGCAGGCCCGTGGAATCAAACGGTTTCCATTCTTCGGGCGCCAGATTGACTATAGCAAGCCCGGCAAGGCCTTGCGTAATTTTGCGCACGCCCTCCGCGAGCGCGGCGGAAATTTGCGGCCCGGCCCGCCGGTGATACATGGCGCAAAGCGGTTCCGCTCCTTGCGCGCTGAGCGGAAGAACCGCGTCCGCTTGCGATTCCAGGGCCCGGCGAATCAAAAATTCCAGCCAATCTCGCGTCAGAAACGGCAGGTCGCAGCCGATGATTAGATTCCAGGGATGCGCCGCCGCCCGCAGTGCCGTTGCGATTCCGCCGAGAGGACCGAACCCCGCGTGATCATCGGGAATCGCCTGCAAACCGAGAGATGCAAAGCGTTCGGGCGGCCCCATGATTGTTGGTTGGCCCACTATCGGCTCGAGCAAGCGCGTGGCCTGCATGATGAGAGGCTCGCCATTCAGTTCGATGAAGGCCTTATCGCGGCCCATGCGCGAACTGGCTCCGCCTGCCAGAATGAATCCGCCCACATTTTCAAAGCGCGCCATCTTCATCTCTCGTTCCGGTTCGCCTCGTCAGTCACACACTCACTTACCGGGCCGCTGAATCCCCAGCTCGCGCAACTTTTCCTGAAGGCTTTGGCGGTGCAGTCCCACAGCCGCCGCAGTGCGCGAGACGTTCCAGTGATGCTCTTCCAATTTCGATTTCAAGAATGCGATTTCGAATTTGCGCTTGGCTTCGCGAAAGTCCGTTCCGCTCAGCAACTGGCCGCTGTTGCCGGCGCGAGCGTTGCCCGTCACCGGCTCGCCGCTGCGAATTTCTTCCGGGAGTTCGGCGGGCCCGATTTTTTCTCCCGGCGCCAGCACCAGGCTGCGTTCCAGCGCGTTTCTCAGTTCGCGAACGTTGCCGGGCCAGTCGTAGCGCGCGAGCAATTCGATCGCCGCGGAATCGAGGCGCGCCTTGCGGTTGTGCCGCGCATTGAGCTGCGAAAGAAAAGTCTCGGCGAGGAGTGGAATATCGTCTTTGTGCGCGCGAAGCGGAGGCAGGTCGAGCGTCACTACCCGCAGGCGGTAAAAAAGATCTTCGCGAAATTTTCCTGCGGCGATCTCGGCGGGCAAATCGCGGTGCGTGGCGCTGACCACGCGAACATCTACTTCAATTGCGTGCGAGCCGCCCAGGCGTTCTACTTTGCGATTTTCGAGCGCGCGGAGAACTTTGGCCTGCGTGATGGGATTCATG
>JBGPTK010000062.1:0-17206 GCA_041490605.1 Terriglobia bacterium | reverse complement strand
GCCAAAGTTTGCACGATCAATTCGCGTTCGGCATCGTCCACCGTGGTGCCGACGGGGAAGCGGAGGCCCGTGAGCGCGCTTGGATCCGTCACCGGCGCGCGGCCAAAATCGGAAGGAAGATGCTGGCGGCCAATCGGTCCGCGCTCGCAGGCGATGGCGGAGCGTTCCAGAACGTTGCGCAGTTCGCGCACGTTTCCCGGCCACGGATAAGACTTGAACAGTTCCATCACTTCGGAACTGACGCCGGGAACTTGTCTTCCATGCTTCAGGTTGATGTCGCGCAGCAGATATTCGACGAGGCCGGGGACATCTTCCTTGTGCTCACGGAGCGGCGGAAGATGGATGTGAAAAACATTCAGCCGGAAATAAAGATCCTGGCGGAGCTGGCCGCTCGAGACCGCGTGCTGCGGATCTTTGTTGGTGGCCGCCACCACGCGCACGTCCACCGGCGTTTCCACTTTGCTGCCCAGGCGGCGCACTTTGCGGTCTTCCAGCACTCGCAGCAATTTCGCCTGCGTTTGCGGAGGCATTTCGCCGATTTCGTCGAGCAGCAAAGTTCCGCCGTCCGCCAATTCAAAGCAGCCGATGCGCCGTTCGGCGGCACCGGTGAATGCGCCCCGTTCGTGGCCGAAGATTTCGCTTTCCATCAGCGATTCGGGAATTGCCGAGCAATTGATGGCGACAAACGGACGATCGGCGCGCGGCGAAAGCTGGTGGAGCGAGCGTGCCACCATTTCCTTACCGGAACCAGTCTCGCCGGTAATGAGCACGGAAGCTGTGGAGGGCGCGGCAGTCTCCACCTGGCGCATCACCTCTTGCATTTGTTTCGAAATACCGACCAATTCTCCCAGGCGGCCCGCGTCTCGCAATTGCCGCGTGAGCGCTGCTACGTTTCGCTGATCGCGGACCTTGCCCAGCGCGCGATCGAGAAGCGCGCGCAACACGGGAGGCTTCAGCGGTTTTTCGATGTACCAGAATGCGCCCGCTTCGATCGCTTGCACCGTGCGCTCGTCGCTTCCTTTGCCGGTGATGATGATGACGGGAATATCAACCAGCTCCTTTTCGAGGCGCTGGAGAAGTTCCAGGCCATTGATTCCGGGCAGCTCCACATCCGCGAGCAAAACGGCAGGCTGAAACTCGGAGAATTTTGCGAGCGCGTCTTCGCCGCTGGCGACGCCGAGGACTTCGCAGCCCCAGCGGCGCAGCAACGCCTCATAACCCTTGCGGGCGTTTTCTTCGTCTTCGACGATCAGAATTCGTTGGGGAATCAGGGCTTCCGCGGCCATCAACTATTGAATGTACCAGCAGCGGAGAGGAAAGCCAAGCCGGGCGGGGTGGGGGTAGTGGGCAGATCGGGTGCGACGATAACTTTCGAGTAGGCGGCCATTCGGGACCTGGCCGTCTCGCTCAACACTGTGGCTCAAAGCGCGACCGGTCGCAGGGAGCGTCCACCTGGCGAACCGGAGATATCCATGGTAATTTGAACGGCAATCAAGAGGTCACATGACGACCAGCCAGTTGATTCTGATGACCAGTCTATATCTGGCCGCCTTCGCGGGAGTAGCCTACTTGACCCGGGCGAAGATGCCCCGAATCGCAGGAGCCCTGTGCGGCGGCGCGGTTTTCGGAGCGGTAGCGCTGCTCGGCATTGCGCTGGGAGAGACCCAGCGTTGGTGGCGAGTTCCGAAGGCAGGCTCCTCGCACTTCCAATTGCTGTTATGGCTCTGCTTCGCGGTTTCGTGCGCGCCCGTCTACCTGATTACCTGGAGGGTAGCTCGCCGCTTCGGCGGACGCGGGCTGGCCGTGTTCGCTTTGGCAGCGGCAGTAATCGGCCCGCCGCGCGACTATGGGATCGCCGCAATGTTCCCGGACTGGATCGTCTTCTCGCCGGGCATCGCTCCGGTCCTCGCTGTCGCCACGATCTATGCCTTGCTGGTAGTTGTGGGGCACGCAGTGATGCGCTTTGCCGCCGGCCCAGCCCAAGATGACTCACTTGCACGATGACTCTGGGGTGCGGGAAAGAACAGTGCTGTTGGCAAGCTCCCTTAAGAAAGGGGAAGTGCGAGTGCCCCCGCATTTATCGATGATCCGGTGGATCGGATGACACTCCTGAGTGATGGCGCACTCGGAAGTATTATGCCTGCTTGTATGACGCGCCTATTTTAAAGCTGATGACCCACTACCGGGCCGAGAGTGGCAGGATTGCATAGCTGCGCGGCAGCATTCTCCCGACAAACTGGCGATTGCCAGCACTGATGGTGAGGCTTGTGACATTGGACGCAGGTGTTGCGGCGAAACCGTTTGGCTATTTTTGTCGCAGCCGGATGCGCAGCGGGCTGGGGCGATCGAGATCGCCCGGCAAACTCGTCTGCTCAGCGGCGGGCGAGCAAGAGCGGGCGGTCGAGTTCGAGTTCCAGCTTGGCGCCTTTTTCCAAAAGCAATTCTTGGCCGTAGCCGGAGGCAATTAAGAAGGCGGCTGCGGCGCCGGCGGCTGCCCCGATTGCGGCGCTTTTGCCGCCGTGGTGCGCGCCTGCTGCTGCGCCCATGGCGGCTCCGCCCGCGGTTGCTTCGAGCTCTCGTTTGCGATCGCTGGTGCGGGCTTCGATTTCACCTTCCTTGCTGTCTCCCTGTTTCACGCTGTGCTCGCCGGGGACTTGAACCACATCGGCAATCAGCGGCGCTCTTCCCCTTCGCGTCTGAATGTCGTCGAAGCTGAGCCAAAGCCGGGCGCGGCCGGTGACACCGGCGGGCTCAACGCGGCTGACATGTCCGCGAACTTCGGCGCCTGCCGGCAGAATGAAGCCGTCGGGAGTGGAAATCGGCTCCAAGGTGGCAGCCTTGAATCGCATTCCGGCCTTGTCTCTACCTGTATCGAGCTTATCTTTGAGGCCGATCAGGAAGCGCGTACCTGCCGGGACTTCAAACGGAATATTCTGGGAATGAGAAATCGCATCCTGATCCAGAGCGCTCAGTAGTGCGGGGAAAATTGTCATCGCCAAGGTACAGACTACAAAACACAAGAACTGGTGCTTGCCCATTCGAACCTCCTTCGATATTTCGACCTGCGGCATGTAAATGCATGAGAGCGGCCACTAGGGATGGTGCGCTTCGCTTTTTTGCCAGCGGACAGGGAAGAACGGCTGTGAGGGCGGAAGTCGTGATTTCTCAAGGGAGAAGAGTCACTGGCTCATTTCCTGATTCGTCGAGAATCTCAATTCGTCCTTGGGTCCAAGAGCTCACGACTGGTGCCGAATCACGACAGGTGGCGCCTTAGTCCATTAAATCAGATGAAGCGGCTCGATCCCGGCGGTCAGAGTACAGTCCTCCCCCCTGTCTCATCGGACAGTTCCACAGTTGACTAAGAGAGAAAGTCTTCAAAAATCTCTTTGGAAGGGTTTGAGCGCTGGTCTATAATTCATTCCGGCCCAGTGCCTTTAGTTGATATTAAGCAAAGGACTTCTGCGGGTTTAAGGCCGCGCGAGAGACTTTGCGCAAGGATTTACAGAGCTAGCGCAAATAGTACTTTGGTACCTCAGGCGCAGTTCTCTAGGCCAGTAGGCAGATGTGAGGAGGTCGGAATGAAATCGGTGCTCCGAGTTTTGGTCGCGCTTGTCTTGGGTGCGTTGATCGTGCCAACCGGCATTGCGGGGACTTCCGCGAAGGCCAAGAGACACGCTCACGCGTCGAAGTCACGGAAGAAAGCGGTTGCCAAGAAGACAGCTTCGCAATCCGCGAAAAATCAGGAGCGGACAACCGCGGAAGCTCCCAAGTGGAATCCGATGCCGGCAACGACCGGCGGCCTGGGACTCTTCACGGTAGAAAGCGGGGAAACGCTGCCCAAGGGCGGCTACGCGATTTCATCTTTCGCGAACAAGTTCTCGCGGGCTCCCGGCAGCGTCACCGTCCTGGAGTTGGGCACTGATTTTTCCGTGGGCGTCCGGGACTGGCTTACGCTGTACGTGCAGATGGATCCGCACCGGCATGTGCATATCGGAAATGCCAGCGAGTTGAGCCTGGATACGCCAATCAGCGCCGCCTTCCAGCAATTTGACAGCACGATTTACCGGTCGTTGCGGCCTTGCGCCCCTCCTTCGGTTCCATGCACCGCGCCAGCGTACGTGGAGGATTTTCCGTTCGTTTCGGGCAACGGCGGCGGATTCGGCGAAGTTCACGTGGGAGCAAAATTTGGAGTCCTTTCCGAGAGGCGTGGCTCGCCGGTGAGTTTTTCGATCCGCGGCGAAGTTCTGATTCCGACGCGCACGGGATTTAATGATTTGCTCAACAACGAAGCGCAAACCGGCAAAACAAATTTCCTGTTCGCAGCGGCGCTGAGCAAGCACGTGTGGGGCAACAGCATACTGGCGACGGCGAACTGGAGTTACGAGTTCACGCAAGATCCTTCGGTAACGGCGCTGAATACCACGACGGGGGCAACCCAAAATCTGCACGCCGGAATGGCCGACCAGATGCTGGTGGGCGCGGGACTGATTTTGTTTCCCGAGCGCCGCTTGCAATTCATGACCGAATACACGGGATTGATTTTCGTAGGGAATCACACTCCCAACACATCGTTCGGGGCGCGCGATCCGGTCGACTCCGTCACCGGGATCCGCGTCTATCCCGTGAAGTGGCTGGGAATCGATCTCGGTTACCGTTCGATGCTCAACTTGACCCAGGTGAACGACCGCAATGGATTCGTGTTCAAGGTCGGAACCGTTTCCTGGCCGGAGAAGCCAAGGCCGGCGGATGATCTGACGGCATCCTGTTCGGTAAACAAGAATTCGGTGATGGCCGATTCGGGAGAGGCTATCAATTCCAGCGTGCAGGCCAAGGATGCCTATGACCATCCGTTGAATTACACCTGGACGGCGACCGGCGGAAAAATCATCGGCGGCGGTCCCGACGTCCGTTGGGATTCCACGGGTGTGGCGGCAGGCAACTATTCCATCACGGCGCGAGTGGATGACGGAGCAGGATACAATGCGAGCTGCTCATCGGATGTGCGCGTGGAAGCGAAGCCTATTCCTCCCCCGACGATGTCTTGCTCGGTGGATCGCTCCAGCTTGCTGGTGGGCGAGCGTGCGCAGGTGACTTCCACGGTGAATGACCAGAGCGGCACGCCATTGAATTACACCTGGAGCACCAATGGCGGACAGATCGCCGGCTCGGGCGCGAACGTTCAACTCGATACCACCGGTCTGGCCCCCGGTACTTATACGGTGACCGGGCGGGTGGAGAATGGCAAGGGTGGGGCAGCGGATTGCAGCACCAATGTGAGTGTTCAGGCTCCGCCTCCACCGCCGCAGGCAGCCAAGCTGAACGAGTGTTCCTTCCGTGAGAACAGTGCTCGCGTCGATAACGTTTGCAAGCGCATTCTGGATGATGTGGCCTTGCGCCTGCAGAACGATCCGAAGGCGAAGATTGTCGTCATCGGATATTCGGCGCCGAAGGCCGGCAAAGCGGGAGAAAAAGCCTCCGCGAAGCTGGCGAAGGATCGCTCGGACAACGCCCAGAAATATCTCTCGAAGGAGAAGGGGGTTGATCCCTCGCGCGTGGAACTGCGAACCGCGGGCGGCCAGAAGGGCGCGGGCAAAGCGAACAACCGTACGGACATCATCTGGGTGCCGGAAGGCGCTTCGTATTAACGAAGCAGTATTCCGGAAACTCTTTCGGGCTCCGTCCGCACACGGGACGGAGCCCTTTTCTTTCTGGGCGCCTTGAGGCTCGGTGAGTGATCCAAAACAAGACAAATTCGAACGTACGCGCGCACCAGCGCATGAAAAGCCGCCTTCCCATCGGGCTGAATTTGTTGCTCTGCCTGGCGCTGATGGCAATTTATTCCCAATCACTGGGCGCTCAGGAATGGCAGCCCATGGGGCCGCCGGGCGGCGATGTGCGCGCCCTGGCGGCCGATCCGGCGAATCCCCAGGTCTTTTATCTGGGCACAACCGATGGCCACATTTTCGGCACGCAAGACGATGGCGAACACTGGCGGATTCTTGGCCGTGCCGGCATGCGGCAAGACGGTGTGGTGACAGGATTGCTTGTCGATCCGCGCGATTCTCGCTCCCTCTACGCCAGCACCTGGACGCGCGGCGCGGGCCAGGAGGGAGGCGGAGTATTCCGAAGTGTGGACGGCGGACACACCTGGACGCCCACCACGCTTGCCGGGCACGCCGTTCGCGCGCTGGCCCAGTCTTTTTCCGATCCTGATTTGCTGGTGGCGGGGGCGCTGGACGGCGTATTCCGATCGCGCGATTCCGGAAGGAACTGGGATCGCATTTCCCCCGAAGCGGACGAAGAGCTTCGTAACTTTGATTCGGTCGCGATCGATCCCGTTCATCCGCAAATTATCTACGCCGGCACATTTCATCTTCCGTGGAAAACTTCCGACGGCGGCAGAAACTGGGTTTCCATCCACAACGGAATGATCGACGATTCCGATGTGCTGAGCGTCGTGGTGGACCGCGCGCACCCGCAGCGGCTTTATGCCAGCGCCTGTTCGGGAATTTATCGCAGCGACAGCGCCGGAACGCTGTGGAAGAAAATCCAGGGAATTCCGTATTCCGCGCGGCGGACCTATGTGATCCGGCAGGATCCGTCGCAGCCCAATACCGTCTATGCGGGCACCAGCGAAGGATTGTGGAAGTCCGCCGACGCGGGCGCCACGTGGCGGCGTATTTCTCCTTCCGATTGGGTGATCAATTCGCTGGCATTCGGCTCGCTGGCATTCGGCGCGCTGGCGTCTAGCGCCAGCCAGGTGGATGCGCAACCGGATTCGGCGAAACGCGCCCGGCATCCACGATTGCTCATCGGCACCGAGCAGCTCGGCGTTTTGGCGAGCGAGGATGGCGGCGCGCATTTTCACGCAGCGAACAGCGGGTTCAGCCATCGTCAAATTGTGGCCCTGGCTCTGGACCAGGGGCATCGCGGACGCGTGCTCGCTGTCCTGGCCAACGCGCCTGAGCCGGCGCTGGCCACCGACGATAGCGGCCATACCTGGGCGCCGCTTGGCCCCGGCTTGCGAGCGGAAGGATTGAAGCGCGCCTATGCATCGCCTGCCGGCTGGCTGGCGGCCCTGGAACGCGGCGGCTTGAAGCGCTATGATTCCGCAAGAGGCAACTGGGTTCAGCTGGGCAGCGTTGTCGGCGAAGCAGCCTTCACCGTGGACCATCGCGGGCGCCGCATCCCTTCGAGTAAACCACTTCCGTTCAATTTCATCGTGAACGACATGGCCTTCAGCAGAGAAATCTGGTTTGCCGCCACGCCCGATGGCCTTCTTGCCTCGCGAAACCTCGGCCTCACCTGGGCGCTATTTTCGTTCGCTCCCATGGTCCTGCCGGTCAGTTCGGTGCGCGTTTCCGCCGACGGGCGGCAATTGCGGGTGGTGTCGCTTCGGGGAATGGTGTTCTCGCACGACGCGGGCAAGACGTGGAGCTGGCACGACCTGCCGGTGGAAGCGGGCGGCGTCTCGCGCCTGGATGTAGCGGATGAAGAAACGTTGCTGGCCAGTTCGCAGCATGGCTTGTATGTTTCGCGCGATGCGGGGAAGAGCTGGCAGTTGGTGGCTTCCGGTTTGCCGCAAGTTCCCATGCAAGATCTTGCGTTCGCAGGCCGGGTATGGGTGGCTTCCGCGCAGACCGGCGGACTTTATATCTCCACCGATCGCGGCGTTACCTGGGGCCGCATCGAGGGAACTCTCGCCGAAGGATATTTTCCCGCAGTGACGACCGGACAGGAATCCGGCATCGTTTACGCCGCTTCCACTACGGATGGTCTCTATGCCGTGGAAGTGGAAGCGCGCTCGGCTGCCTCCTTGGCGTCTTCAGCCCAACGTTAGCTTTTGTAGCCTCCTGAAACAAGAATCCACAAGAATTGACCGGGATAAGTGAGTAGATCGCCTGGGCGAAGCCGGAAACGTGCCAAGTTGCCGGGGTAGCATGAAGTTGTGTACCGCTTCGGGAATTTGATCTATGTCAATGTTGCACATGGCTGACTCCCGGCGGTTTGCGGGCTCTGGGCGAATATTACCAATTGACTATTATTCCGTTATGGTACTAAATAGGGCCTCGGTGTTTGGCCTTGAAGTGTTCAACCTGATGACTCTTATACAGATTAATTCGCGTTCCTGAATTGGTCTGGTTCTTGCAGTTAACTACTGGAAGGGGAATCCATGATCGCTCATTCTGAAGGTGGAATTGCCATCGCGAGAGAAGGCGTTGCCAGTATTTCAGTTCTCGTCGTGGACGACGAAAATTCGGCGCGCGATCTCTGCCGCGATGTGGCCCTGGAAACCGGGCTACAGGTGCGGACCGCTCCCAATACGGAACAGGCCCTCGAAATCCTCGACCAATATCCGGTGGACATTTTGATTACGGATCTCCGCGTACCACAGCTCGGCGGCATCGAGCTACTCAAGCGCGTCCGGGAACATTTTCCGCAAACAGCGGTGGTGGTGCTGACGCAATACGGGACGATCGAGAATGCCGTGGAAGCCACACGGCTGGGCGCCGCCGACTATCTGACCAAGCCTTTCCACGTGGATGAATTGCGGCGCAAACTGGACCGGTTGGTCCGTGCGCAAGTGCTGGACCAGGAAAACCGCGTGCTTCGCGAGCAATTGCGCACGCGGGGTTTTATGGGCCTGATTGGGATTTCGCCGCAGATGGAGCGGGTGTTCAAGATCATCGAAAAGGTGTGCCAGCACAATTACCCCGTCCTGCTTCTGGGTGAAAGCGGGACCGGGAAAGAATTGGTGGCGCGTTCGATTCACTATTCCGGACCGCGCAAAGCAAAGCCTTTTGTCCCGGTGGATTGTTCGGCCCTGGTGCCGACGTTGATTGAATCGGAGTTATTTGGCTACGTCAAAGGCGCTTTTACAGGGGCGATTCACAATAAACGAGGACTGATGGAAACGGCGGATGGCGGAACGCTGTTCCTGGACGAAATCGGAGACCTGCCGATTGATCTGCAGGCGAAACTTCTGCGAGTGCTTCAGGAAAGAGAAGTGAAGCCCGTCGGCTCAACCGAGCGCATCTCGATCAGCACGCGGGTGATCGCGGCCACCAATCGCGATCTGGAATTGGCGGTGCGCACCGGAGCCTTCCGGCAGGATCTTTTTTTCAGGCTGAACGTTGTGCAGATCAAACTGCCACCCTTGCGCGAGCGTAAGGGAGACATCCCGTTTCTCGCGAACACTTTCGTCGAAAAATTCTCAGACCCTGTCCGGCCTGTTCATCTCTCCGAAGACGCCATGGCGCGGCTGGCATCCTACGATTGGCCGGGAAACGTGCGCGAGCTCGAAAACGCCATCGAACGGGCCGTGGCGCTAAGCTCCGGGCCTATTCTCCATGTCGCCGATCTGCCGACCAGTCTTCAATATGGCCGGGCGGAGAAAATGCCGGAAAACGACCAGATCTTGCCGCTGGAGGAACTCGAACGCCGCGCCATCCTCCGCGCCCTGCGTGAATCCGCGGGAGACAAACTGGCAGCCGCGCGGCTTCTGGGAATCGGAAAGACCACGCTGTACCGCAAGCTCAAACAATACGACGCTCAATCGCACTGAGAAGGACTTCCCGTAACGGTTGGTTGGAAACTGGTATACGTGTCTGTCGATCCCCAGTCGAACAGGCTATTGCTCCCCGGCTATTTCCTGATAAGGAATTGATCTGTCTCGCAGTGGGAATACTGTGGGCCTGAGGCGCTTCCAATCGGTCTGTATCTTCTTGTAATCAAGCCAGTTACATCAAAAGAGAAAAATGGTAAGCGCTGTGCTCTAGAGGCTGTGGGAACACGTGGATGCACAGCCGCAGAGGCCTGCTTTCTGAGGAGCGGCTGGCCGAACCAGTGGCCTGATGGCCGGCGCGGGCACGGCATTTATCCGTACGTACCGTCGCTGTTCTGTACCCAGGGTAGGAAGTATATGAAAACGATCCGTGCCAGAGACTTCGCCGAAAACACATTCGAATCGCAGCGGTGGTTTGGATGTGTCACTGAAATAGCAGCCGCGGGTAAATCGCTCGAGTCCGTGATTGATCTGGGGGCATGGGCCTTGCTGGGCGCCGGCCACGCCGACCGGGCGGGAGTGTGGCTCGATCGCAGCAATGGAGAACGCGCCTGGGAGGGCGTGGTAGCGAGCGCGGGCTCGGTTCCGGCGCCCGGTGGCTGGAATCAGGCCGATTTCTCGACGATTCTTTCCGAAGAGTTTTTTGCGAAGCGCGAGCCCTTCGTGGTGGACTTGCCTTCGAATACAGAGCAAATGCGGTTCGGATTCCTGGGGGGCGCCCAGAAAGTGATTTGGCTGCCCCTCCGGTTCCGGTCTTCCGCCCTGGGCGTGGCAGCCGTGGTGTGGACACACCTTGGCGAGACGGTTGAGACTGCCATCCTCCGGGGCATCTCCGCGGAGATCACGCTGGTGGTGGCCGAGCGGACCAATCAGGAGCGATTGGCAAGAGTGCAAGCGGGGATTGAGAATTCCGCGGGAAATCAGGAGGGGCAGATTCGAGGCCGCGAATCACCGTTCGGCGCCATCGTCTCGAATCAACTGGAAGCGGAACTTCGCAGCGTGCTGGCGGCGGTGTCGGAAGGAGTGCTGCTTCTCGATGCTTCCGGAAACGTTCGATTCACAAACGAAAGATTCCACGATTTCCTCGGCCTCGATCCGGGCCGGCTGTCCTCGATCAAGACTTTCGAGGAACTGGTGGGAGTGGTTCAAAATCAGTTCCTCGATCCGGAAGGATTTGCCGAGCGTTGGCGCACTTTTTTTGGAAGAGGCAACCACGCAGTTCGCGAGGAACTGGAAGTAATACGGCCATCGCGGAAACTGATCGAACGAGTCGCCCACCCTGTTTTCGACGCCCAGGGAAGGCGTCTCGGCCGGTTGGAGATGTACCAGGACATCACGGTCCAAAGCCACATCCAGTCCAAGCTGATGCAGACCGAGAAGATGGCTGTGCTGGGACAACTGGTTTCCGGGATCGCCCACGAATTAAATAACCCGCTTACGGCCATCATGGGCTTTGGCCAATTGCTATTGGGCCATGGCCTCGAGCCGAGGCAATTGGAAGATGCCCAGAAAATACATCAGGAAGCCGAGCGGGCCCGGCACATCGTGAAGAATCTGCTTTATTTTGCGCGGGAGACGCAGCCGGAGCGAACTCGAGTGGACTTGAACGAAGTGATCGAACGAACGCTCGCTCTGCGTGGTTACGAACTGAAGCTCAAGAACCTTACGGTCGATTGCGATCTTGATTCGAGCCTGCCGCCCACCATGGCGGACCCGTACCAACTGCAGCAGGTGGTTCTGAATCTGCTTGCGAATGCCGAACAGGCGTTGCTCGAAACTCGCGGACAAGGGAACATTCGCATCCGCTCGCGGCGCTTGGCGGCGAAACGCATGGCGCTCGAGGTCTCCGATGATGGGCCGGGGATTCCACAGGGCAGTGCGTCCCGGATCTTTGATCCTTTCTTCACCACCAAGGCGCCCGGCGCCGGAACCGGCCTTGGACTTTCCATCGTGTACGGAATCGTGCAGCAACACGGTGGGGAGGTCTACGTTGAGAACCAGGCGGAAGGCGGGGCGCGTTTTGTGGTGGAACTGCCGATTCTTGCGGTTCCCGAGGATCGAGTGGCCGTACCTGAGCCTGCAGGCGGGGAACGCATCCCGGCCGGAGCGGCAGTGGGCCGCATCCTGGTGGTGGAAGATGAACCCACGGTGGCGCAATTGATCATGGACGTGCTGCGCGAGGAAGGGCACCAAGTGGACGCGGTCACGGATAGCCAAGAGGGTTTAAACCTCATTTCACGCACGCCATACGATCTGGTGATCTGCGACTTGCGCATGCCGCAGCTGGATGGCCAGGCTTTTTACAACACGTTGGTCAGCTCCGGCAGCCCCATGGCCAACCGCATAATCTTCATCACGGGAGATACCCTGGCTCCCCGGACGCTCGAGTTCCTTGAGCCGCACAACCTGCCTTACCTTGCCAAACCATTCTTGGTCGAAGAGCTGAAATTGGCCGTGAATTGCCAGCTGGAACGAGGGCGCGCCAAATCGCGCGGCGCGGCCACTGCCGCGGACGCCAGCGGGCCGCCGGAACCGACAAGGAGACAATGACGATTCCCAATCCCATGGCATTGCTCGGCACCAACGATAGCGAAATGGCGCGGCAGTTATCCGCGGTCATCCTGGGTTCGGGCCGGCGGTGCCAATTCACGGTCGCGCGCAATTTGACGCAAATCCGCGCCCATCTCACGCTTTCCGCTCCGGCCGTGATTCTGCTGGACGAATCGGCGCTGAAGGAGACTGGCCTGGAAGCCACGGCCCGGCAGCTGGCTGCTTGCGCGCCGGTGATTGTGCTGGCAGCCGCCGGACAGCAGAAGGAACTTTCGGCGCTGATTGCCGAAGGCGACGTCGAATTTGTAGCTCGCGTAGGGGATTTTGTGCAGCTCGCCGCCAGCCTCATCGAGCGCCGAATGCGCTGGGCCGAGCGATCGGAATCGGCTCTGGGACCGGCGTGGATGGATATACCGCAGGATTTCGGCGAAATTCTGCGGCACGAAATCAATAATCCGCTGACGGGAGTGCTGGGCAACGCGGAGCTTTTGCTGTCTCACCGCGAACATCTTTCACCGGTCGAGATTCAACGTCTGGAAACCATCGTCGATCTCGCCGTTCGCCTCCGCGAAACGATTCGCCGCCTGAGCAATAGCTGGCCGGGCGAAAATCGCCAATTGCGCGCTTCGTAGTTGCGCCCAGCGGGCTCGCCGGCCATCCGCCTTCTCCACCCTCAAGACTGCAGCCGTGGCGGCGCTGCGGAACCAGCCTCCGTTCAAATCTATTTACATCGGACCACAGTTTCCCTACCATTGGCGGTGTTTTGATCTGCCAGGCCCTTCTTTCTGTTTCGGAAGGAGGCCGCAGATTGGACAAAACATGGCTCGAACTCCCCGGCTAGTTTTAATCGAACCAACCGGCGCCAAGCGCGAGGTGGTGATTGCTTCCACACCGTTCCGCATCGGCCGCCAGGCAGGCAATGAGCTGACTGTCCGCGACAGCCGCATCAGCCGCCAGCAGGCGCAGATCCTCGCGATGGATGGCGCCTACATTCTCGAAGACATGGGCAGCCGTCACGGCACGTTTATCAATGGCCAGCGGGTGGTCAGCCGCCAGGAATTGCATCCCCGCGACAAAATTGATTTCGGCATGACGGATTCTTACCGGCTGATATTTGTCGGGGAAGAAGCCACTTTGGACGAACTTCTGGAACGAGTGGATAAGCCCGCGCCGTCTGAAGGCGGTTCCCGTGAGCTGTATCACCTGGGCGTGCTGCTGGAGGTGGCGCGCACGCTGGGAACGGGCGGCCTGTCCCTGGAAGACGTGCTGACTTCCGTGGTGGATGCCGCGATCCAATTGACGCGGACGGAGCGCGGCGTCCTGCTGCTGCTCAACGATCGAGGAGAACTTGAAACCCGAGTGGCCCGCGACGCGCAGCGCGGCACGCTGGCGCCCGAGCAGGTGCAGATTACGCAGAGCGTGCTGCGCCAGGTGATGAAGACGCGGCGTGAATTAGTGGTCAGCGATACGGGCAGCGATGCCTCCATTCAGCAGCAGGCCAGCGTGGTCCGGCTGGAATTGCATACCGTGGTTGCCGTCCCGCTGGAAAAGCTGCCCATGATCACCTCGATGGACGTGACTTTGACGCCCCGCGAGGCGGAATTGCTCGGCGTGCTGTATCTGGATAGCCACGCTCCTTCCAGCGCGTTCTCCGATTTGGACCGTGAAGTGCTGCGCACGCTGGCTCGCGAAGCCACCAACGTAATTGAAAATGCGCGATTGTTCGCTTCCGCGCGCGCCAAGCAGCGATTGGATCACGAGCTCGAAATTGCCAGCCAGATTCAGCAACGCCTTCTGCCGAAGACGTTTCCCAACACCTCCAATTGCGCGGCGATGGGGTCAACGCTGGCGTGCCTCTCGGTGGGCGGCGATTGCTTCGATGTGATCGAGCTGAGCGGCGGCCGTTTCGGGTTTCTGGTGGGAGACGTTTCGGGCAAGGGAATCTCCGCCGCCTTGCTCGCCACCATGTTGCAGGGTGTTTTCTTCACCACTGCCGCGCTCGATATTCCCCTGGCCGAAATTGTTTCGCGCGTGAATCAATATCTTTGCGAGCGAAGCGGCGATGAGCGGTATGCCACGCTGTTCTATGGAGTGCTCGAGCCCACGGGCGATTTGGAATATATCAACGCCGGCCATGTGCCGCCGATCATCCGCCGCCAGAACGGGCAACTGGATGCGCTGGGCTCGGGAAATTTCCCGGTGGGAATGTTTGCCGAGGCCGAATACAGTTGCGGCCGCGCCAAATTTGGCGCCGGCGATTCCATGGTGATTTATACGGACGGCATCTCCGAAGCCTATAACGTCAAAGGCGACATGCTGGGAGAGGGCGGCCTCTGCCAGATCGTGGAGTCTTTCCACGGCGAGACCGTGGAGCAGCTTGCCACTCTGATTCAAACCGGCGTCCGCACTTTCAGCGAAGGCGCTCCTCAGTCGGATGACATCACCTTGCTCGTGGTCCAATACAAAGGAAACCCTGCATGAATAAGTCCCAGCCCGGCCCGGGAGCCTCGGAGACATCTCTCCGCCGGCTCGATCAGGCGCTGGGCACCATGAATACGGAAGCCGATCCCAGCGACCTTGCCCGGCAATTCGTGGCCACCGTGACCTCGCAACAGGGCGTGCTGGGCGCCCGCCTGTGGCGTTTCGCCGGGGGTGTGCCAACCGTGTGGAGCGAAACGGGAGAATTGCCGGCTGCCGATCCGGGCGCCATGGAAAAATTCCTGGCGGGACAGAAGCTCTCCGAAGCGAACGGCCGGAGTTGGATTTGTGCCCTGGGCCAGAACTCCGCGCGCACGGCAGTCCTGGAAGCCAATGCAGCGGGGGAGCTGGACGAAGAAACGCAGAGTGTGCTGACGTTGTTGAGCCGGTACGCGGAAGTGGCGCTGGTGAACAGCGAGCGGCGCTACGCGGTGGTCGAGCTTTCCACGATTGTCGAAGCCACCAAGCGGCTAAATTCAACCCTCGACCTGGGCGAGCTGATCAATATTATTCTGCAGCTTGCCACCCGGCATACCGGCGCGGACCGCGGCACCGTGTTTCTGGTGGACAAAGAGCGCGATGAAATCTGGTCGCTCGTCGGACTCGGGCTGGCGCAGCAGGAAATCCGGCTGCCTGCCGCCAAAGGCATCGCCGGCTGGGTGGCGCACCAGGCCAAGATCGTAAATCTGCCGGATGCCTACCAGGACCCGCGCTTCGAGCGCGACGTGGACCGCCGGCTCGGCTACCGCACGCACACGCTGCTGTGCTTGCCCATCCGCAACAAGGATGGCGAAGTGATCGGCGTTCTCCAGTTGCTGAATAAAAAGGACGGCCCGTTCACCGCCGCGGATGAAGGGTTCCTGGAGGCGCTTTCCGATCACGTGGCGCTGGCCATCGAAAATGCGCAGCTCCACCGCGAACGGCTCGCCAAGCAGCGCATGGAGCGCGACCTGGCGCTGGCGCGAAGCATCCAGACCGGCTTGCTGCCGGAACGGCCGCCGCAGCTCGCGGGATTCGATATTGCCGTCTCGCACCGGCCGTCGCTCGAAGTGGGCGGAGATTATTACGATTTTATTCCCATGGGTCCGGAAACGTTGATGACCGTGGTGGCCGACGTGGAAGGCAAGGGCATCGGCTCGGCGATGATCATGGCCAATGTGCAGGCCACCTTGCACGCCTTGATTGCCCACGTTCATTCGCTTGAAGCCCTGGTGGCTTCGCTGAACGACATGATTTTGTCGGACACGCGCGGACAGAAATATCTGACCATGTTTCTGTGCCTGCTCGATCAGCGGCACAGCGTTTTGCATTATGTGAATGCCGGGCACGTGCCGCCCGCGGTGGTCCGCGCCGACGGGACGGTGGAATTTCTCTGCGAGGGCGGCATGGTGGTGGGGCTTTTTCCCAGCGTCAAATTCGAGCGCGGGCACATCCGGCTGCGCTCCGGCGATATTTTTGTGGCCTGCACGGACGGCATCACCGAAGCCATGGACACGGAAGATAATGAGTATGGCCGGGAGCGCCTGGCCGAGACCGTGCATCGCGAACGGAATGCTCCGGCGGCGCGGATGGTGGAAGCCATCTTGAAGGACGTGGACAAATTTTCCCTGGGCGGCCATCATGAAGATGACCGCGTCATCCTGATCCTCAAGGTTCTCTGACACTCGGCGCAGTTACTTCCTATCCGCGTGGATTCCCCGAAAAAAGCGGACCGTGCGTTGTTCAAATTCCGCCGGCTCGCGTCCCATCGCGCCGGTATGGTCCGCGCCTTCGACAATCCACAATTCTTTGGGCCCGGTTGCCCTGGCAAATATGCGGCGCGCGTGCCGGCAGGGAATGATGTGGTCGAGCGTGTCGCAAATCAGGAAAACGGGGAACGGACGTTCGCTTACTGCTTGCTCGGCTGAAATATCGTCCACGCGAAATCCGCCGGCCTTTTCCATTTGCTTCAAAGCGAAATAGGACGCGGGCCAGAAGAGTGTCCTGCCCAGGAAAGGGCTGAAGTGCAGCCCGGTGTAGTCGTAGGAAACTTCCCGCAGAGTGGCGAAAGGACTTTCGGCGGCCACTCCGGCGATTTGCGGCTCGACGGCCGCGGATTCGAGCGCAATCGCCGCGCCCATCGATTCACCCAGCTCGAAGATACAGTGCGGACGCTCGCTCGCGATCAGCGCGGCAACAATGGCTCGCGTGTCGTCGCGCTCCCTGGTTCCATAGGTTGCCAACGATCCGCCGCTTTCACCGTGGTCGCGCGCATCCATCATCACCAGGCTAAAATTGTGCCGCAGCAACATTCCCGCATAAGACATCATTCCCGCCCGGTTATCCGCCACGCCATGGAACAGCAGCACCCAATCGCCGTTCGGCGCGCGCGGATGCACCTTCCAGCCGCGCAAAGCCACGCTATCCGGCGCTGATATGTATGAATTTTCACGGGCGGCGCCTTCTTTTTCCAGGATTTCATCTGCCTGCCGGACTAGCTCGGCAGTAAGCTCCCGTTTTTGCGGATGCACCAGTCCTCCGCCGATCGAATAGCCGATGAGTCCTGAAATCACCAGAACAGCCAGCACGCCGAAAAAGGAAATCTTCATAGCCAGACGCATGAGCAGTCCCCAT
>JBGPTK010000061.1:0-17238 GCA_041490605.1 Terriglobia bacterium | reverse complement strand
GTTCGTCGCCCCGGTTGCCGTAGTATCCAATCGCGGAAGCTGAGATGAAAACTTGCGGCGGCTTATGGAGCTTTGCGAGCGCGTCGAGAAGGCTGCTCGTCGCGTTCACTCGGCTGCTGCGGAGCTCTTCTTTACGCGCCGCGCTCCATCGTTTGCCGCCAATATTCGCGCCGGCAAGATTCACAAGCGCATCGGCGCCTTCCGCGGCAGCCAGGTCAAGCGAGCCCGCAATCGGATCCCATCTCGCATCTCCCGCCGCAACTGGCCGATCACCGCGCAGCAGCCGCACTACCGTGTGGCCGTCAGCGCGTAGAGATTCAAGAAGCGCAGTGCCCACAAAGCCCGAAGAACCAGAAACGAGAATTCTCATGGTGAGATCTCCACGCAGGGGCGCCAAGCCGGAGCGAGAGCATTCAGAGCGTACGGCTCAGCACTCGATGTCAGATCCGAGCCTTCGAGTGCGCTTGGGGCCTCCTCTCGCAGAAGTCCATGAGTATCGGAAATCAGCCCGGTGTTTGTGGCAACATTGTGCATTCTTTTGATCGTAGCAGTATCGTTCATTCTTTGCAGCGGCGAAACGGTAATCCCGCCGATTGCCGAATGGTTTCTGGAATCGAACTTGCCGCACCAGCGCATTCCATTTCCAATCAGGAATTGAGATAAGATTGAAGTTTCCGTTCGATGTGTTCAAACGTGTGGGTGGGATTGCGAGGCGTGACGAGGTGGGGATGTTTCGTCCAATGAAAATTGCGGTGCTCGGGGCCGTGCTCGGTGCTCCCTTGATATTCTTCGCTGCCCGTCCTACCGCCGTGGAGGGACAAACGGCGATTCGCGGATTTGCGCCCGTGCGCATTGCGGAAGAGCGCGAACTCGAACAGAAGTTGCGGCGAATACCCGACGCCGATCACGCCGAAAAGGACTTGCGCCGCCTGACAATCGAGCCGCACATGGCCGGCACCGAGGGGAGTCATCGCGTGGCCTTGTGGCTGCGCGACCAATATCGCAGCTATGGATTCGATGCCGATATTGTGAGCTACAGCGTGTGGTTGCCACTGCCGGTAGAAGTGAAGATCGATCTCGTCGAGCCCGAAAAGAAAGCGCTCGCAACGCAGGAAGATCCTTTCGAGTGGGACAAGGATACCTACGATAAGCGAGCCGTCACCGGTTTCAACACCTATTCACCTTCGGGTGAAATAACCGCTCCGGTGGTGTATGTGAATTACGGAATGGAAGAGGATTACGACAAGCTCGCCGAGCTCGGAGTCAGCGTCGAAGGCAAAATAGCACTCGCGCGTTACGGCCGCGGCTATCGCGGCATCAAAGCCAAGCTGGCGGAAGAGCACAAGGCAGCCGGGCTGCTGATTTATTCCGATCCCGCCGATGATGGATACGGCGCCGGCGATCCGTATCCCCGCGGCCCCTGGCGGCCGATGAGCGGCATTCAGCGCGGTTCGATTCTTTACACCCAGGCGTATCCGGGCGATCCGCTCACTCCTGGCGTGGGCGCCACCGAAAATGCGAAGCGGCTGACTCCGGCCGAAGCAACAAACTTGCCCCATATCCTCACGCTGCCGCTCAACCCGCAGGATGCTTCCGCAATCTTGCCTCATGTGGGCGGCCTGCACGCGCCCTCCGGCTGGCAAGGTGGATTGCCGTTCGCTTACCACGTTGGGGCGGGCCAGGCGACCGTCCATCTGAAACTGACCATGGATTATCAGCGGCGAATGCTTTACGACGTGATTGCGAAATTGCATGGAACGGATGACGAGCAATGGATTGTACTCGGCAACCATCACGATGCCTGGGTGTTCGGGGCCGCTGATCCATCGAGCGGCACCGCGGTGATGCTGGAAACGGCGCGAGCGCTCGGCGAACTCGCCCGCACAGGATGGAAGCCGCGGCGCACGATTGTTTTCTGCGAATGGGATGGCGAAGAACCGGGGCTGCTGGGCTCGACGGAATGGGTGGAGAGCAACCTCGCCGAGCTGCAATCGAAAGCCGTGGCGTACATTAATTCGGACGTAGGGGTCACGGGACCGAACTTCGGGGCATCCGCGGTGCCCTCGTTGAAGGAGTTCGTTCGCGACGCGACGCGCGACGTCGCCGACCCGCGCACCGGACGCAGCGTGTATGACGTGTGGAAATACAGAGTTCAGCACGGCTCACCAGAAAAAAGCGGCACAGCTCGCGAGGAACTTTCCGGGACACGCGGAGGCGATGTGCCGCTAAGCAATTTGGGCGCCGGTTCGGATTTTTGTCCGTTCCTCGATCATGCCGGGATTCCGTCGATGGATGTGGGATCGGGCGGCGATTACGGCGTATACCACTCGATCTACGACGATTTCTATTGGATGTCTCACTTTGGCGACCCTTCGTTCGCCTATCACGCTGAAATGGCGCGAATCGTGGGAACCCTGGCGTTGCGTCTCGATGAAGCGGATGTCCTGCCGTTCGATTATGCCGCGTATGCTGCTGAGATTGGTCATGCTGAGGAAGTACTCGAGAATCGCGCGACGGCCGCGGGTGGCGCCGGATTCGATATGAAGCCGGTTTCGGAAGCAGCCGCGGCTCTAACGGCGTCCGCGGGAAGCGCCAGCGCGGCGCTAGCTGCCGCAGCGGCCGCACCGCATTCAGGAAAGCGGGAGCAAGAATTGAATCGCGCTCTGGTAACTGTCGAGCAGGCGTTGCTCGCACCCGAAGGACTAACGGGCCGGCCGTGGTACCGGCACACAATCTACGCGCCGGGAAGTTATGCTGGCTACGCTGCCGTGGTGATGCCCGGCGTCAGTGAAGCGATCGATCGCCGCGACAACGAGATCGGGAAGCGCGAAGTGGCGTCGTTGGCAGCGGCATTGCGCCGCGCCGCATCCAAGCTGGATGAAGTGGCGCGGCTCGCGAAGCAGTGAGCGTGGGGAAACTCGGCAACCGCGGATCGAGGCGGGGGAAGCTGTGCCTCTCCGATGGGATTCTTGTTGTTAGGAATGATATTTCACCAGTGCGGGATAGAATGCCAGACATGCGAGTGCGGGTGCTTTTTTTCGGGCAACTGAAAGACATTGTCGGCCGCGCCGAGGAGCAGGCGGAACTTTCCGAGGGCGCGCGCGTGGAAGACCTGTTCGCCCGCTATGGCAATCGCTTCCCGAAGCTTGCGGAGTTTCGCGCGTCCGTGGTCGCTTCGGTGAATCAGGAATTCGCGGAATGGCGCGCGCCGCTCGCGGCGGGCGATGAAGTGGCTTTCCTGCCGCCGGTGAGCGGAGGCGAACATGCGGTTGTCAGCGAGGATTTGATCCGGATTGTGCGCGAGCGGATTGCCGCGGACGAAACTGTTGCCGGGATGAAGGCGCCGGAAGATGGCGCGGTTGTGGTGTTCGACGGGATCGTGCGCAACAATTCACGCGGCCGGGCAACGCTCTACCTGGAATACGAAGCCTACGAAGCGATGGCTCTGGCGAAGATGAGCGAGATTGCCGTGCAGATGCGCGCTCAATTCGAGATTCACCGGATCGCGATGGTGCACCGCCTGGGCCGGCTCGAAATCGGCGAGACCAGCGTGTTCATCGCCGTCGCCTCGGCGCACCGGCGCGCTGCTTTCGATGCCTGCCGCTTCGCGATCGACACCCTCAAGCGCACGGTTCCCATTTGGAAGAAAGAATATTTCGCGGATGGCGCGGCGTGGGCCGAAGGCGAGATCCCCTCCGGGGAAGACTTTCTCCGTCCGGAAGAATCGAAGCTCTAAATGAAAAATTCAGCGCCAATTGTGGCCGCACTCGCGTTGGTTCTCTCGTTTGCTTCTGTGTTGGACCGGACCCAGGCATCACCCGCCGCCCGGCCTAAATTACCCGAGCAGAAGGCGCAGATTGAGGTACAAGTAAATCTCGTAAGCATCCTGGCGAGCGTGCTTGATCCGAACGGGCGGCCGGTGCTGGACCTGCCCAAGGACGCATTCGAAATTTACGAGGAGGGTGTGCAGCAACACGTCGAGCGCTTCGAGGCGGAAACGAATCGCCCCCTTGATCTGGTCTTGATGATGGACACCAGCGCCAGCGCCTACAAGGAACTTCATTTCGAAGGCGAGGCTGCCGCGCACTTTATCCGCCAGGTGGTGCGGACAGATGACCGGCTCTCTGTCTTCCAATTCACGGATACCGTGACGCAGCTCTCGGAATTCTCTGGTGACGTTCCTGCCCTGCAAGCAGCGGCCCGGCGAGTCACGTCCGGAGGAGGCACCTCTCTTTACGACGCCGTTTTTCTGGGAGCGAAGGCCCTGGCGCGCCGCGTAGCGGAAAGGCGGCGTGTGATCGTGCTGGTTACCGACGCTGGTGAAACAACCAGCGTGACCACTTTCGATGAAACCCGCCGCTACGCGATTCTCTCCGGCGCATTGCTCTATACCATTCTGGTGCGGCCGGTGAAAAATGAGAACGGGCGGAATACGGCTGGAGAACACGCGCTCGAAACCATCACGGATTCGACCGGCGGCGCCATCTATTATGCGGACGAGCTGAATCAACTCGACGCCAT
Organism: Terriglobia bacterium; assembly: GCA_041490605.1. Classification (GTDB taxonomy): domain Bacteria; phylum Acidobacteriota; class Terriglobia; order Acidiferrales; family UBA7541; genus JBGPTK01. Next base: position 12,717 of record JBGPTK010000061.1, on the reverse strand, counting down.
GTTTGACCGGATCGATCGTGAACTGCGCACCCAATATTTGCTGGGCTATTATGCGAATCCCCCGCCCCCCCCGGGAAGTTACCGCCGAGTGGAGCTGAAAGTGAAGGGCGGCTACACTCTTCACTATCGCAAAGGCTATTTTGCCGGAGGTTCTGCGCGATGAATGGTCCCGCCGCAAGCCCGATTCATTTCCTCGAGGTTGCCGTGGACGCCGCACGCGAAGCCGGTGGGATCTTGTTGTCGGAAGCGGATCGGCCGGTAAAAATCACCTACAAGGGTGAAGTGGACCTGGTCACGGAAGCCGACCGGAAGTCGGAAGCCGCCGTGGTGGCGCGGCTGCGCAGTCACTTTCCGCAACACGCGATTGTGGGAGAAGAAGGCGGTGAAGGGGGCGCTCCCGCGGGCGCGCGCTATTGCTGGTACGTGGATCCGCTCGACGGCACGACGAATTTCGCGCACGGGTATCCATGCTTCGCGGTCTCGATCGGCTTGCTCGAAGACGGCGAGCCGCTGGTGGGCGTGGTTCTCGATCCCTCTCGCGGTGAATTATTCAGCGCGATGCGCGGCGAAGGCGCGTATCTCAATTCGAAACGGATTCATGTTTCAAACGTGGAAGATTTGTCGAAGAGCCTGGTCGCAACCGGATTTCCCACCCATAAGCGCTCGTCGAATCCCAACATCAATTATTATTGGCAATACACGCTGCGCTCGCATGGCGTGCGGCGCGATGGCTCCGCGGCGCTCGATTTGTGCGCTGTTGCCTGCGGGCGATTCGATGGCTTCTGGGAATTCGGCCTGAAGTCGTGGGACACCGCTGCGGGAATGCTTTTGGTGGGTGAAGCAGGTGGAACGGTGACGGATTTTGGTGGACGGCCGTACCATCCCGGCGATTATGAAATTCTCGCTTCCAATGGCCGCATCCATGCCGAAATGCAGCAACTGGCCGCTGATATTGCGGAGCAGGCCGGCCGCAAACCTTAAGCTGGTGCACCATCCCGGGAGCTTCAGCGGCTGGGATCCGGCTGCATCGGATTTCCGCTGGCGGGGTGACCATGCTTGACCGCGGAATAGAGATTGGCGATGGAATAGGTTAGGCCCGCAAACACTCGCTTCTGCGGCGTTCCGCTGGTTAGCCCAGCATCAATCCCTCCATCGACCACCAAACGCGGCGAGATCGCGTAGGTTAGCGCCCAAAGCGTCGAGACGAATCCTGGGGTATTCGCGTTCAGCTCCGTATTGCCGTAAAACTCCGCCGTCACGGCGAGCTTGCCCTTCAGTGGATGGGAAAACGCGAGGTTGAATTGGAAGTTCCGGTCGAATCCGGATGTCTTATCGCGGCCGATCAGAAATGAGCTGGCGTTGAAATCGAAGTGGGTTCCCACCAGATCTTTGCTGGCGAGAAATGTGAACTGATGATCGATGTGGCCCGATCCAAGGCCCTTGTTGGTGCTTGCGGTGGGAACCTTGACTGCATAACTGATCGCCAGGCTCGGCACGTGGGCCGTCTGGTGATAGATGCGGACCTGCAGCCCGAACCAGTTGTCGCCGAAGCCATGGCGGCTCCCGCCGGAATCGTCGAGTGCAATCAGGCTGGTCGTGTTCCAGCGGAGTTCCACGTCACAGAGCAGTCCGAACTTCAATAATCCCACCAGGTCACTCTGCCGGGCGCCGGCCCCAAGCCATCCACGGTCCCAGCCATATTCGAGCTCTAAAACTCCGTATTGCGTGATGTCGGCGGGATTCGCGACTGTCGGCCGATTGGGATTGGCAACCATCTGGGGACTGTAACAGCCAGTTTGACGCCCCATGAATTGCGCGCGCGCACAAACGGGATAGATAAGAAGCAATAGTCCGAGTACGAACGCTTCCAGCAAGCTTCGGCTACCGCTAATCATTTTGCAGTTCCTTTATGGATTGCTGTTCAGAGGCCGCGCCATTCTCCATCATTCGAGCGGCAAGAAAAAGAGCAGAAGAAACCGGGATTTACAGATCGGAAATTCGGCAAGCGGGCGCTAATTTTGTACCATTGCATAGCGCCGCGGGCGCGTTGCCGAAAACACCTTTACAAGCGAAAACGGGGGATGCTAGCGTGTCCGGCGGCTCCTCGCTGATGCCGACCCAACTAATATTTGAGCGCTCCCCGGCCCTTGCAGCGGGCTCATCGAAGAATCCGTCGAGGCTTGCCTGAATGCGCGCGGTTGACTTGATCCGCAAGAAGCGCGACGGCGAAGCGCTGACCGCGGAGGAAATCGAATTCCTCATCAAAGGCGCTACTCATGGCTCGATCCCCGACTATCAATTGGCAGCCTGGCTGATGGCCGTGGTGCTGAAGGGAATGACGCGCGCGGAACTGGCTGCCTTGACGGAGCAGATGCTCTATTCCGGGCGCGTACTCGATTTCACCGGCCTGCCTCGAAAGAATTCCGATCCACTCGAAGCCATCCCCGGGTTTGTGGATAAGCATTCCACCGGGGGAGTAGGAGACAAAACGTCGTTGGTAATCGCTCCCATTGTAGCGGCCGGAGGCTTGATGGTGCCGATGATCAGCGGCCGTGGACTGGGCCACACGGGCGGCACGCTGGACAAGCTGGAATCCATTCCCGGCTTCAACGTGAATCTATCGCTTGAGGAATTCCGGCTCGTGCTCAGCGAGTGCGGGTGCGCTTTGATCGGCCAGACAGCGGAGATCGCGCCGGCGGATAAAAAACTCTATGCATTGCGCGACGTGACCGCGACGGTGGAAAGTCCTTACCTGATTTGCGCTTCGATCATGAGCAAGAAACTCGCAGAAGGAATCGACGCTCTGGTGCTCGATGTGAAGACCGGCGACGGCGCATTCATGAAGCAGGAAAAAGACGCCGTCTACCTGGCGGAGTTGATGGTAGAGACCGGCAAGCGGATGGGAAAGCGCGTGGTGGCATTAATTACGGACATGAGCCAGCCGCTCGGGCGGAAAATCGGAAACTCGCTCGAAGTGGAAGAGTGCATTGAAATCCTGAACGGCGGCGGACCGGAAGATTGCCGCGAGTTGTGCCTGGAACTTTCCGCGTGGATGTTCCAGTTGGGTAGCCGGACCTCGTCGGTTGGGGAAGGGAAGCGGCTGGCCGCGGAAATGATCGCCTCCGGGCGCGCCCGTTATACATTCCGAGAAATCGTGCGGCTGCAGGGAGGGGACGTTGCCGCGATCGACGATCCGTCGCGGCTGCCGCATGCGAAACATACAATGGACATCGTGAATTCCCGCGCTGGATTCATCTCCAAGATCCGCTGTGAAAATGTTGGCGTTGCCAGCATGCTGCTCGGCGGTGGCCGCGAGAAGAAAGAAGACTCGATCGATCCGGCCGTCGGCATCGTCCTGCACAAGAAAGTGGGCGACGCGGTGGAAGCGGGGACGGCGCTCTGCACCGTGCATTACAATGCGCATCACCGGTTGGAAGAAGTGACCGAGTTGCTGGAAGAAAGCTTCATGGTTGGGCCGAAGGCTCCGCCGCAACCGGTGCTGGTGAAACAAGTGATCGGCGCCTGATGCGAATTTCTGCATTGGCTCGCGGCTCTGGCAACACTGGAGGGTGGGGATGCACCGACTGACCGGCGTGTTAGGCCTGATCACCATGATGGGCCTGGCCTATTTGTTTTCAACCAACCGCAGCGCGATTCGTAAGAAGACAGTGGCCTGGGGCCTGGGCCTGCAGATTGCTTTTGCTTACTTCGTGCTCGTTACCCCCATCGGGGCGCGACTGTTCCGTGTAGTGGGTGATGCGGTGAACAAATTGCTCAGCTACGCTTTTTTTGGATCTGAGTTTGTGTTCGGCCCCCTGGGCAAACAGAACTCCAATATTGGTTTCATCTTCGCGTTTCAAGTGCTGCCGACAATTATTTTCATCGCCGCGCTTTTCGCGCTGCTTTATTACTACGGAGTGATGCCGTTCATCGTGAAGCAGGCGGCGAAAGTGATGACGCGCCTGATGGGGGCCAGCGGGGCCGAATCGCTGAACGTAGCCGCCAGTATTTTCATGGGGCAAACGGAAGCGCCGCTGACGATCCGGCCGTATTTGCCGGATGTGACGCGCTCGGAATTAATGACCATCATGACCAGCGGCATGGCTCACGTTTCCGGTGGGATCATGGCCGCCTATATCGCGTTCGGGATCGACGCGAAACACTTGATCACCGCCGTGATCATGACCGCGCCGGCTACGATCTTGCTGGCCAAGATGCTGGTGCCCGAAACGGAAACACCACGCACGGCCGGAGTCGTCGAAATGGCCGATCTGGAAAAGGATACCAACGCGCTGGGCGCGCTTTCCCGCGGTACGTCGGACGGACTGAATCTGGCGATCAATGTGGGCGCGATGCTGATCTCGTTTATCGCCATGATTTATTTGTGTGACGGAATACTGGGCGGCATTCACGGAATTCTGGGGCGGCACGGGTTTGCTTATTTTCCGTCCAGCCTGGAGCAAATCTTCGGCTGGTTCCTGGCGCCGGTTGCCTGGGTGATCGGCGTTCCGTGGCGCGATTGCGGCGCGATCGGCAGTTTGCTTGGAACTCGCATGGTGCTGAACGAATTAGTCGCGTTTGGGAAATTGGGACAAATGAAGGACGTGCTGGATCCGCGCTCATTCACTTTGGCCACCTTTGCCCTGTGCGGGTTTGCCAATTTCAGTTCCATTGGAATTCAAATCGGCGGCATCGGCGCGCTGGCGCCCAACAAGAAAGACGATTTGGCGCGGCTGGGAATTCGCGCCATGCTCGCCGGGACGATGGCGAATTTGATGTCCGCGTCGATTGTGGGAATCATGTTGAAGTGAGGCGGGAGACTCCTTTGGCCAGGCAAGCGAGCAAAGCTGCGAAGACAGGCGGGGAATTTGCGCGGGCGGAGCGCGCGGCAAAATTTATTTTGTCGAAAACAAAACTGCGGCCGCGCATCGGACTGGTGCTGGGATCGGGGTTGGGCGCGTTTGCGGACGAACTCGACGGCGCGACGCGAGTGCCGTACCAGAAAATTCCTTTCTACCCGCGCTCGACGGCGATCGGCCACGCCGGACGCCTGGTCATCGGCAAAGTGGGCTGCGTTTCCGTGGCGGCCATGCAGGGGCGCGTGCATTTCTACGAAGGGTATTCCTTGCGGGATGTAATCTTCCCCATGCGCGTGTTCGCGCGGATGGGAATTCGCGCCGCGATCCTGACCAACGCCGCCGGCGGCATCAATACGGAATTCGAGCAGGGCGCTCTGGTTGTAATTCGCGATCACATTAATTTGCAGGGCTCGAATCCGCTGATTGGACCAAACGATGAACGGTTTGGTCCGCGCTTCAACGATATGACCCAGGCTTACTGGAAAGAGTATCGGGAATTCGCATTGCAGGAAGCCATGCGCCTGAAAATCAAAGTGTTCGAAGGAATTTATGCCGCGTTATCGGGTCCCAGTTACGAGACGCCTGCGGAAATTCGCTATTTGCGCACGATCGGCGCCGACCTGGTGGGGATGTCCACCGTGCCGGAAGTGATTGCGGCGCGGCACATGGGGATCCGCGTGCTGGGCATCTCCTGCGTCACGAACATGGCGGCCGGAATTCTGGATGTGGTGATCAATCACCAGGAAGTGCTCGAGACGGGCGAACGAGTGAAGGTTCAGTTCATGGCGCTACTGCGCGCCCTGATTCCGAACATTGCAAACGATGTGCAATAGGTGTGTGAATCAGCTCCGGCAAGCGACCAAGCGATGAACGAATACGACAATTTGATTGCCGCGGCGGTGAAAGCCCGCGAATCTGCCTACGCGCCGTACTCGAAGTTCCGCGTCGGAGCCGCGCTGCGCGGGAAGTCCGGACGCATTTTCACCGGCTGCAACGTCGAGAACGCCACCTTGGGCCTCACCGTGTGCGCCGAGCGCGTGGCTTTGCTGAAGGCGATCTCGGAGGGCGAGCGCGGCTTCGATGCGATTGCCGTCGTCGCCGATACCGATGTGCTGACCCCGCCTTGCGGCCCATGCCGGCAACTGATCTGGGAATTCTGCAACGACATTCCCGTCATTCTCTCGAACCTGAAAGGCAAGGTCGAACACGAGCGTTCGGGAACTCTGTTGCCGCGGCCGTTTGATTCATCGTTCTTATGAACGAGACGAAAACTTCGAACCACACAAATTCCGCAAGCCAACACGCGAGTCCACCTATGAAACCCAATTCACTCCGTTTACGCGCTTTGCCCGATCTATTTTTTAATCTGTGTCTATCCGTGTTCCTTTGTGGTTTCGTGCTTCAGTTTCCGCATGCATTGCACGCTCAAGCTGCGATAGCAAAGGATCATGCGGACCTGCTGATCTCAGGAGGCACGGTCGTCACCATGGATGGCTCGAGGCGAATCATCGACGGCGGCGCCGTAGCAGTGCGCGGCGATACCATTCTCGCGGTCGGAACACGCGCGGAGCTGGAAGCACGATTTGAAGCGGCGCAACAAATCGACGCTCAAGGCATGATCGTGATGCCCGGGCTCATCAATGGCCACCAACATGCCGCGATGACGCTGTTCCGCGGCCTGGCGGATGACCTGCCCCTGAATGACTGGCTCGAAAAATATATTTTCCCGGCGGAAGCCAAAAACGTCACCGAAGATTTCGTCGTTTGGGGAACGCGGCTTGGTGTTCTGGAGATGCTGCGTGGCGGAACCACCACCTACGTGGACATGTATTATTTCGAGGACGCAGTTGCCCGGGTGACGAAAGAAGCCGGCATGCGCGCCGTCCTCGCGGAGACGATCATCGATTTCCCAGCCCCCGATAACAAGACAACCGCCCAGGCCTTCGCCTACACGGAAGATTTCTTAAAACATTGGAAAGGTGACCCTCTGATCACCGCTTCCGTCGGACCCCATTCGATCTACACGTGTTCCGAGAAAACATTGCAGGAATCGGCCGCCCTGGCGCGCCGATATCACGCGCCCATCCAGATTCACCTGGCGGAGGCGCCATTCGAATTGGATCAGAGCCGCGACAAGCATGGGGCGACGCCGGTGGGCTATCTGGAACGGATTGGAGTTCTGGGGCCGGATGTGATCGGCGCGCATTGCATCTGGGTGGATGCGGGCGACATTGCTTTGCTGGCAGCGCATGGCGTCGGCTGCATTCACAATCCCTCCAGCAACATGAAAACAGCAGGTGGCGTGAGTCCAGTCGTGGACATGATCGCCGGGGGAATGCACGAGGGTTTGGGCACCGACGGCGCGGCGAGCAACAATGACCTGGACATGTTCCGGGAAATGGATCTGGCGGCGAAACTGCAGAAAATCTCCCGGGGCGACCCGCGCGCATTGCCTGCACAGCAAGTGGTGGAGATGGCCACGATCGGCGGCGCGCACGCGGTCCACATGGAAAAAGAAATTGGCTCGCTCGAGCCCGGAAAGAGGGCTGACTTGATCCTGATCCGCACGGATGCGCCCCACGCCACTCCGCTCTACAATGTTTATTCGCAACTCGTCTATGCGCTGAAAGCGGCGGACGTGGATACGGCCATCATCGGCGGACGAACCGTGATGGAGCATCGCAAGATGCTGACGCTGAACGAAACTGAAATTTTAGAAAAGGCGCGTGAATTTGCAAAGAAAACGAGCGCATCACTTGCCGGCGGCGCGGCAAAATAGATACATCTTTCCTCGAAGATTCCTCACTCCATCGAGCAGCTCTCTCGATCAGGATTGGGTGCGGGATTCGTTACGCTGGCGATGCAGCTTGAGCGCATTGGAACGCAGCACATCCGGAACGTTCTTGTTCGTTGTGAGTATTTTCAAGTCGCGCGCAATCAACCGTGGAAGCAAGTGAAGGGATACTTCGAGAGGCGTCTTCGGATTGGAGACCAGATTTCGCACAATTGTGTAGTTCTTCATGTACACGCGGTTCGCCGAGATGACTCTTAGGATCTCCGCGCTCAGGTTACCCATTGCGGCAAAACTCTCCACCTCTGCCGGGCTCAATTTAGGCGTCTGCAAAACAGCCCGCTGAACCACCTTGTTCGAGTCCCGGATCAACAACATGCGTTCCTCGCGACTGCCTTTCAGTGCCAGTTGCACGCGCTCGACGACGTTCATCTGTGAAAGCTTTTGCAGCATCGTGCGCCGCTTTTCGAGATCCGGCTCCAGCGCCGCGATTGCTTCCTGGAGTTCGGGTTCGACTTCCGCGCCGGCTCCTTTCTGCAGCTCCTTTACCAATTCCCGTTGCTCGACAGTCAGCGACGGGCACCGCTCCAGCACGACGATTAGAATCGGGTCACTCGTCAAGCGGTCCAGATTGTCGAACAAGGCTTGCGCGCCAACCGAAGTGACGAAACGGGAGGTGCGAACAAGCGCTTCGATCGGGCAGGCCGCATTCCTGGCCAGGAAATCGGCTACGCCTGGTTTTTCCGCAAGATTTTCGGCGCAGTAGGTGAATAGTTCAGGAGCGGCATCGGACCGGATGAGCGCGGCAAGAAAGGCTTCGATGGGTTGGGCCAACAGGGCATAGGCGGCGCGTTCGTGGAACGCCTCGTCATGGCAAAGTATGGCGAGGACTTCGACACGGTCCTCGGGAGATAGGCCGGCACTGCCCGCGCAGACGGCAAGCTTTCGTTCAAATTTGGCTTGGCCGGAGCGTATCTCGGCACGCAGCTCCGCGCTAATCTGTTCCTCCCGGGGAAGGTTTCAAGTCTTTGCGTGACAGCGTGACGCTTCCAGGCTGTCCCGGCGGACCGAGTGGGGCTTGAATCTGGCTATTCAACTCCAGCACCAGCGCGCTTGCTTCGCTGGATGTTACTTCAAAGCGATCATGCGCCTGAAATACCTGCGACTGGCCAGCCACAAACCTGCCATTGAAAGCGGCTCTACCGTCCGCAATCACCCTTAACCTGGTGGATTTGCCGGCTTCAACCTTCAGTTCGAGCACGTCAGATTTTTCTTGCGCCGAATTGGCCGCCGCGATGGAAGGCGCCGTCGATTGCGGAGTGGATCCGCGTGGCTGCATTCCCGCTGGATGAGTAACCGCGGTCTTGGCCGGTCTGTGCCAGAATTTCAGCCGTGAGCCAAAGTATCGATATCCCAGCCATCCCGCCACCGCCAGCACCACAAGTAGCAAGACCACGAGCAAGGGCAACAACCAGCGGGGAGATTTCGCAGGCGGCTTTGCCCAGACGGCCACCGCCGGCTTGTCGTTCGTGCTCAAGGCATATTCGGCGATCAGGCTTTCTTCATCGAGACCCAGAAAATGAGCCACGGCACGGATGAAGCCACGATTGAAAATTCCGCCGGGAAGCTTGTCCCATTTCTCGCTCTCCAGAGCTTGCAGGAAATGGACGCTGATCCGCGTTGCGGTTGAAATTTCTTCCAAGGATACGCCGCGCATTTCCCGCTCTCGCCGGAGGTGTTCGCCAAAAGGTGTAGTGGCCATTTATGAGGTCTTCCTTCAAAATATAGGCGGGCCGGAGTTGGGTGTCAATCGGCCTTGCGCTAGATTGCCACGAGGGGTTGCGGACAAGGCCAATTTCCGCAGATAGTCTCTTCGACACCACTTGTGCCTCGCCCATTGCAGCCAACGGGAGTGGTTCTTATAATGCGAAGGAAGTGTCAGGGCCTATGTACTCAGTAATTGATTTGTCCCCGGGACCAAAACGGAAAGTGACTGAGCCAAAACCTTTCGACGGAGTGGAGCGACGCCGGAATCCAGCCGTCCGCCTGGACCCTCGGGATTTCCACGAGATCGCCGTGTTCCACGAGCTGGGCAAAGCGCTCACCTCCTCGCTGCACCTCGATCAGGTTCTGCGTACCATCATGGAGAAGATCAACGAAGTCCTGCGTCCGGACACCTGGTCGCTGCTCCTGATGGATGATGAGAAGCAGGAATTATATTTCGAGATTGCCACCGGCACCGGCGCCGGCGCCCTGCGCGACGTGCGCATTCCCATCGGCCAGGGCATCGCCGGGTGGGTGGCCCAGTCGGGTGAGGCGGTGGTGGTGCCGGACACCAGCCTGGATTCCCGGTTCTTCGCGCAAGTGGATGAAAAGACCCGGATGGAGACGCGCTCGATCGTGGCCGTCCCGGTGCGTTTCCGCGAACAATGCCTGGGCGTGATCGAGTTAATCAATTGCGTGGGGCCGGAGGGATTCAGTTCACGCGATCTGGCGCTGCTGGAAGCCTTGGCGGACTATGCCGCTATCGCCATTGAGAACGCGCGGCACGTCCACCGCATTCACGAACTAACCATCACGGACGATTGCACCACGCTTTACAATGCGCGCCACATGAATTTGATCCTGGATACGGAAATTTACCGTTCGCAGCGCTATTCGTTCGAGTTCTCGCTCATCTTCATCGACCTCGACCACTTCAAGACCGTAAACGACACCCATGGCCATCTGGTTGGCTCCAGGCTCCTCGGTGAAATCGGTTCGGCGATCAAAGGCAATTGCCGCCTGATCGATTTCGCTTTCCGCTACGGCGGCGACGAATTCGTGATCCTGCTCCCGCAAACCTCCAAGGAAAATGCCGTCCGAGTCGCGCAAAGGCTGCTCAAACTGATCAGCGAGACTGTCTGGCTGAAGGATTCAGGATTGAACATCCAAATCACCGCCAGCATCGGCGTAGCTGCATTTCCCACCGATTCGAAAACCAAAGTCGAGTTGCTTCACATGGCGGACGAGGCCATGTACGCGGTGAAAAATACGACGCGGAACAGAGTTGTCCCGGCGAGTAATGAAGTTCTCCCTGCTCCTGGACCTCCCTCGCCTTGAATTGCGTCAGCACAGGCGATTCGATCGGGCGGCCTCTCGAAATCTGGTGTCCTTCGCTTTATTTCCACACCCGGAGCCCGATTGTTCCCACACGGCTTGATTCGCTTGGGTGGGCGTGCTAGTCTGCGCTGGACTTTTACATTCGTAGTTGAGACCGGTTGGGCGCAGAAGTGCGGACAAATCGTGAGGGGCTTCCATGGCGAATGATGCGTTGGGAATGATCGAGACCAAAGGGCTGGTAGGCTCGATCGAGGCTGCCGATGCGATGGTGAAAGCCGCCAACGTGATCTTGATCGGCAAGGAATATATTGGCTCGGGTTACGTCACCGTGATGGTGCGCGGCGACGTGGGTGCAGTGAAAGCGGCCACCGATGCAGGAGCCGCGGCAGCGCGGCGCGTGGGCGAACTGGTTGCGGTTCACGTGATTCCGCGGCCCCACGAGCTGGTGGAAAAGATTTTGCCCGGCGGCGGACAAGCTCCCGAGGGTTCGCACAAGAAGTAGGGACTCTTCGGCCCCCGGCGTTTGGCGGTGGGCCCGGACATGGTTTTGCAGCCTGTCTCTTTTGAGGCAAGGGTTTTTCTCCGACAAGGTAAATCGCTTTGAGTTTGCGCGATTCCGACCTAATTTCCATCCAGGAAGCTCGCCAGTTGTTGGAACAGGCGAGCGCAGCCCAGCAAAAATTTGCCGCGTTTTCGCAAAACCAGGTGGATGCTGTTGTGGACGCCTGTGCGGAAGCTGCCACGGTTGCGGGCGAGCAGCTTGCTCGGCTGGCGGTGGAAGAAACCGGCTACGGCAATGTTCCCGATAAAATCATCAAGAACCGGCTGGCGTCGGTGGATGTGCATCGCGCGATTCGGGGGATGAAGACGGCCGGAATTTTGCGCGAAGATCGCGAGAAGGGCATTCTGGAAGTGGCCAGCCCGATTGGCGTAGTCGCCGCCGTAATTCCTTCCACCAATCCCACCTCGACGGCGATTTACAAGACACTGATCTCCCTCAAAGCCCGGAACGGGATCGTGCTGAGCCCGCATCCTTCAGCGATGCGATGCATCTGCGAGGCGGTAAGCGTGATGAGCCGGGCGGCATTGCGCGCGGGCGCTCCGGAGGGTTTGATCGGTTGCTTGCAACATCCCACCATGCAGGGCACCCAGGAATTGATGAAGCACCGGCTGACCGGAGTGATTCTCGCCACCGGCGGCACGGGCCTGGTCCGCGCCGCGTATAGCTCCGGCAAGCCGGCCTACGGCGTCGGCCCCGGCAACGTGCCTGCCTATATCGAACGCACCGCGAACGTGCGCAAGGCCGTGGCGGATATTATCGCGGGAAAAACATTCGACTACGGCACCATTTGTTCTTCCGAGCAAGCCATCGTGGCGGACGAAGCGGTGCGCGATCAGGCGCTGGAAGAATTGCGGCAGCAGGGCGCGTATTTTCTGACTCCGGATGAAATTCAGCGTCTTGGTGCGCTGGTAATCGCGCCGGGCTCGTTCACGCCCAATCCAAAAATTGTCGGCAAGCCCGCCACGATGATCGCGGAAATGGCGGGAATCAAGGCGCCGGCCGCAACGCGCGTATTGATCGCCAAGCTCGATGCGGTCGGCCGCGAGCAGCCGCTTTCCTCCGAGAAACTTTCGCCGATCCTGGCGTTTTATTCCGTGGCCAATACGGCTGCTGCGATTGTTTTGTGCACTCGAATCCTGCGATTCGGCGGCCTGGGGCACACCTGCTCGATGCATTCTCAGAACGAATCCGCGGTGCGCGAGTTTGGTTTGGCTGTTCCGGCGTTCCGCATTCCGATCAATACGTCGTCGGTTCACGGTTCAATCGGCTATTCCACAAATTTATTTCCGGCCATGACGCTCGGCTGCGGCGCGCCCGGCGGCAACATCACCTCCGATAACATCGGCCCGCAGCACCTGATGGACATCAAGCGGATTGCGTGGGAATCGCGTGCCATCGAGCAC
>JBGPTK010000060.1:0-17309 GCA_041490605.1 Terriglobia bacterium | reverse complement strand
GTTTCTGAAAGCCGCGCGATTGCGCCGGGGCCGGGCGGAGTTTGCAAAATTGCGTTCATGTCGCCGGCCGCTTTTCCTCCGGCGATCTTCGCCATTTGCGTGAAGTAAGCGCGCGTCACTTCGTTCAGTTCGAAGGGAAATTGAAAGCGCGCGAGGCGCGCGAGCCCTTCGGCGAGATGGTAGATGGCATTATCGGGGACCGGCAGCGAACTATGGCCGCCGCGATTCGTTACCTTGAGATCGAAATCCTGGTAGAGTTTTTCGCTGGCCTGGATGGCGGCGAGCAATTCCTTGCCATCCTTGATTTCGAACTCACCGCCGTCGGGGTTCAAAGCGTACTCGGCGTCGATCAGGTCGCGATGGTTGTGGAGAAGCCAGTCCACGCCATTGGATGTGCCGCCTTCCTCGTCAGCCGTGAGGGCCAGGATGATGTCGCGATCGGGTTTATAGCCTTCTTGCTTCAGCCGGATCATGGTGGTGACCAGAATGGCGTCGCCATCTTTCATGTCCAGAGCGCCGCGGCCGTAGAAATAGCTGTTCTTTTCGTTGAATTGGAAAGGATCCATCGACCAATCTTCGCGGCGCGCTTCCACAACATCCAGGTGGCCGATCAACAGAATGGGTTTGCGCGCGCCCGTGCCGTGAAGACGCGCCACCAGATTGCCTTTGCGCGGATTGGGGCCGCCCACGTAAATGTCGCCCGCCGGATAGCCCGCATCGCGCAATCGCAGGGCCATCGCTTCGGCCGCAACGGTTGTGCTGCCGGCGGAATCCGTGGTGTTGATTTCTATCAGTTGTTTGAAAATTTCCCTCGCGAGAGTGTTCTGGTTGCCGGTCTGCTGCGCCGCCAGGACGCCCGCGCCAAAAATTCCAGCCAGCAACGCTGTGATTGCGCGTATCCGATGCATGAATGTTCCTCCGATAAGCCGGCGAGAGTAACAGACTGTGGCACTCTCCGCCACCCGATGAGGGATAAGTGCGGCACTCTAGTAAGACGCGCCAATTGACAGGCGGAGTTGCGCGGCTTAGTCTGAGAACAAGGCGCAGAGCAGAAAACAAGGGCTTGGGACCGAAAGGAATCGGATGACAGAGTCCCGGGTCCAGTCCACCCCACTTCGAACACGCCTGTGTATCGTCCTCGGTTTCGTGTTGGCCTACCTTGCTCTGCACCGCGCCGCGGCCGCAGTCGGGATGTGGTCGGAGGTCAGCGCGTGGTATCCCGCATCCGCTCTGGGACTCGCCCTGGTCTTGGGTCTCGGAATTGAGTATGCGCCGGCTGTCTATTTGGCCGCCGTGCTCAGCACCTTCTGGAGCAGGCAGCACCTGCCCTTCAGTGAGAGATTTTCGTGGCTCGACATCCTGACGGTGGGCACGTACACGCTCGCTGCCCTGATTCTCCGGAGAATTCTGGGAAGGAAAAAACGATTGCGCAGCCTGCGCGACGTGGGCTGGTTTGTGCTTGTGGTGCTGATTGCGACACTCGCGGCGGCTTCGCTGGGAACACTGGCCCTGGTTCAACGAGGAGAATCGTTCGCGGCCGACTATGGGAAGGTTACCTTCAATTGGTGGGTAGGCGACGCCGGGCCGATGGTTGCGCTTGCGCCGTTTCTTCTCTTGTGGGTGATTCCTTTACTTCCTGTCAATGTAGCCCAATCTGCGTCAAGGGAACGACCGCAAGAACCGAGTGAAGAAAAATGGAGTAAGAAGTTTAGCCTGGTTCGCGCGTTGGAATGGCTCGGCCAGATCGCCAGTATAGTTCTGGCTCTGTATCTGATCTTCGGGCTCAACCTGGGACGGCATTACGAACTCTTCTATCTTTCCTTTCTGCCCATCATCTGGATTGCCGTGAGGAACGGGCTGCGGGGCGCGACTGCCGGAATCGTCCTGCTGAATTGGGGAGTCCTGGTCGCGTTCCGGCACTTCGGGGCGCAGGCCACCAGTTTGGCGGCGCTGCAGGTGCTCCTGCTGGTGGTTTCCCTTACAGGTTTGTGTCTTGGAGCGCTGATCAGCGAGCGCAAGCAGACGGAGGCGAAACTGCAAAAGGCCAAAGAGGCTGCCGAGGTTGCCAATCGAGCGAAGAATGAATTTCTGGCCAACATGAGTCACGAAATTCGCACGCCCATGAACGGCATCATGGGTATGACCGAGCTGGTTCTGGACACGGAACTTTCGGCCGACCAGAGAGAATGGCTGGGACTGGTGAAATCGTCGTCCGATTCGCTGCTCTTGCTGGTCGACAGCATATTGAATTTTTCAAAGATCGAAGCGGGGAAACTGCAACTCGATTCCACTGACTTTTCGCTGCGCGAGTGCGTGGGCGACACGTTGAAGGGATTCGGGATCCGAGCGCAACAAAAGGGCCTCGAACTTGTGGGGCAAATTGGCAATCGAGTCCCGGACGCGCTTGTCGGCGACCCGGCCTGTCTCCGGCAGATCCTCGTCAATCTGGTTGGGAACGCCATCAAGTTCACATCGCGGGGCGAAATTGAGGTGCGAGTCGAGATGGAGCCGCGTGAGGAGGCGTTTGTGCTGCTTCATTTTTCCGTGCGCGACACGGGCATGGGGATTCCCGAGGCGAATCAGAAAAAGATCTTCGCGGCCTTTGCGCAGGCCGATAGCTCCATGACCCGGAATTTCGGCGGCATCGGCCTCGGCTTGACGATTTCGAGCCGCCTGGCGGAGATCATGGGAGGCCGGATGTGGGTGGAAAGCGAAGTGGACAAGGGCAGCACCTTTCATTTTACGGTTCGCTTCGGCGTGCAGGAAAATAATTCTTCCATTTCCGATTCCGAAGATCGGCAGCGATTGCGCGGGCGGTCCGTGCTGGTGGTGGATGACAATGCCACGAACCGTTCAGCTTTGCAGGAGATGATGCTGGAGTGGGGAATGAGGCCGGTGGCAGTGCAGAGCGGGACGGCAGCACTCGAATGGTTGGAACGCAAGGAGGGAGCGGGGGAAAATTCCTTGTTGATGCTCCTGGATTCAAACATGCCGGGGATGGACGGATTCGAGTTAGCCGCGGAGATTCATCAGCACGCAAAACTCCGTACCGTGATCGTCATGATGCTGGCCCCGGCGGAACATTCCGGCGACGCGCCGCGCTGCCAGGAGGCGGGAATTGCAGCGTGTGTGTCTAAGCCAATCAAAGAGTCGGAGTTGCTCGTAGCGTTTCTAGCTGCTTTGGAGACGCTCCCATCAACTGTTTGAAGCCTGCCGATCAGCGCCGGAGCAAAGCGCGGCAGCACTTTGCAACATTGCCCCGGCCTTCGCTGAAGCCCTTAAGGGGCGTTTCGTCCCAAGCTGTTTCGGATTTGTTCGGCATAACTGCCCCCGCTTACTCTAGCCCGGATTTCTCACCATGAGGTAGCAACAAGTAGGGAATGGAAGTAGAAAAAGGCCGCCCTTCTTTTGGCATTGACCCCGTCTCGACAACGCAGTTATGCGTGAGATGACGGCCTTTTTCTACTTCCAATCAAACCTCTTTGCTCAATCCCGGCGAGAAATCCGGATTAGGCGCTGATGTAGCGGGCGTAGAGGGAACGGGCGATGGCGGGGTCCTGCGTGCCTTTAATGATCGCGCGGCCATCGGGGAAGATGGTCAGTTCGTAGGGCGGCACGCGGAAGCGCAAGAGGAAATCGTTGTGACGCACATCCGCTACGGCAGGGGCAAGCCGGGCCCGCAATTCGCCCAGGTCGAGCCGCCGGCGGCGCTCATGGATTTGCACCGAATCACGGCCGCACAGGGAAATGTGCGGCTGGGCGGCGCCGGTGAGATAGATGAATTTCCGTTCGCCGCAGGCGCGGCAGGCCGGATTCCGGGCGGCACGGATCGACTGGAATCTTCCCTTCCACACGTCGCACGCCACCAGCCGGCCGTGGAGAGCTTCTTTTTTCCCCGCTAGAAGTTTCGTTGCTTCGGCCGCTTGCAAGGATGCGACAACGCCGATCGCGGAATTCAGAACTCCAACGGTGTCACAGGTTTCTTCAAAGCCCGCCCCAAATGGGCCAGTTGTGGCACTGGTCATGGCACTGGTGGGGGCGCTTGTTTGGGGAGATTCGAGCAGGCAAGCCAGGCACGCGGTTTCCCCCGGCAGAATCGTCATGGTGACGCCGTAGCTCGAGACGGCGGCGGCATAAATCCACGGAACACCGCAAGCGACTGCGAAATCGTTCAGCAAGAGCCGCGTGGCAAAATTATCGGTGCCGTCGAGAATCAAGGAGTAGCCGGCAAGCAATTCCTCCACATTTTCCGGGGTCACGTCGGAAACGATCCCTTCGATGCCCGCATCATAGTTGATGGCTCGCAAACGGCGTTCCGCCGCGACTGCTTTGGGCAAGGCATCGCGCGCGTCGGTCTCTTCGAAGAGTGATTGCCGTTGCAAATTCGAATATTCGACAAAATCCCGGTCGACGATTCGCAGGCGTCCCACGCCCGCGCGAACCAGCAGGTTGGCGAGGGTAGTGCCGAGCGCGCCGCAGCCAACCAGGACGGCGCTCGCATTCAGCAAGCATTCCTGGCCGGCCTCACCCAGCCCGGCAAATAGAATTTGTTTCGAATATTTCTCGTACTGTTTGGGATCCATCACCAGCCGGCGAATGGCGCAGCCATGCCGGGTTCATCATAGCGCCATTCACCTGCCTTTTCGAATCCGGCGGGAATCGAGGCTGTGCTAACCTGATCCACACTCCGAGATGGGGATGAAATGTCATTGGGGACCTGTTGCCTGCAGAACGACCGGCAGCGTGGCGCTCTGCCTGCTGGCGATGCTGCCGGTCCGCGCCCAGGTGACGACGCTGGAAGGCCAGCACATCGCGGAAATTCGCGTGCTGGACGAAAACGGCAAACCCGTCAGCACTCATCTTCCCAGCCTGGCGATCGCCGCCGGGCAGCCCTTCGACATTGAAGCGGAGCGGCTGAGCCTGAAGCAGCTTTACCGCACGGGTGACTTTTCCGACGTCCGCGCGGAGGCGATTTCCTCCCCCGGCGGATTGCGAATTGATTTCATCGTGACCCTAAATTATTTCAACAATCTCGTGCTCCTCGATGGATGGAAAGAGCCTCCCAGCGAGGCGCTCGCGCTTGCCGCCTTGCGGCTTGGACTGGGCGAAACGTTCCGCGAGAGCGCTTTGCGTGAAGCCGTCGGCCGCCTGCAGACTACCCTCAGCGAAGACGGTCTCTATCAGGCCAAAATCAGGAGCGTGCCCGCGCCGTTTCCCGAAACGCGTCAAATGAATATCCTGGTTCACGTTGATCCTGGCCCGCGGGCTCGAATGGGCGCAATCCAGGTTCACAATCAGAGCGCCTACCCGGACAACGAACTGCTGCGCCGCTCCAAGCTTGTCACCGGGAAAGAAGTGACCTCGGCCCGGCTGGAGCGCGCCGGCACGCGGCTCAGGAGGTTTCTGATTCACGCCGGATATTTGGGCGCCCGTGTGATTGTCCGGCGAGGGGACTACGATCCCAAATCCAACCAATTGCCGCTGACCCTGGATGTGACGGCAGGCTTGCGCGTGCGGATCGAAGTGAACGGAGCGAAGATTCGCGGCAGCCAGTTAAAGAAGCTCTTGCCCGTTTACGCGGAAGGCGCCGTGGATGACGATCTGCTGCAAGAAGGCCGCCGCAACCTGCGCGATCAACTCGAGCGGGGGGGATACTTCGACGCCCGGGTGCAATACACCACCCGCAATGATCCACAGAAAAAAGAACAAGTGATCACCTACGAAATCGAACGAGGGGCGAAGCACAAAATTCTGGCGCTGGATTTCGACGGCAATAAATACTTCAGTGATTCGCTGCTGGCCGGCCGAATCTCCATCCAGCCCGCGGCCTTTGCTTCGCCGGGCCGTTACAGCGGGCGCCTGCTGAAGTCGGATGAAGATTCGATTCGAGGGCTTTACCAGGCCAACGGTTTTCGGGATGCCAACGTGCAGAGCGAGGCTCTGGACGATTATCACGGAAAGACCGGGGCCCTGCTGGTCCGCTTCCACATCACTGAAGGGGTGCAGACGCGCGTGGTTGGCCTCAGAATCGAAGGGAACAAATCGATCAGCGACGCCGAGCTGCTGGGCGTGATCGGCTCGACGCCCGGCCAGCCCTATTCGGATTTCGACGTGACCAGCGACCGTGACAACGTCCTGGCCCTCTATTACAACGAAGGATTTCCGGATGCGCGCTTTGTGGCCCAGGTGACGGACACGGACGTTCCCAACCGCGTCCGCTTGACCTATGCCATCACCGAAGGAACGCAAATTCGAGTCCAGCGCGTTCTGCTGACCGGTTTCCGGCACACCCGGATTCGCACCATTGCCCGCGAAGTTCAAATGCAGCCCGGCGAGCCGCTGCGGGAAGGCGAAGTGGTGGATTCGCAGCGGCGCCTCTACAATTTGGGAATTTTCAACCGCGTCGTGATTGCGCCGCAGAACCCGAATGGAGAAGATCCCGACAAAAATGTCGTCGTCGAAACCGACGAGGCCAAGCGCATCACCCTCAGTTACGGTGGCGGCTTTGAAGTGCAGCGCCTGGGGGGCGCCGGCGCGAGCCCGGTGGGAGGAAGCCTGAGCGCCAGCCCCCGTGTTATTTTCGAAATTTCCAAAGGGAACCTGGGAGGCCGGGCGCAGAGCCTGGCGTTCAAGGTGCGCGCCAGCACCTTGCAATATCGCAGCCTGCTCAGCTTTACATCGCCGAATTTCTTGAACAATCCGCATTTCAACGTCGTGCTTACCGGCTTCGCCGATAAGTCGCGCGACGTGCGCACATTCACTTCCACGCGTTATGAAGGTTCGTTCCAGCTTAATCAGGTGGTCTCCCGCTCCACCACGATGATCTACCGGTA
Source organism: Terriglobia bacterium (assembly GCA_041490605.1). Taxonomy (GTDB): domain Bacteria; phylum Acidobacteriota; class Terriglobia; order Acidiferrales; family UBA7541; genus JBGPTK01. The sequence goes on along the minus strand of JBGPTK010000060.1, from coordinate 10,476 downwards.
TTCCTATCGCCACGTTTTGGTGGACGCGAGCTCGCTCCAGATTCCCGTGGAGGAGATTCCGCTGTTCAGCCAGCCCGCGCGAATTTCGGCATTCGGCCTGACCTGGGTGCGGGACCGGCGCGACAATCCTGGCGATGCCACTCGAGGCAATTTCAACACCGTTGACTTGAGTCTCGCGGCGAAGTCTTTCGGATCCAGCGCCAGCTTCGGGCGCATCTTCGCGCAGAATTCCACGTATCATCCTTTCGGAAGGGCCTTTGTGTTTGCCCGCTCGATTCGCTTCGGGGTCGAGGAAACTCTGGGCGATACGACCACGACTGATGTTCCGCTGCCGGAACGATTCTTTGCCGGCGGCGGCACCACCCTCCGCGGATTCGGCCTGAACCAGGCCGGCCCGCGCGATCTGACGAGCGGATTTCCCATCGGCGGCCTGGCGATGCTGGTGCTCAACCAGGAACTGCGCTTTCCCATGCACTTGCCGATTGTGGGCACGCGCCTGGGCGGCGCACTCTTTTATGACGCGGGAAACGTATTCACCGATGTGCAGCATGTGACGTTGCGCTGGTCACCCGCCACCAACGACAACACGATGAATTATCTTTCCCACACGGTTGGACTCGGCTTCCGCTACGCCACGCCCATCGGGCCCGTTCGAATCGATCTGGGTTACCAACTCAACCCGGCGCGTTTTGTGTTTACGAATTCGAACGGCTTGCAGCAGACGTCGCGGTTGCCGCACTTCCAATTCTTTTTCAATATCGGGTCGATTTTCTGATGCGCCGGAGGATTTTTATTTTCGTGATGTTGCTGGGATGGGCGGCTTGCGCGCGGCTCGCGAACTCTGCTGCCTGCAACGCTCAGGCGCCCCCCGGTTCTGCCGCGGCTGGGTATTCCAGCGGCGGGCAATTGGTGGATCGCATCGCCGTGCGCATCGAAGACGACATCATCGCGGAAAGTGCGATTCGCGAACTCATGGCCTACCAGCAACTAATCGAGGAGCACCCCGAATCTCGCGCGGAAGTGGTGCAACATCTGATCGATCAGTGGATTTTCCAGACCGAAGCTGCCACCGCCCAGTATCCCCAGCCGGGCGAAAAGCAAGTAAACGACGAGTACGAGCAACTGATGAAACGGTTCTCTTCGCCGGAGGCTTTCCACGCTCGGCTGGCCGCGCTCGGGCTGCCGGAAAGCGCTTTGCGGCGCATGATCCGGGACGAGATCTACCTTTCGCGTTTCCTCGACTACAAGTTTCGCCCGGCTGCGCAAGTGGATCAGAGCCAGATCGAAAAATACTACAAGGAAACGCTGGCGCCGGAACTCACCGCCAAGGGGCAGCCGGCGCCGCCGCTGGCGGATGTGTCGGACCAGATACGCGAGATCCTGATCGAACGCGACATCAACGAGCGCTCCTCGCGCTGGCTGGAAGAAACGCGGGCGCGATTAAAGATCGATATCGCGGGGGGAGATAGCGGATCGTGAGGAAAGGATTGAAACGCTGGCTGAAGCGCCTGTTCGTGACTGGATTTCTGGTCGCGTTCGTCCTGGCGGCGTTTCTCTCCTTCCTTTCTCTGACGGGACTTGACGAGCATTGGGCCCGCACCGCCGTCATTCGTCGAATCGAGCAAATGACGGGAGCTCGCGTCGAACTGGGCGCGTTTCATTTTCATTTGGCCGGCCTGCGCATCGAGATCGAAAATCTGACGCTTCATGGCCATGAGGCGGAAGGCCTGCCACCCTTTGTGCACGTGGACCGCGTGCGCGCCGGCATCCGCATTGTTTCTTTTTTTGCACGCAAGATTTCGCTGGAAGATGTGGAAATCGAGCGGCCGGCGGTGGCTGTGCGCTTGGATGAAACCGGCGCCAGCAATGTGCCTTCTCCGGCGGTGCATAAGCAATCGCGGCCGTGGCGGGAGCAATTATTTGATCTTTCCATACAGAAGCTGCGGCTGGATGACGGCTACATTTTGTTCAATAACGCCCGCACGCCGCTGGCGGTGGAAGGCAATAACTTCCGTTTCGCGCTCGACTTCGATGCCACCGTCCCGGGTCACCAAACCTACGTGGGCCGCCTGGATTGGCACGGCATCGAGATCGCCGCCAGGCGGTATCTGCCCTTCGCCTCCGGCGTCTCGGCCAAGTTTACTCTGAGCCGCGATGCGTTTTCGCTGGATGAATTGGTTTGGAAGCTGCCGCATTCCGAGTTAGATGTGCGAGCAGAGCTGGCAAGCTTCCAATCGCCCGCCTGGACGATTCATTACCGTGGCCGCCTGGATTTCCTGGACATCAACACGATTCTGCGCAAGCCGCATTCACCCGGCGGCCTGGTCGATTTCTCCGGGCAAGCGGACTATCGCCCGGGAGATTGGCGCGCCAACGGGCACTATGCCGCGCACCAGATCTCGCTGCCCTACCAGTGGTTCCACGCCAAGGGGATCGAGAGCAGCGGGCGTTTCGAAGCGACCAAGGAGAAAGTGAGCTTGCCGCAATTCGAAGCGCGCGCGGAGGGCGGCACACTGACCGGCCAATTGGAGATGAATCTGAACGACCTCGCCTTCCGCGTGGACTCGCGCATGCGGGGAGACGGCCTGGCCGCGCTGCTTGCGTCGGTGGATAATCCCAGCCTTCCGGTACACACGCTGCACTGGGACGGCATCGTGGATGTGGACGCGGTGACCACCTGGACCGCGGACTTCAAACATTTCCGCTCGGTCGGCGAATCGCGCTGGTCCCCGCCGGCCACGCCTGCTCCCGGCACGATTCCCACCACCGCTCTGATTCATTTCGATTACTCGGCGGACCGCCGCGACGTGCAGCTTACACAAAGCCAGATCACCACTCCCTCGATGCGCCTGAATTTTGACGGTTCGCTTTCGGCGGCCGATTCCACGCTGGAGACCAGCCTGGAGGCGGATAATTTGCTGGAGTGGGACGAGTTCATCAATTATTTGCGCGGACCCGATTCCGAGCCCCGGCGCATCTCGGGGCGCACGGTATTCCAGGGGCGAGTCCTGGGTCCGCTGGGGGGGCCAACGTTTGCCGGCCACGTGAAAACTTTCGATGCGCGTTACGAACAATATTCCTGGGATGAAATCGAAGGCGATTTGAACTATTCGCCGGATGAATTCCGGCTCGAACATGCCCACGTGCGCCGTGGACAATCGAATGCCTCTCTCGATTTGCAATTGACCTTCAATAACGACTGGGGTTTTCTGCCGGAGAGTCCCTGGAAGCTCGACGTCAAATTCGACCGCGATCCCCTCGAGGACATCCAGGGCCTGTTCGGCACGAATTATCCGGCCAACGGCCTGCTGACTGGAGAATTTATAGGCGGCGGCACGCGAGCCCTGCCCACGCTCGACGGCGATTTCGTTCTTACGAAGGTAAAAGCCTGGGATTTAGAGGTAGACGAATTCCGCGGCCGCCTGGGATTGCACCACGACGAAATCCGCATCACCAACGCCGCACTTCGCAAGCAAGCCGCTCGCATCTCCGGCGATTTTCTCTACCGTCTCCAGGAGAAGACGGTGGAGTTTGCCTTGGCGGGCAGCGGCATATCGCTGGATCAAATCGAAAAACTACAATCGGCATCGATGCCGGTGGGGGGCACGGTCAGTTTCAACCTAAATGGAAAAGGCCCCCTGCTCGCGCCGCAGTTGAACGGAACATTCCGTCTGGCGAAACTGCGGGTCGGCGAAGAGATCCAGGGAGATCTGGAAGGCAAGCTGGATTCCGATGGCCGGCGGACGCGGCTGCAATTGACGTCGAAGATGGCCAGCGGAGATTTGCAGGGGCAATTTGAACTGGGCCTTTCGGGCGATTATCCCTACCGCGGTGAATTGACGGTCGAGAAAGTGGACCTGGATTCGTTCATCCGGACCGGATTGCACCTGAAGGCGCTGACGGGACACAGCAGCGTGGATGGGCATTTCACGCTGAGCGGCGCCGTGCGCACGCCGGGCTCGCTCGAAATTCAGGCCGCCATCTCGCGAATCAAATTTGATTATGAATTTGTCAATCTCGAAAATGTGGACGCGCTCCGCCTGGTTTATCGCCGCGATGAAATACGCATCGAGCAAGCGCACTTGAAGGGCCCGAACTCCGATTTTCGATTTTCCGGCTTTGCCCGTTTTGCGGGTGATCGCGCGCTCGATTTGAAATTGGCCGGGTCGGTGAATTTGCAGTTGCTCACCGGAATTTTGCCCGCCCTGGAGGCCACCGGCGCGGCGCAAATCGACGCCGCAATCGCGGGCACCACCTCGAATCCGCAGGTCACCGGCCGGCTTCGCGTCGAGGATGCCGCGGCAAGATACGGCGATTTCCCCGCCGGACTGAGCCACGTAAAGGGAGATCTGGTATTCGATAAAACGCGATTGTATTTCGACAATGTGACGGCGGAAGCCGGCGGCGGCCTGCTGAAAATGGACGGCTCGCTGAACTATGGGGACGGCCCGCTGCGCTACGAGATCAATACGCACGCCAATCGAATCCGGCTCCGTTACCCCGAAGGCATGAGCTGGCTGATCGGCGGAACGCTGCGCTTTACCGGCTCCACCCAGGCGGGATCCATTTCCGGCCATTTAATCATGGACCGCTTGCTGCTCGGCCAGGGCGTCGATCTCTCCACATTGATTGTCTCGTCGCGCGATTCCGCCCACGGACCAACCACGACATCTCAATATCTCAGCAACCTGCAATTTGATGTCGTCGTGGATTCCGGCCCCGACGCGCGCTTGCAATGGGAGGGAGCGAATGTCTCCACCGAAGGCAACCTGCGAGTGCGCGGCACCTGGGATCACCCCATCATGCTGGGACACATCCATTTGATCTCCGGTGAGATGAGCTTCCGCGGGAACCGCTACACGCTCAGCCGCGGCGACGTCAATTTTTCGAATCCCTTCCGGCTCGATCCGGTGCTGAACATTGAGGCCACCACCACGATTCAGCAATACCAGATCACGCTGGATTTCAGCGGACCCGCCAGCCACCTGAGTCTGGCCTATCGCTCCGATCCGCCGCTGCCTTCGTCGGATGTGATCGCTTTGCTCGCCCTGGGCACGACCAGCGAGGAGAGCGCGTTGCGCTCTTCGACCGCCGGACAATCCCCGAATTACGGCGCCACCGCCCTGCTTTCGGAAGCCCTTACCAGCCAGATTGGCGGGCGCATTCAGCATCTTTTTGGGATCAGCCGCTTCCGTATCGATCCGTTCCTTTCCGGCACCGCCACGGAACAAAACGCGGGGGCGCGGATCACCATCCAGCAGCAAGTGACGCGCGACCTGACGATCACCTACAGCACCAACACCAGTTCGGACCAGGAACAAGTGATCCAAGTGGAATACGCGATCCGGCGGGATATTTCCATCGTGGCCCTGCGCGACAACAACGGCACGTTCGGGCTCGACGTAAAATTCACCAAACGATTCAAGTAAGCCCGCCGGTTGCGCTCGCACTTCAGCGGATTGGAATGCGGGATTATGGTTTGACCGGGGGAGGCGTGAGGGCGTCTTTTAGCTCGGGATGCTCCGCGATTACCTCCTGAGCGGATTCTTGCCCCACTCTTTGTCCCCATTGGAATCCGGCGGTTTGTGCTTCCTGGACGATCTGCGGCAAAACTTTCAGAGCGCGCTGCCCGAGCGCTGATTCGTAGAAGCGAATGAGGCCTTCAATATCTTCGCTGGTTAAGTACTTTTCGTAAATGGGTATGATCAGGCCGACGAAATCGTCCGTATTCAACTTGGCTTGCAGCTTCTGATAGAAAAATTCAGCGAATTTCTGTGAGTTATCGTTCTTCGGCAAGGCCCTGGCAAGGCTCGCCTGGCTCATGTCCGTCATATTCTTTACGGTCTGCTCCATCGAGGCGCGAATCCCGATCACATCGAGTAGTTTGCGGATGCTGGCTTCCTTGGCGGGATCGATTTTCGGCGGGACGGGGATCTGCGGTGCGGCAGGCTGCGGCGCGGTTTTGGGCGCGGGTGGCGCCGGTTCCTGGGAGCGTGCCGGCAGCGCGCCAAGCATCCCTGCAATCATCACTCCCACCACAATTGTGATTCGCGCGCTCGCGCGTCCGATTCCGCCGTCCATCCCATCCTCCGTGCGATCCCGAAACGGGACGCAATTCAGCCATCCTAGCCGATTCCCAAAGCTTGCGTCATCCCCGGCGTGAGCCATCGTCTGATTGCGATCATGATCTGATCTTGAAGTTTGCTTCAAGACGAGGTGGCGCGCAAGGAATGCGATCCTCTTGCTCGACAAGCGATCCCAGCTTGTTTGCCGTGGCTCGCTCTTGTGGCGCTGTGGTACTTTGTGGGGCAACGAACGAATGGCGGATACCAATTCTGGAGAGTTCGAGTGGATGACCTGCTCAAGTGGCGCGAGGAATTTCCGATCCTCGACCGTACCACGTACATGATCAGCAATTCGCTGGGCGCCATGCCGCGAGGCGTTTACGGCCAGCTTCACGACTACGCCGAGACCTGGGCCACCCGCGGAGTGCGCGCGTGGGAAGAAGGCTGGTGGGATATGGCGGTCCGCGCCGGCGATAAAATTGGCGCGATCATCGGAGCAGGGCCGGGCGAGATTTCCCTGCACCAGAACGTCACCATCACGCAGGCCGTGATTTCCTCGTGTTTCGATTATTCGGGGCCGCGCAACAAAGTAGTGATGGCCGATCTGGAATTCCCTTCGATCGTCTATTTTTACACCGAGCAGCAGCGTTTCGGCGCCCGTGTGGAAATTGTGCAGAGCGAGGACGGCATCCATCTGCCGCTGGAAAAATTCCTGGCGGCGATTGATCAGAACACGCTGCTGGTCCCGATTTCACACGTGCTGTTCCGCAGCGCTTCGATTGTGGATATGGCCGCCATCGTCGAACGCGCGCACCAGGTCGGTGCTCGCGTGATCCTCGACGCCTTTCAAGCGGCCGGCACGGTTCCCCTGAATGTGCGCGAGCTGAAAACCGATTTCGCCGTGGGTGGGGTATTGAAATGGCTCTGCGGCGGCCCGGGTGTTGCTTACCTTTACGTTCGTCAGGACCTGCGGGCAAAACTGAAGCCGGCGCTGACCGGCTGGCTGGCGCATCAACGCCCGTTCGAATTCGAAGTGGGGCCCATCGATGCGCGGACGGATTCCTTTCGCTACTTGAATGGAACGCCGCACATTCCGGCGCTGCATGCGTGCCTGCCCGGTCTCGAAATCATCGGGAGCGTGGGGATGGAGAGCATCCGGAAGAAGTCGCAGCGCCAGACGGCGCGCCTGATCGAAGGAGCGCTCGAGCGTGGCTGGCGGGTAAATACGCCGCGCGATCCTGCGGGACGCGGCGGCACCGTTTCCATCGATTGCCCGCACGCGCGTGAGGTGACCCGCGAATTGCTGGCGCGCGAAATCCTGGTGGACTTTCGTCCGGCGGCAGGCGTTCGGCTTTCCCCCCATTTTTATAATCGAGATGAAGAGCTCGATTTTGCCCTGGCGCAGATGGAAGAAATTCTGAAAACCAGCGCCTGGGAGCGCCACCTGCAACATGCTTGAACGGGTGTTATAATCCCGCCGCATTTGACCCTGCCTGCGCCCGTTTGCAATTTGCGGTCATGATTCAGAGAGTGAAAGGAATGCGCGAGTGACCCGATTTACGAAATCCCAAATCCATCTTGTACTTCTAGCGAGCTTCTTTGCCGCGTTCTGGTTTATTGCCGGTGCATTCTCTCCTCAATCGATGGTTGCGAGTGACGGGAAGACGGCGGAGCCTGCCTTCAGCGAGCCGGGAATTTCTCCGGATGGCTCGCAAATCGCCTTCGTCAGCGGTGGAGACATCTGGACGGTGTCCTCGTCCGGCGGAGAGGCGCGGCTGCTGATCTCCAATTCGTCAACGATGTCCCGTCCGCTGTATTCGCCGGACGGAAAGCGCCTGGCCTTCGAATCCACGCTGACCGGGAACGGCGATATTTACATTTTGACGATCGAGACGGGCGAATTGAAACGGTTGACGTTCGAAGATGGATTCGAGCATCTCAACGGCTGGTCGCGCGACACCCAGTGGATTTATTTTTCCACCACCAGCCACGATCTTTCCTACATGAACGATATCTATCGGGTCCGCGCCGAGGGCGGCACACCCATGGCCGTGAGCGCGGATCGCTACGCGAATGAATTCGAGGCAGCGCCCTCTCCGGACGGCACGCGCCTTGCTTTTGCCGGGCGTGGAATCTCTTCGGACCAGTGGTGGCGCAAGGGCCACAGCCATCTGGATGAATCGGAAATCTGGCTGATGCAGGATTCGACGCCACCCGCGTACCAGCAGGTGAACAAAGCGAGCGGCGCGGCCGGAGCGAAGGAATTGTGGCCCATGTGGAGCGGCGACGGTAAGAGCCTTTACTACGTGTCCGATCGCAGCGGCGCGCAGAATATCTGGCTGCGTCCCCTGGATGGAGAAGCGCGGCAGGTCACTCAGTTCCGCGACGGGCGCGTTCTCTGGCCTTCGATCACGCCCGATGGCAAGACCATCGCGTTCGAGCGCGATTTTCAGATCTGGAAGCTGGACACGGCGAGCAAACACGCATCGCAAGTTCCGATTAAGCGCGTGGGCGCGCCGGCCGGGCTGGGGGTTGAGCACGTGAGGCTGGATGGTCATTTTCAAGAAATGACTCTCTCGCCTGACGGTAAAAAAGTGGCGTTTGTGGTTCACGGAGAAATTTTCGCCGCCTCGGCCAAAGACGGCGGTGACGCGGCGCGCATTACATTTACTCCGGTGGCGGAGTCCGAGGTTTCCTGGTCGCCCGATAGCCGGCAACTCGTCTATGTTTCCGGCCGCGGCGGCGCCACTCATCTTTTCCTGTACGATTTTGCTGGCGCCGCGGAAACTCAGCTCACAACGGGAAAGGGCAACGATTCGTCGCCGCGATTTTCTCCGGACGGGAAGCAAATCGGATTCGAGCGAGATGGCCAGGAGTTAATCGCACTCGATGTGGCCGCAAAGCAGGAACATCCGGTGACCAGCGGCCATTTCGATCGCCCCCCATTCGGAAACGCACGATCCTTCGCCTGGTCGCCCGATAGCAAATGGATCGCGTTCCTGCAGGTGACCAACCGCGGATTTCGCAACATTTTTGCCGTGCCGGCATCCGGCGCCGCCGCGCAGCAGGTGAGCTTTCTGGGAAATGTTTTCAGCGGCGACGTGGCCTGGAGTCCGGACGGCACCTACCTTCTCTTTGATACTGGGCAGCGGACGGAGCCGGGGCAGGTGGCGCGCGTCGATTTGATTCCGCGGGCCCCTAAGTTCCGGGAAGACCAGTTTCGCGAACTTTTCAAACCGGAAATTTCGAAGCCGGATTCTTTGACTGAGAAGGCTCCTCCCGCCCAAACAGACGAGACCAAGGCTGCTGCAAACTCCACGGAAAAGGAAAAGAAGCCGGCCGGCAAACCGGTCGAAATCGTCTGGGAAAATATTCGCCGCCGGCTCACCCTGCTGCCGATCGGCCTGGATTCGGGAGATCCATCGATCAGCCCGGATGGAAAGTGGCTGCTGATTACCGGCGACACCGCCGGCCAGCAAAACCTTTACATTTACTCGCTGGACGAACTGGTGAAAGAACCGCCGGTGGCGCGCCAGCTTACTTCAACACCGGCGCGCAAAGCAGGCGCTCAATTTTCGCCGGATAGCAAAGAGGTGTACTACCTCGAGGGCGGCTCGATTCACATTGTAACTGTGGAGAACCGGCAGGTGCGGGGCCTGGCCGTCTCCGCGGAAATGGACGTGGATTTCGCGCAGGAAAAAAACGAAGTGTTCGAGCAGGCCTGGCGTTACCTGCGCGATGACTTTGCTGACCCCGATTACAACGGCGCGGATTGGAATGCGGTTCATGCGGAATTCGCTCCGCGAGTTGCCGCGGCCGCGAAGCCGGATGAAGTCCGCCGTCTGATCAATTTGATGGTGGGGGAACTGAATGCTTCGCATTTGGGAATCTCCGCGCCTCAGGGCACAACGCAGACTACCGCCGGCCAATTGGGACTGGATTTTGACCGGCGTGAATACGAAAGCAGCGGCAAGCTGAAGATCGTGCATCTGGCGCCGTTTGGGCCTGCCGATCTTGCAAAGAATATTCATGTGGGCGAATACCTGGTTGCCGTCGAAGGAAAATCAGTGGCGCCGACGGTGAATCTGCACTCCTTGCTCGATCACACGATCGGCAGGCGCATTGTCCTGAAGATTTCCGCATCCTCGGATGGAAAGGACTCGCACGACGCGGTGGTGAAGCCGGTGAGTCAAAATACGGAAAAGGGATTGCGCTACCGCGAATGGGTGGAGGAGCGCCGGGCCTACGTGGAGCGGGCCAGCGGCGGAAAGCTGGGCTACGTTCACATGGTGAATATGTCCGGGGACGCGCTCGAGCAACTGTATATGGATTTGGATGCGGAAAATCAGTCGAAGCAGGGAGTGGTGATCGACGTTCGCAACAACACCGGCGGCTTCGTCAACGTATATGC